>NZ_CP162102.1:1241111-1551388 GCF_042466665.1 Peterkaempfera podocarpi
CAGGACACGCCGGACCTCCACCACGCGGCACGGCGGCCCGGGGCACCGCTCTGCGACCGGGCGACCACCTCCGCCGCCGATCGGGAGCGAGTCACCGACTGCTGGGGGGATCGGCGCGCCGCCGATCCCCCCAGGTCGGAGTCGGCCGGTCCACGGGGGCACCAGCGATCCGCCAGGGTCTGCCGATCGACTGTGGCACTGCTGACGACCAGCGCTCCCGCGAAGGGCTTCGGCGAGCCCGGCGCGGGGACGCCCCGGCTTCTCCAGCGCCGCACCCGACCGGACTGTGGCCGCGGCGAGCGCCGATGGTCCCGCCCCCTGTGCGGACCTCCGAACGCACCGGTGCGCCCCGGGTCAGCCCTGCGGCGGGCCGCCCGCAGCAGGGGCCGGCCGGTCGCGGTGCTCGACGTACAGACGGCCGACGACCGCCCCGAGGTGGACGACCACCCCCACCGCCACCAGCCAGGACAGGATGGTCATGACGACACCGATGGGCCCGTAGCTGTGCTCATTGGCCACGATCGCCTCGGAGAAGTACAGGGCGGAGAAGACCCCCAGACCCGTCCAGCAAAGACCGGTGGCCAGAGCCGCGGGGAAGAGGGCACGCCAGCGCACTGCGCCCGCGAGCAGCACCTCCAGGCTCCACCACCAGAAGACCACCGCCAGGACGAGGCCGAACAGGCCCTGGAGCACCGGTCCGCCGACCGAGCCGAGTGCCCTCCCGCCCTCCACCTGCACGGCGCCGTAGACGAGCAGGGCCGCGAGCCACAGGAGCTGGGCGGCGACGTCCCGGCACCCGCCGCCGGGGACATCGAAAACCTTGCGGTACCAGCTCTGCAGCGTGCCGGCGACCGCCATGGCCCCGAGGACCAGCAGGCAGGCGCTGGTGACTGTGAGCGTGCCCGGCCCGGGACTGGTCTTGAAGAGGGTGGCCACCGCCTGCGCCGCCTGCTGGTCCAGTCCCAGCCAGCCGACGACCACCGCCACGGCGTCGCGGCCGGCCGCGGCGGTGACGACGATGAGGAAGGGGAAGAAACAGAGGATCGCGAGCGCGGCCAGCTGGAAGGAGTTGCCGAAGAAGTCGACCGCTGTGAGCCGGTTCCACACCATGCCGGCCTCGCCCGAGCCCAGACGCCGGGCGGCCGCCTGTCTCCGTTGGTCCAGGCGGTCCAAGCGGTCCAGGGCAGCCCGCCCGACGCCCCCACGTGTCCTACGCCCTGTCATGCCACCACAGTGCCCCCATGCCGGTGCTGTGCCCAGCGAGGCACCCCCATGCGGACGGACCGCCGCTGGACGGTGCCGCCCCGTCCGCAGCGACGCAGTCCCGGCTGACGAGCTTGCGTTTCCCGAGCGGGGCCCGACCGGTCATCGGGCGTCGGACCTGGTGTTCGACCGGGTCGCAGGCAGGCGGCGGGTGAATCCGAAGCTCGCCAGGGTGATCCCGGCGGTCGCGAGGACGGCGGCCTTGAGACTGGAGAGCTGGGCCTCGGCATAGTTCTCCACGAACGCCTCGGCCTCCGCCGGCGGCACACCAGTGCTCTCGACCGCAGTGCGCACATGGTCGGTGCTCACAAAGCTGACGCCTCTTGTGATGGCGATGCCGGTCTGGTCCCGCACTGCGTCCGAGATCCGCGGGTCGTCGCTGATCCTGGCGGTGAAGACGGCGACCAGGGCGCCGATCAGGATGGAGCCGATGAGCGCGGTGCCGAGCGAGGAGCCCAGGTTCTGGGCCGTGTACTGCAGACCGCCCGCCTCGCTGCGGTCGGCCTCGCCGACGCTGGACTGCACGATGTTGCCCAGCTGGGAGGCGAGCAGTCCCATCCCGATGCCCAGGAACGCCATCGCGCAGGCGAAGGAGAGGTCGTCGATCCGCGGCGTGAGGGTGGCGAGCAGCCACAGGATTGCGGCCAGCAGCACCAGGAGGCCGAGCCGTACCACTCTGCGGGGGGCCGCCACCTTGCCGAGCAGGGGCCCGCTCATCGACGCCACCAGCATGGTGGCCGACACCGGCAGGAGTCTCAAGCCTGTCCGGAAGGCATCGAAGCCCTGCACGACCTGCAGATACAGCGGGATGGTGAAGAACAGGCCGAGGAGGATCAGGTTCTGGCTCAGGAGCACCGCCAGACCGGAGCGCAGGGCCGGGATGCCGAACAGGGCGAGGCTGACCAGCGGATCGCGGCCTTGTTCCTCCTGGCGGCGCTGCCAGGACGTGAAGAGGAAGAGCACCACTGCTCCGGCGGCGACGACGAACAGGGTCGGGGAGAAGCCGAAGACGGTGAAGGGGGCGCTGCGCGGCCGGAGCCACCCCCAGGTGCTGCTCTGCAGCACGCCCAGCACGACCAACGCCAGACCGACGACCGACAGCAGCGCACCTGGGACGTCGAGCCGGACGCGCGGCCCCTGCCGCGGCTGCTCGTCGACCCACCGTAGGAAGCACAGAACGGCCACCACCACGACCACCTCGGCAGCGAAGACCAACCGCCAGGTCAGATAGGTCGTCACCCAGCCGCCGACCAGCGGGCCCACCGCGATGCCCGCCCCGGAGAGCCCGCCGACAACGCCATAGGCGACGGCACGGTCCCGTCCCCGGTACGCCCCGGCCACCAATGCCGCGAGGGCGGGCAGCACCAGTGCGGCGCCGAGGCCCTCGATCACCGACCAGCCGAGTGCGAGGACCCACAGCGTGGGCGCGATGGCGGTCACCGCGGACCCTGTGCCGTAGACGGCCAGGCCGAACCCGAACATACGGCGGCGGCCGACCATGTCACCGAGTCTGCCGCCAGTGATCATGAAGGCGGCCATGACGAGGGTGTAGAGGGTGATGACGGCCTGGATCGCGGTGACGTCGGTGTCGAAGTCCTCGACCAGCCGGCTGATCGACACGTTCATCACCGAGGTGTCGAGCACCATCAGGAACTGGGCCGTCCCCAGGATCACGAGAGCCCGCCACCGCTTCACCGCGCCACCTCCGCTTGCGCCCCGCCCTGCCCCGAGCCGGAGCCCGACGAAGGCCGGGGTCGACGCGGTGAGGGCGCGACCCCGCAGGTCGGACCGGAACAATCCCGGCATGCGCAGGCGGCGATCGACCGCTGCACACACCCACCCCACTCTCGGTGGCAACGCACTGCAACAGGGCCGGGGCACAGGGGTGACCAGGTGACCGGGGTCGGCTCGGTGGGCGGTGGGGCGGCCGCTGCGCTCACCTCATGTGTGATCGTCGGGGTCTGAGGGTCGAGGCGTCGGGCGATCCCGGCCCGGGGGAGGCTGTCGGCCGACCCCGGCGCAAGCTGCCGGCGTTCCGACCGGGTGATCCCGCCGCCCCGCACGGGGGTCTCCTCGGTGATCCGTCATGGTGGCCCCGCTCCCCCGCCATAGCGTTCACTTTTTAGCCATTGCAATGAGAGGAGCATATGACGTTGCGTTACCACTGAGGCCGTTGCAACAGTTTTCCGCGCTCTACCTGCATTGATGTCAGTTATTCGCAACAGACACATTGCAGCACCTTGGAAAGCAACGTAGCGTTTCTGTTGTCAGAAAGAGCGAACGACCACGGGAGAGCATGATGCAGAAGTTCGCCACCCCCGCCCCGATCTCCGCCGTCCTGCACATCCCCGCCGGGCGCATCCAGCTCATCGCCGCCGACCGCGCCGACACCGTCGTCGAGGTCCTGCCCGCCAACCCCGCCAAGAACCGCGACGTCCAGACCGCCGAACAGACCACCGTCACCTACTCCGACGGGGTCCTGCGGATCCGCACCCCCGAGCCCAAGAACCAGCTCTTCGGCCCCTCCGGATCCGTGGAGGTCACCGTCCAGCTGCCCGCCGGCTCCCACGTCGAGGGCAAGGCCGCCAGCTCCGAGCTCCGCACCATCGGCCGCCTGGGAGACGTCGACTTCGACGGCGCGTACCACCGGACCAGGATCGACGAGGCCGCAAGCGTCCGCCTCACCGCGGTCGACGGCGACGTCGAGGTGGGCCGACTGGGCGGCCCCGCGGAGATCAGCACCGCGAGGGGCGACATCCGGATCGCCGAGGCCGTGCGCGGCGCGGTCGTGCTGCGCACCCAGTCCGGCGACATCTCGGTCGGCGCCGCCGTCGGCGTCTCGGCCGCACTGGACGCAGGCACCGGCCACGGCCGCGTCAGCAACACCCTCAAGAACGACGGCACCACCGCACTCGACATCCGCGCCACCACCTCCCACGGCGACATCACCGCCCACAGCCTCTGAGCGGACAAGGCCAGGCTCGTCGGGCCGGCCCCACCGCGTTCGAGAACCTGCCGCTCGTCACCGACGACGCGACCGCCCGTCCCCCGGGGGCCTGCGTGCCCTTGCAGACCCCCGGGGAGAAGCCCGACCAGACAGCTCACACGACCAGGGGGAAGACATGGCCAAGAACGACACGTCCTCGATCAGTTCGCGGTGGACCGGCATGGTGCCGGTCGACGACACGGCCCTGGCCGTCACCGACACCGGCGGCCCCGGCATCCCCGTGGTCTATCTCAACGGCCAGTTCGCCACCCAGGGATACTGGCGGCGGGTCATCGCCGAACTGGGCACAGGGTGGCGGCACATCACCTATGACGAGCGGGCCCGCGGCAAGAAGTCCGGACGCTCCGCGGACTACTCCTTCGAGGCCGCCGTCCGGGACGTCGACGCCGTCCTCGCCGCCCGGCAGGTCGACCGGGCACTGCTGGTGGGCTGGTCCTACGGAGCGGTCGTCGCGGCACACTGGGCCAACCGGAACCCCGACCGCACCGTGGGCACGGTCCTGGTCGACGGCGCCTTCCCGCACGACTGGCTCGACGACGCCATGGAGCAGCGGATCCGCACGTTGTTCCGGCGGATGGGCTGGTTCCTGCCGCTGCTGCGCCCGACCGGCCTGGCCCCCCGGATGACCGCAGAGCAGCAGGCCGACAGCAACATCGAGCTCGGCAGGCTCTCGCGCGAAAGCGAGCTGGCCCCCGTGCTGGACGGCATCACCGTCCCGGTGCGGTATGTGGTCGCTTCGGGGACGTCCTTCGGAAGCAAGGGTGATGAGCAGGAGCGCATCCGCACCAGCCTCGATGCGGTGACCGTCCGCAACCCGAACATCCGGATCGCCGCGAAGGTCGCCAGCAACCACGGCGCGATCCTCAAGAAGGACTTCCCGGCCGTCGCCGACGCCGTACGCGAGGTCGCCGCCCCCGACCGCGAGCGGCACTGAGTCGGCATCTTCACCGGCTACTCGACCCCTCTGCATCGCCCGGGGCATGGTGGCGGCGACAGGCTACTCGCCTGCGACGTCAGCTAACCCTGCGCGCGCTCAACGTCACGCCGGTCACAGAGCAGGGCCCCCTGGCAGCTCGAAGGCTGTTCACGCCGACGGGCTGACCAGGAGTCCCTGCTGCCTTTCTCCTACGCTCCCGCCGTCGCCGAGCGCGACAGCTGCTGCGCCGTGTCGTGCGTCCCGACGTGGCTCAGGTCGGGTCGCAGGTCGGTCGAAGAGCCGAGGTGCCTCGAGTGTTTCGCGATGTCGACGGAGCCGGGTCCATGGATGGTGAGTTCGAAATCCTGGTGCGCCTTGGTGTCCAAGGCCAGCGGCAGGTGGAGACGCCCGTCCCCGACCATGCGTCGGATCTCGGCGCGGCTGAGACCGAGCCCGCGCATGAGAAGTCGTTCGACACGGACCGGCGCGGGCAGTTCGAAGCTCACCAGTACCTGGAGCGGTGTCGGGTCGTCGAGTGCGTAGAGGGGCGTCCGGGTCTCCAGTTCCCAGGTACCGGTCCAGTCGAGGCGGTACCCGTTCTTCGCGGCCAGGGACGCACTTATCGTCAACTCCCGCACCACCGACGGGTCATTGCTCTCATATGCCACCCGGCGGGCGGGCTCCAGCGACGAGACATGGACGCGTTCGTGGACCGGCACCTTCGAGGACGGTCGCACGCTGCACAGCTCAGGAGCAGCCAGACGTCGAGGAGTTTGCCGTTTGCGTTGACGCGAATCTTGCCCGACGGACGGTGACGCATGCCGGAGCAGTCCGGGCAGGGTCGTACGACGGTGGGCAGCGCGGACTGCCGCACGGCCCACAGGGCCTTGCGTTCGGTATTCATGGATGTGGTTGCTTTCAGGACTCAGCAGGAGCTCTCGCAGGCCGGGCTGCGGCTCCCAGATCTGACGGATGCACACGAGGGCGCAGGTCATCGCCTCGGGGCCGGGTCATCTGGCTCCAAGGTCGACCGCGCGACAGGTCGGGCTCTCGCTACGTGGCAGCCGTTACAGGTCCATGCGGGGGATCATGATCGAGGCCGCGGCTCCGGGCAAATCATTTTCCGCAGGCCGTCCGCAGACGAGTTCCGGGAGCATCTCGGCCTCGTCGCCGGCAGGGCCTGGATCGCGTGTCCGGCCGCGACCGGACCTCTGCCGTAACCGAGTTGTCCAACCCGAGCCTCCGGGGAACACCCCTGATGCTCCAGTGGGGGTGTCGTGGTGCATCGATGTCCCCCCGCAGCTGCCGGAGCCGTCCGCTGGACATGGCGGCCCATGCCCTCGCCGCACGGCCCGCCCGGCCGCTGATGGATCGGCGCTCCGGCGCAGGCACGTGGCCGAGTCCCACCAGGTGTGTGGCGCCGGACCGTGCCGCCGGACGGCGGTCGCCTCCGCCGTTCCGGCCGCGGTCAGGTCGCAGCGTCGGCAACGCTCCGGATGAAGCGGGCGTAAGCTGCAGGGCTGCACGGGGTCTCGGGGTTCCAAGGCTGGACCTGCGCTCCGGCGGTGAGGGAGCGCCAGTCCGCATTGGTGGTCAGCTCCTCGGGCCGGGTGGCGTGGGCTCGGCTGTCGACCAGTACGAGGTCGGCTCGCAGTGACGCGGCGTACTCCCAGTCGGAGGTCAGCCAGTTGGCGCCTCCACCCGGTCCCGGGTCGACGGTGTGGACGCCGAGGCTTGCCAGGTGGCGCAGCTCGGGCCATGCCTGTGGGCGCGCAAGGTGCACCAGGTCCGGGCCGGCCGCGGAGAGCGTGAGCACCGTCAGGGGTGCCGACCGGGCGGCGACGGCCGCCCGCAGTGCCTCCTCGGTCGCTGTCAGTTCCTCGGCCGAGGCGCTGAGTCGACGGTCCTGCGGATCGGCACCGAGTGCTGAAGCCAGCGCGGTGAAGCGCTGCAGAATTCCGGGGAGGTCCGCGTCCGTGCCCACCGAGAGTGCGACGGCCGGTACTCCGACGGAGCGGTCGGCTGCCTCGAGGTGCTTCACGGCAGCGCCCGGGAGAGCGTACAGGGACCCGTCGTAGGTGACGTCGACGATCAGGTCGGGGTCGAGCGCGGCCAGCCGTTCGCCGTCGATGTCTTCCCCCGCCCCGAGATAGGCGATCTCGGACAGCGGCAGCGAACCGGCTTTGACGGGGTCCGGCAGCTCCCCGTCGTGGTTCGACCCGTACACCGCGACCGGCCGCACGCCCAGGTCCCACAGGGCTGCGCCGGCCCGTATGTAGGCCACCACCCGTTGCGGCCGACGACCCGCCGCCACCCGTCGGCCCCGGTCGTCGGTGAACTCCCAGCTGTCCCCGCCCGTCATCCGGCCGCCCCTTCCTCTCCAGCAACGCGCTCCCCGTCCACCATGGAACGACTGCCGGCTTCCGCACAAGGCCACCCCACAAGGCCACCCTGAACGGCAAGTGTCACTGCCACAAAGGGTTCTGGGGCGCCGGCCCGGTGTCCCGCACGGGGTGGCTAGGAGCCGTTGCCGGGCCCGGTGGCGGTGCGATGGCGCGGGCACATGTGGGTGCGGGTGAGGATTTCCTGGATGCGCCGGCCGGTGTCGGCGGGGTGGTCGAGCGGGGTCTCGAAGGGCAGGCGCACATCGTGGTGGGTGCGGGCGCGTTCGATGCGGAGCACGATGCCGAATCGGTCCAGGCGCAGGGGGTGGGCTCGGACGACGCCGAGAAGATGGCGGGCCCCCACCTGACGGGTGAGTGCGGCGATGATGTCGGCGTGCTGGTCGGCAAGATGGGTGAGCAGGCCGGCCTCATGGGTGGCGACCGGGTCGGCTTCGGCGAGGGCGAACTCGTCGAGGCCCACAGGGTGTACCTGGCCGTCCGTCTGCAGGGCGATCATCGCGGGATCGAAGCTGAGCACGGTGCGGCCGCCGGTGCCGGGAGTGTCGGCGGGGACGCTGATCCAGCCGCCGAGGGCGAGTCGGGCCCGGACACGGTCCCGTACGGGTGCCGCGGCGACATCGGTGATGTCGATTGTCGTGGCGGCCTGCCCCCGCGGTGCGGCGGCGAGTTCCATCGCGTGGACGTCGGCCGCCTCGCCGGACAGGAGCATTCGGCCTGTGTGGTCCGCGGAAATCACATGGGCGGTCCAGAGGCTGCGGCAGGGCGTGGTCACAGCAACCGTTGTGGCGGTCGCCAGGATCGAGCGGGACCGTTCAGCCGGTGTGGGCTCGGCCGGGAGACTCGGGGCAGACATAAGCACCTCGCTTATTAGGTAAGGCTTACCTTAGTGGCGTTGTCGCAGACCTCCAAGTCCCAGCGGCCCTCTTCCTCCCGGCCCGGGGCAGGGAGGTGGTCGAGCAGCCCTCGGATCCGGAGCCCGGTCGTCAACGGCCAGGCAGGTCTCGACGGGACGGAGCGATCCTTGAGCCACGCCGCCCGTCGCCCGGTCGGCGGCGGAGACGCGGGTGCGATACCCGGACCCGCCCACCGCACTACGCCGCCGTCGCCGCCCTCGCCGCCCTCGCCGCGAGGGGACGCCTCGATCCCAAGCTGTGTGATACCGCGCCGGACCGGGAGTGCGACGACGCGCCACGCCTGGTGCCCGGCCGCCCGCCCTGGACCTCAATGGACTTTCGCGCCGGGCCGTCCGGGGCTAGAGTTCGGACCTGGCGCAGTGATCCACGAGGAGCTGAACACATGCCCGGTCGTCCGAGCGCGCGTTGACGTTGTAGGCCGTGAACGGCCTGTCATCGCGTGCTGCCCTTGATGTTGCGGCACAGCGAGCCTTCCCCTGCCCGTGAACCGTCGGTGCACCTCTGGGCTGCCCGGCGGCGGGCTTCGTTGTCGCCGACCCAAGGACTCCCCGTGCCGTCCGCTTCCTCCCCGGTACCCGATTCCGGCCGACCCGCCCCCTCGAACCTGTGGCGGGACGGCGACTTCCGCAGCCTCTGGATGGGCCAGACCGCCTCCCAACTCGGCGAGCAGGCCAGTCTGGTGGTTCTGCCGCTCTTCGCCGTCCTGACGCTCAACGCCAGTGCCGGCCAACTGGGTGCCCTCCGCGCGGTGGGACAGGCGCCGATCCTGCTGCTCTCGCTCTTCGTCGGCGCATGGGTGGACAGGTGGCGCACCCGCACGGTGATGGTCCTGGCGGATGTCGGCCGAACCGTGACCCTGGGCGCCGCTGCCGTCGCCGGACTCCTCGGCTGGCTCGGCCTGCCCGCGCTGATCCTGGTCGCCTTCGCCGTCGGGGCCCTCTCCGTCTTCTTCGATGTGGCCTACCAGGCCTCCCTCGTAAGGCTGGTGAGCCGCGACCACCTGGTGCGGGGCAACAGCGCGCTCGAGGGCAGCCGCTCCGCGGCGCAGATCGGCGGACCCGCCCTCGGCGGGGCATTGGTCTCCCTGGTGTCGGCCCCGATCGCTGCCGCGTCCAGCGCGCTGTTCTTCGCGCTGTCGTTCCTGTCGATCCGGCGTATCCGCCGGACCGAATCGCTCCCGGAGCCCGCGGAGTGTCCCCCTCGGGTGTGGCGGCGGATCCATGAGGGCCTGCGCTTCGTCGCCGGCGACACCTCGCTGCGCACCGTGTGCCTCGCCTCGGCCGCCTACCAGTTCTCCCTCGCGGCCACCATGACCGTCTATCTGCTCTTTCTGCCACGGGAACTGCACCTGTCGGGCACCGCCGTCGGGCTGGCGCTCGCAGCCACAGGGCCGGGCGCGCTCCTGGGCTCACTGCTGGCAGCCCGCCTGCCCGGCCGGTTCGGTCACGGCGCGGTCATGGTGTACTCGGCGGCACTGGGCGACGGCGTGCTGTTGTGCGTTCCCACGCTGCACGGCCCCGCCGCGGTGACGGTTCCCGTGCTCCTTGCGGTCAACTTCGTGTTCGGGACCGTCGGCCAGTTGGTGAGCGTCACCGTCATGGCCGTCCGGCAAGCCGTCACCCCGGACGGGATGCAGGGCCGCGCGGCCGCGACGATCACATGTGTCGGCATGGGACTGACCCCACTCGGCTCCCTGCTCGGCGGACTTCTCGCGGTGGAATGGGGGCTGCGCACCAGCCTCGCGGTGACGGCCGCAGGGATGCTGCTCTCCCCGCTGCTGATGGCTCTCTCCCCCTCGCCCGCATGGGACGGACCATTCCGGCAGCGCAGGACGCCCCGTCGGCGGCGCTGCCTCCGGAGCTCCGCGAGACGGCCTTCAGCGAGACCGGCAGCTGCCCTTCGGGTGATACCGAATGACCTCTCACGCTGGTCATGGATACGCCCTTCGCACGGTGCGCGAAGCCCTCGTGAACCGGAGCATGCGGGATCCCCGAGCGGTGGGGCCCGCCCGGCGCAGCCGGGAACCGCAGAGCGCGGAGGGGGGTTGTCCCGGGCACGGAGTCGCGCGCGGAATCGCCACGGTGGGCGTGGTTGTGCGGCTCTGGGATCGCTCAGTGCCCAGGGCCGACGAACGGGTCACGACGCAGAGGCGTGAGCAGGACCGAGCTGCCGGAACGGAGAACCAGGGAGGCTGCATGGGTGAGGTCGTCCCGTATCTGGTCGTGGTCGCCGGCGTTGCCGCGGTGCTGGGCTCATTCACCTGGCTGAAGCGCGTCATCCGGCGCCGCGGCCTGGCCGGATCGGCCATCGCGGGAGCCCTGGCCTCGTACGAGGAGGCCATGCGGATCACCGCCCATGACTCCCACCACGAGGTCCGGGCGCAGGCCGAACGCCGGGCGCCGGTCCTGTCGCCCGGCGATCCGGAATGGACCGGGCACCGGGCAGCCGTTCAGCACGATGCAACCGGGCGTCCGACCGGCGCGGCAGGCGGGCGGGTGCGCCGCCGGTTGCGGCGGCGTCGGGCCTGAGCCGGTTGCCCCTCGTCGTCCGCTGCGCCAACCCCGGTGCTCTGCGGCGACGCACCGCGACTCCCCATGACCCGCCGGACGGCTCGAACAGCCGGGACCGTCGGCTGTACGGACCGGACCGGACCAGGATGTTCACCGGGTTGCGGCAGCGCGGCGGGAGGCCCGGATATTGGTTTCGTGCCACGGTGGAAGCGCCCTACTGTGGCACGGTGACGACTCAGGTGATCATTCTCAACGGTGGTTCCAGCTCGGG
Organism: Peterkaempfera podocarpi; assembly: GCF_042466665.1. Lineage (GTDB taxonomy): Bacteria > Actinomycetota > Actinomycetes > Streptomycetales > Streptomycetaceae > Peterkaempfera > Peterkaempfera podocarpi. The sequence continues at coordinate 1,252,398 of NZ_CP162102.1, forward strand.
GAAGTCCGGGATCGTACGGTGCCTCCAGGCCGTGCTGCCCGATCCATGGCTGGCGTTCGGGTGTGACTCCTTCGTCGATGCCATGCCCGCGAAGATGCAGGCGTCGGACGCAGGGATCCGGATCGCGGCGGACGGCGGGGTGAGCGTCGGGGCGGATTTCATGGCACTGGACGCGGCCTGGACGCAGGGCATCGCGGCAATGGCCCGTGCCGGTGCCCGAGTCGTCATCGACGACGTCTTCCTCGGCGGAGCGGCGTCCCAGCAGCGGTGGCAGAAGGTTCTGGACGGCGTGGCCGTGCTGTGGGTCGGGGTCAGGTGTGACAGTGCGGTCGCTGCAGGCCGTGAGATCGCGCGGGGAGACCGGGTGCAGGGGATGGCTGCGATGCAGGCCGAGGTGGTTCACCAGGGGGTGTTCTACGACGTGGAGGTGGACACGACGCACACCGAGTCCCTGGCGTGCGCGCGAGCCATCGCCGCCCACCTCGGCTGACCGCCGGACCAAGGGCGGGGCCGTCCTGGTCCACCTGCTGGACGGTCCGTCCACCGCCGTGGACCACCGGGGCCGTGACGGCCTCGGTTCGCGGCGTGCTCGCGGGAGGAGCCGCCCTGGCCGTGGTTCTCTCCCCCGACGATCAGATGGCCGCCTTCGCCGCGGACGGCCGCCGCCCGCTGCGGGTACTCCAGGTCGATCCAAGTGAGGGTGAACTCGGCGTGCTTGGGGATGTTGGAGCGGTACGGCATCGCGCGGGCTCCGACCGGAGAGATCTCACTCCTGGGTGAGGGTCTGGTCGACCCGCAGGGCGATCTCCTCACCGGGCTCCGTCCGGCCGTCCAGCAGATGGTCGGCGCTCAGCCGGTGGGTCACCCCGGCGCTGGTGTTCATCCGTTGCCGTCCTTGCCGCCCTTGCGCAGGAAGCGGCGCAGCCGGGTCAGCGGCCAGGTGTTGATCACGTCGTCGCTGGTCAGCCAGCCGCGCTGTGCGGTGCCGACCCCGTAGCGCATGGCGTCCAGGTGCAGGGTGGAGTGGGCGTCGCTGTTGACGGCGAACTTCACCCCGTGCCGTCGGGCCCGCAGGATGTGCTCGTCGCACAGGTCGAGCCGCTCGGGCTGGGCGTTGATCTCCAGCGCGGTGCCGGTGCGGGCGCAGGCGGCGAAGACCGCGTCGAGGTCGGCGTCGACGCCGGGCCGCTTGCCGATGATGCGTGTGGTGGGGTGGCCGATGATGTTGACGCAGGGGTTTTCGCAGGCCCGGACCAGGCGGCGGGTCATCGCCTCCGCCGACTGGTTGAAGTGGGAGTGGACGGAGGCCACACACAGGTCGAAGCCGCGCAGGAACTCCTCCGGCCAGTCCACCCCGCCGTCGGGGTCGATGTTGAGTTCGGTGCCGTGCAGCAGCCGCATCCGGCGGTGCCTGCCGTCCAGGGCCCGGAGCTGTTCCCGCTGGGCGAGCATCTTCTCCTCGGTCATCCGCTGCATGGCGAGGTCAGGGGCGTGGTCGGTGATCGCGAAGTAGGCGTAGCCACGGGCCGCGGCGGCCTCCACCATCTGCTCCAGGGTCGCCAGGCCGTCGGTGAGGTCGGTGTGGGAGTGCAGGTCGCCGCGGAGGTCGTCCTGGGTGACCAGTTCGGGCAGTTCTCCCCTGAGCCCGGCGGTGACCTCGCCGCGGTCCTCGCGCAGCGTCGGCGGGATCCAGGGCAGACCCAGCCTGGCGTAGACGTCCTCCTCGGTCCTGGAGACCAACAGGTCGCCGCTCTCGGTGTCGAACAGGCCGTACTCCGAGAGCTTGAGCTTGTGGTGCACGGCCAGCTCGCGGGTGCGGATGTTGTGGGCCTTGGAGCCGGTGAAGTACTGCAGTCCGGCGCCCCAGGACTCGGGGGGCACCACCCGCAGGTCGACCTGGAGTCCCCTGGTGGTGCGGATCGATGTCTTCTTGGCGCCGCCCACCACGATCTCGGCCACCTGCGGCAGTTCGGTGAAGGCCCGCATGAAGGGCTCGGACTCGGCGGCGGCGACCAGGATGTCGACGTCACCGATGGTCTCCCGCATCCGGCGCAGCGATCCCGCATAGGTGCAGCGTTCGCAGCCGGCCACCTGGGAGAGTGCCGCGACGACCTCCTCGGCCACCTCCATGGCCACATCGATCGGCACCCGCCCGCCGGCCGCCCGGAGCAGCTCGATGCCGTGCAGGATGTTCTCCTCGGTCCTGGGACCGAAGCCCTTCAGCCCGCGCAGCCGCTCCGCAGCGATGGCCTCGGTGAGTTCCGCGACAGTGGAGATGCCGAGCTCCTCATGGAGGACCATGGCCTTGCGCGGGCCGAGGGTGGGGATGGCGAGCAGTTCCCGCACCCCGGCGGGGATCTGCTCGCGCACCTCCTCCACCGCGGGCAGCCGCCCGGTCTGCAGATACTCCACGACCTTCTCCGCGATCGACTTCCCCACGTTCGGGATCTCGCGGAGGCCTTTGACGTCGAGGCCTGCGACATCGGTGTGGTGGCCGCCGACAGCGCGCGCGGCCTTCTCGTAGGCACGCGCCTTGAATGCGTCCCCACCGGTGATCAGTAGCAGGTCGGCGTACTCCTGGAGCAGCGCCTCGACCTCCTTGTTGCGCCGGGCCACACAGCCCAGTCTGGAGGACGCGGGCGGTCCGCGCCCCTCGACTGCGGGACGGCGGAGGAGAGCACCGGCGAGGCGGTGGCGCGGGAACGGTGACGGTGGTGGTCGGGCCGGAAATTGCAGGGGGAGGTCCAGGTCCTGGCACCTGGTGATACTGGTCGGTGGGTCTGCGCAGTCCTGTCGGAGCAGGCGGGATGCGGTCCGAGCGGGGCTGCCCGGGTGCCTGGGCCCGCACCGGCGCCGCAACCGCCTCCCTGCACATGGCGCCACCCCGCGACAGGCCCAAGCAGCCGGTGATCGGTGGTTCAGGTTCAGCCACCACCGATCACGGAGCGGCAGCGTTCCCTCGGTGAACCCTTCCGAGAGGAAGTCAGCACCTCTCCGAGGTGTTGAGGAGTGCCAGGCCGAGGGGGGTGAGGCTGTGCAGCACAGAGTTCCGGTGGCGGAGGGAGTGGATCAGTCCGGCTTCGCGAAGAACGGAGGCGTGTTCGCTTGCGCTCGCGGGTGCGACACCTGCGTGAGCGGCCAACTCCTTGGTGGAACAGCCCTGATGATCCGCGATGGTGGTCAGCACCATGGTGCGGGTACGGCCCAGGAGCGTGGCCACACCGGGGTGGCCCGTCTGGCCGGGTACGGAGGCAGGGGTGAGCTCGGATGCAGACGGGTCCGGATAGGCGGGGTAGCTCACGGAAACGGGCTGGTTGTCGGTCACCACGGTCCGTCTGCAGAACATCGACGGAATGAGCATCAGGCCTTGCCCTTGCAGGTGGAGGTCGCGGTCGGCCCCGTTCACCATCCGCACCTCCAGAACCGGCGGGTTCCACCGCATCCACTGGGGGTTGGCCCGGGTCAGCAGCTGCTCGACACCGCCGACGAGCACCTGCTGGAGGCGCAGCGTCTGATCGGCCGCCAGATGTCCTGTGAGCTGGGCCCAGTACGGGGCCAGCAGGCATGCATGCAGGTGGCTGAGCCCTGCGCAGAGCTCGGCCAGCAGAGAGGGATCGTCTGCCAGGCGGCCGGCCCACGCAGGTAGGGAGGGATGGTGATCTGCCGCCTCCAGCAGACTCGCCCGGATGCGTTCGCGAGGTGTGCTGCGTACCTGGTCCACGAGTTCTTCGACGGTGCCCGCTTTGACGGGGCTGAGGAAGCCCGGCGAGCATCCCACGGCGGGTATGAGGGCCAGGACCATGCGAGCTTGGGCAGACAGCTGTGCACGGGCATGGCGCCGCCAGGCGTCGAGCCGGGCGGGCTCGCTGCGGCTCTGCAGGGCTCGCGCTGCCAGTTCCACCTCGTGCAGCGGCATCGGCCCTTCGGCCACACGTGTCCGGGCCAGGTCCTGAACGGTGAAGTGTATGCGGTAGACCATGGCAACCTGGGGCGGTCCTTCCGGAATGTCGTTCTTCGGGCCAGGCCGAATCAGGTCGACATGGTACGCGCCCCGAGGTGAGGCTGAGCCCCACAGTTAGCAGGAGTTAACGGCGCACGGGCACCGGAGCGGCCACGAGTTGGGCGTGCAGCACATGACCGATGTATCCCCGGGCCCGGGTGCACGGTCGATGCACGCAGCTGCAGGTGGTGGCGGCGGATGCCCGACGACGTATGGGTTCCTGCGTCCTCCACCGCACCCGAGAGGTCTCCTTGCCCATCTCTCTCATACGCCGGCCAGGGCGGATCGCGCTTGCCGCAGGCGTCGCTCTGGCAATAGGGGTCGTACCGGCCACCGCCGCGGTACCCGCGGGCTCCCGTCCCGTACCGCCCGTCGGCGCCGTCCACCAGTCATCCGGTGGCGTCGGCATGCACAGCATCACCCTGATCACCGGTGACAAGGTCACGATCGGCACCGCCGCCGACGGCACCACCGTCCAGACCCTGCAAAGCCCGACGGGAACCACCACCGGTTTCCACCGCACCGTCCTCGACGGCTCGACATACGTCTACCCCGACGCCGCCCTGCCGTACATCAGCTCGGGGAGGCTCGACAAGCAGCTGTTCAATGTGACGCGGCTGATCGCGGACGGCTACGACGACGCGCACACCGACCAGCTGCCGCTCATCGTCCGCTACACCGACACCGCGGCCAAGTCCCGTACCCGGCCCAGGATGGCTGGCTCGACCGTCACCCATCGGCTGGACAGCGTTCAGGGCGCGGCCGTCGCGGAGAAGCGCGAGCAGGCGTCGGCTTTCTGGTCCGCACTCACCGGCGGTTCCGGCGCGGCGGCCCGCTCGGCGAACCCCGCCTTCGCGGGTGGTGTCGCCAAGGTCTGGCTCGACGGCAAGGTGAAGGCCGACCTGGCGGAGTCGACGGCCCAGATCGGCGCGCAGCAGGTCTGGGCGGAGGGCGACACCGGCCAGGGCGTCAGGGTTGCCGTGCTCGACTCGGGGGCGGACCTCGAACACCCTGACCTTGCCGGGCAGTTCGACGCCACCGCCAGCTTCGTGCCGAGCGAGCAGGAGATGACCGACTACGTCGGCCACGGCACCCATGTCGCCTCGACGATCGCCGGCACCGGCAGCGCCTCCGACGGCAAGGAGCGGGGCGTCGCCCCCGGCGCACGGCTGGCCATCGGCAAGGTGCTCAACGGCCGGGGCCAGGGTCAGGAGTCCTGGGTCATCGCGGGCATGGAATGGGCCGCCAAAGACGAGCAGGCCAGGATCATCAGCATGAGCCTGGGCGGCGACGGCGACGGCACCGATCCGCTGAGCCAGGCGGTCAACCAGCTCAGCGCCGAGACCGGAGCCCTGTTCGTCATCGCTGCGGGCAACGCCGGCCCGAACAACATCGGCAGCCCGGGGGCCGCGGACGCCGCGCTGACGGTCGGCGCCGTCGACTCGGCGGACCACCTCGCCGACTTCTCCAGCCAGGGCCCGCGTCGCGGCGACGGAGGGCTGAAGCCCGAGATCACCGCCCCCGGCGTCGGCATCCTGGCGGCCCGTTCCAAGGACAGTTCGGTCGGCTCCGGATACTACACCACGATGAGCGGCACATCGATGGCGACGCCGCATGTGGCCGGCGCGGCCGCGCTGCTGGCCGCCGCCCACCCCGGCTGGACCGGCCCGCAGCTGAAGGAGGCGCTGGTCAGCAGCGCCAAGGCGACCCCGGAGTACACCCCGTACCAGGCGGGCAGTGGACGGGTCGACGCCCTGGCAGCCGTGCATGCCTCGGTCTTCGCCACCGTCAGCGCCTACTCCGGCTTCCACACCTGGCCCACAAAGCCCGGGGAGACCGACGTCCAGAAGGTGACGTACACCAATGTGGGCGACGCCCCGGTCAGCCTGGACCTGGCGATGGACGCCACCGTCGCTGCCGATGCGTTCTCCCTCTCCGAGAACCGGGTGACCGTTCCCGCGCACGGCACCGCCTCGGTGACGCTCACCGCGACGCTGGACCGCCTGCCGACCTTCCAGCCGGTCAGCGGCATGATCACCGGTACGGACGGCACCGGGGTGGTGCGGGCCCGGACGCTGATCGGCGCCGTCAGGGAGGGACCGCGGCACGACCTGACCATCGTCGCCAAGGACCGTTCGGGCAAGCCGCTCTCCGGCCGGGTCACCATCGTCTCGGCGCACAGCATGCCGACGGTGACCCTCGACGCGTCCGGCACCGGCACCGTGCCTCAGCTGCCCACCGGTGCCTACAGCGGGTGGCTCCTCACCGATGTGCAGGGGGCCGATGGGCCTCACTCGCTGGGTCTGGCACTGCTCGCCTTCACCGGCGTCCAGTTGGACCACGACCTGACCATCACGCTGGACGCCCGCAAAGCCCGTCAGGTCCAGGCATCCGTACCCAAGGAGGCCACCGCGGTCCTGTCGCGGCTGGACATCAGCCAGTCGTTCGGCGCCAATTCCGAGACCGACTCGTTCATGCCCGGTGCTGTCTCGGAGGTACAGGGGCCCGACGCCTATGACAGCATCTGGACGCTCCCGGGCACCGGGGGCTCGACCGACGGCTTCAGGTTCGGCGCCCGCTTCCGCCTCGAGCAGCCGGCGCTGACCCTGTCCAGGGGATCGAGGAGCTACGACGATCTTCTGGTCAAGCGGGCGGCCAAGCCGCTGCCGGCCGGAACCCGCAGACTGACGGCGGTCTTCGCCGGCGACGGCACGGCCGAGGCGCTGGCCGGCATGGACGTACGCGGCAAGGCCGTGGTGGTGCGGCGCAGCGACACGACCGCCATCGAGGAGCAGGCCAAGACCGCCGCGGCGGCGGGCGCGCGACTGCTCCTGGTCGCCAACGACGGCATCGGCCGGCAGGATCCCTGGAACGAGCCCACCGACAGTACGGAGAGCCCGGCACCGCTGACGGTGGCGACGCTCAACACCGACCAGGGCGCTGATCTGATCGACGCACTCCAGCGTGGCTCGGTCACCCTGAAGGTCAGCTCCCACCCCACCACCGACTACCTCTACGACGTGGTGCACCACTGGTCCGGCTCCGTCCCGGCGTACCCGACCTGGCGGGTGCGGCCGAGCGACCTGGCCCGGGTGGACGTCTCGTTCCGCAACTACCGGCCGGAAAAGGCCTTCGAGTACCGCGGTGACATCTCGGACGGCTGGGGAGGTGTCTGGAGGGCCTTCCCGGTTCCCGCCCAGGGCGAGCGGACCGACTGGGTCACCGCGGACACCGACTGGCTGGACGACGCCGGTATCTACGGTGAGACCTCGCAGGAGTCGCTCGACGTCCTGCACTATGCGGCGGGAACGACCTCCAAGGTCAGCTGGTTCGGCCCGATCCAGCGGCCCCGGATGGGTTCGGTCATCAACCAGCCGATGCGCTACGGCAACGACCTCATCGCCCGTGTTCCCGGTTGGGGCGACTCGGGGGCCGGCCACGTCGGCGACGCCTATGACAACTTCGACGTCAAGGACTGGGTGGGGCTCTACCAGGGGGATCAGCTCCTGATGTGGGGCAACGCCGAGAAGGCGGTGGCGTTGGGGCTGCCCCCGGAGCGGCTGCCCTACCGGGTGGTCGTCGACAACGACCGCGGCACCTGGGCCGCCCCCTACTCGACGCACACGCTGACCGAGTGGGACTTCACCTCTGCCGCCGCGGAGGCCGAGGCGCTGCCGCTGATCCAGCTGGACTACGGCGTGGACACCGACCGGGCCGGACGGGCGGACCGGCAGGCCCGGCTGACGGTGACCGCGTCCCATCTGCCCGGCACGACTGCCGCCATCGGCCGGCCCTCGCTCGAGGTCTCCTACGACGACGGAGTGACCTGGCAGCAGGCCGCACTGAGCCACAGCGGTGACGGCTGGCGGACCGATCTGCACGCGCCCAAGTCGGCGCACTTCGTCACCCTCCGGGTCACTGCCGAGGACAGTGCCGACAACAGTGTCTCGCAGACCATCACCCGAGCCTTCGGCCTGCGCTGACACCATCTGACACCGCATCCGCCGGGCGGGGACGCGCCCGGCGGATGCGGTGCCGCCCCGGGACCGCGAGGACGCCGCGGACCGGGCCGGCAGGCCGTTCCGCAGCCGATCGCACGGTGGTGGCCGCGAGGGGATTTCTTCGTCGTGCGAGCATGACGTGCCCGGGTCGTAGCACCATCGGTCGCAACGATCTCTGGTTCATCCCCGACTGCGACGGAGAGACCTGCATGCTGAGCAGCGCCCTGCCCGAGACGGGTTCGGCCCCGGGATCGGCCCGAGGGGAGTCCGAGCCCGGTTCCTGGATGCGGCGGCTGCACCGGTTCGGATACACGGCGCCGCGCCGTCCCGACACCCGTGTGCGTCTGGTGCCGCCCTTCCCCGAGCCGGGAACCCGGCTGTGGGACGCGCTGGGGCTCAGCCCGGCCACGGCCCTCCGGGCCGCGAGATGCACGGGCTGGCTCGGACCGGTCCTCGTCGCCGTCTTCGCTGGAGTGATCCGGTTCTGGCACCTCGCCCACCCGCACGATCTCGTCTTCGACGAGACGTACTACGCCAAGGACGCCTGGTCGCTGCTGACCTTCGGCTACGAGGGCACCTGGCCGGACCGCACCGTCGCCGACCCGCAGGTCCTGGGCACCCCCCAGGTGATACCGCTCTCCGACACCGGGGCGTTCCTGGCCCACCCGCCGATGGGCAAGTGGATGATCGCGCCGGGTGAGTGGATCTTCGGCCTCAACCCGCTCGGGTGGCGCTTCATGGCCGCAGTGGTGGGCACCCTGTCGGTGCTGATGCTCTGCCGAATAGGACGCCGCCTGTTCCGCTCCACAGCGCTGGGCTGCCTGGCCGGGACGCTGATGGCCGTGGACGGCCTGCAGTATGTGATGAGCCGCGTCGCCCTGCTCGACATCTTCGTCATGTTCTTCGTCCTGGCGGCCTTCGGGTGCCTGCTGGTCGACCGGGACCGGGCACGGGCCGGATTCGCGGCGGCCCTGCCCGTGGACGAGGCAGGCTTCGCCCGTCCCGACCCCACCACGGCCGGCCGCACCGGAACCGGACTGCGGCCCTGGCGGATCGCAGCCGGGATCCTGCTGGGCCTGGCGGCCGCCACCAAGTGGAACGGCCTGTACTTCCTGGTCTTCTTCGCGGTGCTGACCGTGCTGTGGGACGTCGGTTCCCGGCGCCTGGCCGGGGCCCGACGTCCGTACCTGGCGGTGCTGCGCAAGGACCTCGGCTGGTCTGCCCTGTCGCTGGTGCCGACCGCCGCCGCCACCTATCTGGCGACCTGGACCGGCTGGTTCGCCTCCGACAAGGCCTACGGCCGGCACTGGGCCGACGACCGCGGCGGCACCTGGTCGTGGATCCCCGCGACCATCCGCAGTTTCTGGCACTACGAGTACCAGGTGTACCAGTTCAACGTCGGCCTGCACTCACCCCACCGCTACCAGTCCAACCCCTGGAGCTGGCTGGTCCTCGGCCGCCCGGTACTGCAGTACTACCAGTCGCCGAAGGCCGGAGCACAGGGCTGCCACGCCCCGGCCGGCTGTGTGCAGAGCGTCCTCGCGCTGGGCACGCCGCTGCTGTGGTGGTCGGGGTGCTGCGCGCTCGCCTATCTGCTCTACCGATGGGCGCTGCGCCGGGACTGGCGCGCGGGCGCCGTCCTGTGCGCGGTCGCCGCCGGTTACCTGCCCTGGTTCCACTACCAGGACCGCACGATCTTCTCGTTCTACGCGGTCGCCTTTGTGCCGTTCGTCTGCCTGGCGGTGGCGATGACGGTGGGCGCGATGGCCGGGCCGCCGGGGGCCGGCAGAACCAGGCGCATCCGGGGCGTGTCGGCCGCGGGGGTCCTGGTCCTGCTGATCATTGCGAACTTCGTCTACTTCCTTCCGATCTACACCGGTGACACCATCCCGTACTCCGCCTGGTACTCCAGGATGTGGTTCAACGCCTGGATCTGAGCGCCGGGCCCCCACCGGCCATGGCGAGCCGATTCCCGGGTGCTGCGGTCGGACGGGTGCGACGGGCTCATCCCGGCACTCGGCGAGCAGCCGTCCCACCGGCCTCACGGGGCCTGGGAGCTCTCCGTCCAGGCCCCCGACAGCGGTGCCGCCGGTATCCCGCCGTACGTCCCGCCTGGCAGCGGTCTGCCGCCGATCGGTGTAGCTCTCGGGTGAGCGGGCCTGCGGTCCGCACCGATGGGCAGGGATGGAGGCGGAGGTGCATTCGGATGCCCAGCGATGACGTGCTCGTCCTCATCGACGAGGGTGGCCGGGTGATCGAGTGGGGGCGTCCGGCCGAGGAGCGGTTCGGGCGGTCCTCGGAGGAGGCGGTCGGCCGGCCCGTGACCGCACTCGTGCGTGAGGTCGCCACGGCCGGCAACTCCCCGCGGAGCGGGTGCCCGGACTCGGCCGCGGTGCTGGTCAAGCCGGTACTGCGCGGCACTGCGGTGGTGTGGCAGGTGCTCGCGGCGCGGGACAGCATGCCGGGACAGGACGTGGCGATCCTGGAGGCCATGTTCGCCCATTCACCGGTGGCTCTGCTGATCCTGGACGATCAGCTGCGCGTGGTCCGCGTGAGCACCACCTCCGGCATCCTGCGTGACGCGCCGGCGGAGCACCTCCTGGGCAGGTCCTTCATCGAGGTGTCCGCGTTCGGCGACCCCGAGGAGGAGGCCGCCGTGGCACAAAGGGTCCTGGTCGGCGGCGAACCGGTGGCGAACCGGCTCGTCCGGGGCATCCTGGGGCCCGGTCGGCCCAGGTGCCGCACCCACTCCGTTTCGTACTTCCGCCTGGAGGACTCCCACGGCGATGTACTCGGGCTGGTGGCATCCGCGGTCGACGTCACCGAGCGGGAGAACGCGACCAGCCGACTGGCCCTCCTGGACCATGTCCGCGCCAGCGTGGGGCATCTGCTCAATGTGGGCATCATCTGCCAGGAACTGGCGGATGCGGTGGTACCCGCCTTTGCGGCGATGGCCGTGGTCGAAGTGGTCGACGACGTCGTCCGGGGAGAAGACCCTCCCGCAGTCCCCGTCCGCCCGGACGTTCCCCTGCGCAGGGCGGCCTTTCAAGGCGGCCATCCGGCCTACCCGATCGGAGAGGTACGTCCCCTCCCGCCCGGTGCCCCCTTCTCGAACATCCTGTCCGACCTCCGGCCGCTCCTGCTCCCGATCGACGAGAACAGCTCGTGGCTGGCCGCCGACCCCTCCCGGGCCGACGCCGTCCGGCGATCCGGCGCCCACTCCGTGATCGTGGCACCGCTGGCGCTGTGCGGTCAGGCCCTGGGCCTGGCCAGCTTCTACCGCCAGCAGGACCAGGCCCCCTTCGACGAGGAGGACATCGCAGTCGCCTCCGCCGTCTGCGCGCACACCGCGCTCTGCATCGAGAACGCCCGCCGTTTCATGCGCGAGTGGACCATCGCCTCGACCGTCCAACGCCGGCTTCTCCCCCAGCACCCGGTCAGGCAGACCACCGTGGAGGCCTCCCCACTGCACCTCTCCGATCCGGCAGGTGGCGGCGCATGGTTCGACGTCATCGCCCTCCCCAGCGCACGGACGGCGCTGGTCGTCGGCTCCGTGGCCGGACAAGGTATTGCCGCAGCCATCACGATGGGACTGCTGCGGACAGCCCTCCACACCCTCATCGCCCTGGACCTGCAGCCCGACGAGCTGCTGGCCCGGCTGAGCGAGTCCGTCGCCCGTATGGTCCCCGCATACGCCGCGCTGCCAACGGAAGCCCGCGAGCCCGACCCGCTCCGTGTCGGCTGTGCCGTCGCGATCTACGACCCCATCGAACTCACCTGCACCATCGCCCGCGCCGGCCTCCCCGAACCGGTCGCGGTCCTCCCCGACGGCACCTCGGCCCCGCTGCCCGTCCCCCCGGGTCCCCTGCTCACGGGACGGGACGACGCCCCCTTCCCGGCGACCACGGTCGACCTCCCCGCGGACACCACCCTGGCCATGGGAACAGGCACACTCGCCGACCAGCTGATCGCACCGTCCGGCCCGCTGCGCCCGCTCCTGGACGACGCCCGCACAAGGCCCCTGGACGACCTGCGCGACACGATCGCCCACGCGGTCGCCGATGCTCCCCCGGCCGGCGAAACAGTGATGCTGCTCGCCCGTACCATGGCGCTGTCCGCCGACCGACCTGACCCGGGCACTGCCGGCGGACCCCGAGGCCGCACCGATCGCCCGTGCGGCGGCCCGCGAACGGCTGCGGGCCTGGGGCGTGGACGAGGACACCGCGTTCACCGCCGAACTCATCGTCAGCGAGTTCGTCGGCAACGCCGTCCGCTACGGGGCTCCGCCCCTGCAACTCCGCCTGATCCTGGACCGGAAACTGACCTGCGAGGTCAGCGACGCCTCCCCCAGCGCTCCGCAGGTGCAACACGCCCGCACCATCGACGAGAACGGCCGTGGGCTGTTCATCACCGCCAGCCTCGCCGATCAGTGGGGCACCCGCCATCGGGCCCACAAGAAGACCGTCTGGGCGGAACTGCCCGCGGACGTGCCGACGGTCGACCCATGACACCCACTTCCCACGGGCGGATCTCACTGACCGGCCGGTGACCGCGAAGGCGGTCACCGGCCCGTCCCCAGGCGGCGGGTGGCTCGGCCAGGGGCGCGAGGTTGTCTTCTGTTCTCAGGTGGGTGTCGCGCTGATCGGGCGAGTTCGAGATTTCCGTGGTCCGGGCCGGAGAACTCAGGTACCACTGCGGCCGAAGAAATCGAGCAGTGCCCTGGCGACCCGGTCGGGCCTGCCGTCGTCCTCCGGGCCGTCGTGGCCCAGGCCGGAGAACATCGCGACCTGGGACTGCCCCAAGGCACCGGCAAGACCTTCGATTGCGACCTTGAAATAGGACGGCCCCTTGGTCCCGTGCATGAGGAGGACGGGGATGTCGAGATTCTCGTAGTCGGAGAGGGTATCGCTCATCTCGTGGATCACCTGGACGTCGTAGTGCATTGTCGGCACCAGATCGCGGATGGTGACCTCGCTGTCGCTTCCGTCACCCTGGAGCCGCATGATGAGCGCCATCGCCGGTACAAGCAGCCAGCGCGGCGTCCGCTGGAACAGAGGCTCGGTGCCCAGGCCCTTCATGACGGTGATCAGCGCTGCGGAGATGCGCCCCTGAGAGAGCCTCCTCTCGTAGGTGGGCACCCACTCCGTGGGCACCGAGTGACCGATGGCAAAGGGCGGCTCATACAGTGCCGCCATGTCGATCGCGGGCACGTCGAGCGCTGTCCTCAATGTGACCAGCGCCCCTGCGCTCAATCCGAACATATAGCGAGCACCGGTCCCGGCGATGATCGCCTGCATGTCCTCCACTTCGCGCATCACACTGAACTCGTCCCCGAACGGGCCGCTCAAACCGCGGCCGCGCCGGTCGGGCAGATAGACCGTGAAAGAGTCCGACATGAGCCGCCCCAGCCTCATGAGATCCTGCGACGACTTCAAACCGCCGTGCAGCAGAACAAGGCCCGGGCCGTGCCCCGCCTTGCGGTAGCCGATCACCGTTCCGTCCTTGGAGACGACGCTGGCTTTTGTGTATGGATCTGTTCGTTTCATTACATTTACCCTCTATGTGTGACCACGGGCCTGGAAACAGCCGGCGCCCTGTCCGCACAACCGCGTACCGCGTACCGCGCCGCGGGCGCACAGTCGGCCGTCCGCACGGGTCCCGGCCGGGCGTCACCTTCTCGGCCCCTGGAAGACCGACGTCCAGCAGCGCGGCAGCAATCGCCTCCCGACACCCAGCCCCGAGCAGCCGCCGGGCACGACTCCGGAGAGCCGCCCCCGGCCGCGTGTGAGACCGCCGAGAGCGCACTCGGTCTGCCGACCTACGCGTTCGGCCTCAACCCGCCCGCACGGCCTGCTCCGTAACGGGAACAGCTCGAAGTCCGTCACGGGCGAAACTCTCGGACCACCCGGGCTGCGATGGGCCCGACGCCGTCGCGGGTGGACGCCAAGCGGCTGACGCCAGGCAAGGCAAGGCAAGGGGACGGTACGGGTATCGGGAACCGCCGAGGCGACGGCATGGAAGGCCAGGGTGCCGACATGCCCGATCACTGGCACCGCCCTGCCCCTTGTCGTGGCATCACACCTCCCCCATCGACGTGAACATCGTTCACGTGTACATTGTTCACGTCTGCGAGTCGGAGTTGTCAACCCCAAGGGAGGACGCGATGGGGCAGCGGCGCGACGAGGTGCTGCAGGCCGCGATCGAGCTGCTGGACGAGGTCGGAATCGAAGGGCTCACCATGCGGGTCCTGGCAGCCCGCATCGGCGTGAGGGCAAGCGCGCTCTACCGGCACTACCCCAGCAAGCAGGCCCTGCTCGACGCGATGGTCGTGCATCTGGCGACACCCGGCGCCGATCCGCAAGCGCCGGCCGACGCGCCCTGGGACGAGCAGTTGCGGCAGACCGCAAACGGCCTGCGCGAGGTGATGCTGGCGCACCGCGACGGAGCCCGTCTCATGTCGACCTTCCACACGCCCGGACCCGAGGCGGCCGCCGGCTTTCACAACCTCGTCGCCGCCCTCCGGACCGCCGGCACCACACCCGACGCCGCGGTCACGGCCGTCGACACCGTCCTGGCCTACGTCAACGGCCATACCCTCGAGGAACAGACCCGCAAGACCGACGCCCGGACGTGGCCCAGAGACCGCCGCGACCTCGCCTTCAACAACGGCCTCGAGCTGATTCTCACCGGCATCCGGGCAACCCTGCCCTGAGACCGTCAGGCCTGCGCCTGCGCGGTACCCGTCGACCAGGTCCAAGGCCTGCGGCGACGGCCCCGCGCTCGACCCGGGGCAGGGATGTGGGCGGCGCCTGCCGGCCTTCTCCCCCGGCCGGAACGCACCCCCGCACCACTCAGCCCTGGGAGGTCGACCACCGATGTCCGCCCGCCGCATGAACCTCTACCGCCAGTACTTCGACCTGGTGGCCGAAGGCCGCAAGACGGTTGAGGTCCGCGTGCAGTACGAGCACCTCCGGGACCTCGCCGCCGGACAGTACATCCGCTTCACCTGCGACCGCGACGAATGCCTGGTGCGCGTCGTCCGCGTCACCCGCTACACCTCGTCCGAGGAGATGCTCGACGCCGAGGGCCCAGCCGATGTGGACCCGGACTCGACGCATGAGGAGCAGTTGGCGAACATCCGCCGGATCTACGGGCCGCAGAAGGAGGCCCTGGGCGTCCTTGCCCTGCGGATCGCGCGCGTTGACTGACGCATCGTCACCGAGGCTGCCAGGGGGCGGCGGAGCTCTCCGTGGGCATGCAGCAGGCACCGTTGGAAGCCGCGACGGGGTGGGCGTCCTGAACGGTCAGCGGCTTGGTGGCACGGACGATCGCGGAGTGCATACCGTCGGCGACCGGGTGGGTGGGGGCGATCTCGACATCGGTGAACCCGGCGGCTTCCAGGCCGGAGCGGTACTCGGCGAAGGAGAGCGCGCCGGCGATGCAGCCGACGTAGTCGCCGCGTTCGGCCCGCTGCTCGGCGGTGAGCGTGTCGTCGGCGACGACGTCGGAGACGCCGATCCGGCCGCCGGGCCTGAGCACGCGGAAGGTCTCGGCGAACACGGCGGGCTTGTCGGTGGAGAGGTTGATCACGCAGTTGGAGATGACGACGTCGATCGTGTTCGCGGGCAGCGGGATGGCTTCGATGCTGCCCTTGAGGAACTCGACGTTCGTCGCACCCGCCCTCTCCGCGTTGGTCAGCGCCAGGGCCAGCATCTCGTCGGTCATGTCGAGCCCGTAGGCCTTGCCGGCGGGGCCGACGCGGCGGGCGGAGAGCAGGACGTCGATGCCGCCGCCGGAGCCCAGGTCGAGGACACACTCGCCCTCGCGCAGCTCGGCCACGGCGGTGGGGTTGCCGCACCCGAGGGAGGCGGCGACGGCCTCGAAGGGAAGCGCGTCACGCTGGTCCGCGGTGTAGCGGGTCGAGCCGAAGTTCTCGTCGACCTCGACGGGCTGCGGCCCGCAACAGGCGGCGCCGCCCTCGACGACCTTCACAGCCGCCGCGGCATAGCGCCGGCGGACGGTCTCGCGCAGGTCGACGTTCTGCTCACTCATGGCTCACTCCTCGATGGCCGGGCATGACAGTGGCGCGGAACGGGTTGTATTGACGTTCGTCGATACAAGCTTGCGCCTTGAATCGAAAAACGTCAACATAGAGGCATGTCGAAACAAGAACTTGAGGTGATCGGGCAGGACGCCACCTGCTGTCCAGGGTTGTCCACGGCACCGCTGGACGAGGACCAGGCGGCCGAGCTGGCGAAGGTCTTCAAGGCCCTGGGCGACCCGGTCCGACTGCGGCTGATGTCGATGATCGCCTCCCGCGGTGAGGGCGGCGAGGTCTGCGTGTGCGAGCTGACCCCGGCCTTCGAGCTGTCACAGCCGACGATCTCCCACCACCTCAAGCTCCTTCGGCAGGCCGGGCTCATCGACTGCGAGCGGCGCGGGACCTGGGTGTACTACTGGGTGCTCCCCGGCGTCCTGGACCGACTCGCCGCGTTCCTGACCAGCCCGCAGACCGCGGGAGCCGGCATATGAGCGCGCCGCTCGCCCGCCGGGTCGCGGCCGAGGCGATCGGAACCGCGCTGCTGGTGGCGGTGGTGGTCGGTTCCGGCATCCAGGCCACCGAGCTGTCGAGCGACGTCGGCGTACAACTGCTCGCCAACTCCATCGCCACGGTCTTCGGCCTGGGCGTGCTGATCGCGCTGCTCGGCCCGGTCTCCGGCGCGCACTTCAACCCTGCCGTCACCCTCGCCGCCTGGTTCACCGGCCGCCGCCGTCCGGACGGGCTCACCTGGCGCGATGTCGCCGCCTATCTGCCCGCCCAGATCGTCGGCGCCATCGGCGGCTCGATCCTGGCCGACGCGATGTTCGCGAGGCCGCTGGTGAGGTTCTCCACCCATGACCGGTCCGCGGGCCATCTGTGGCTCGGGGAGACCGTGGCCACTGCCGGACTCGTTGCGCTGGTCTTCGGCCTGGACCGCATCCGCAGGAGCAGCCTCGCGCCGGTCGCGGTGGCCTCCTACATCGGCGCCGCATACTGGTTCACCTCCTCCACGTCCTTTGCGAACCCTGCGGTGACCGTCGGCCGGGCCTTCACCGACACCTTCGCCGGGATCGCGCCCGCCTCCGTCGCCCCGTTCATCGCAGCCCAGGTGCTGGGCGCCGCACTCGGGCTGGGCATCGTGGCCGCGATCCACGGCAGGGAACCCGCCCCGGCGAACCGTGAGACCGGCGTCCCGCGCAGCGAACCCGAACTCGCATCCTCCTGACCACACGCTTCGTTTTCGAGGAACACCTGCCATGAGTACTCCCGCGCCACGCCCGTCGGTGCTGTTCGTCTGTGTCCACAACGCCGGCCGCTCCCAGATGGCCGCAGCCTTCCTCACCCATCTCGCCGGTGGCCGGGTCACCGTCCGCTCGGCCGGATCAGCACCCGCCGACTCCGTGAATCCCGCGGTCGTGGCAGCGATGAAGGAGATCGGCATCGACATCTCCGCACAGACCCCGAAAATCCTCACCACGGAGTCCGTGCACTCCTCGGATGTGGTGATCACCATGGGCTGCGGGGACGCCTGCCCTGTCTTCCCCGGCAAGCGGTACCTGGACTGGCAGTTGGACGACCCGGCGGGCCAGGGGGTCGAGGCCGTCCGACCGATCCGCGACGCCGTCGAAGAGCGGGTGCGCGGTCTGCTCGCCGAGCTCGGCATTCCCGCCGCCTCCTGACCACAAGCGGTCGACCGGGCTGCTCCAGCGGGGACTTGGCCCGCGTTGACATGCCGGGGAGACTGGACGGTATGGAGGCGATCCCGCTCGACCAGGGCGATCTGCACTGGGTGTTTCCGGACCTCGACACCACCGACGCGGTTCGGAACGCCTTGGCCACGGCCGACGCCCGGTGGCGGAGCCTCGCCGATCATCTTGGCGTGCCTGTGGGCCCGACCGGCAGCGGCTTGGAGTTCCACCGCGTCGAAGGGATCGAGCTCGCCGGGCTCTTCGGGTGTGCCGAGGTACCGGACGTCTCCTTCACCGCAGCGCTCTACTTCCCGCGTCGCTGCCTCTGGGATCTGCGCTGGGGGCCTCCGTGGGAAGTCGAGGCCGAGGTGACTGTGCCGTGCGATCAGGAAGTCGAGCGGTGGGCACACGGCTGCCGAGATGGCGGGTTCGCACGACACCCCCGTCGAGGCAGCCGTGGCCCTCACCGGGGCAACCGAGTGGCTGCTCGGTCAAGCTCTCGGCTCGCCCGTTTCCGCCTGGCGCTCACTCGGCGGGGGCTGCCGCCACGGCCTGGTCGAATAGGGTGCTTCCCTGTTCTCACCTGGTTGGGGCCGACGGAGGCCCCGTGCGCGACAGTTCGGGCCATGACGCTGATCCGACGCGGCGATTCTCGGAGCCCGCATCCGCCTCCCCGGCGAGAAGAAGGACCGGTGCGGAGGCCGGGGTCGGGGTTCGGAGGCCTGGACTGTCCACCCGTCGCAGTGGTCACGCCGTACGGTGGGTGCATGTCCGACTTCTCGGTGAGGGACTTCTACGACGAACTGGCCCCCGACTACCACCTGATCTTCCGGGACTGGGACACAAGCATGGCGTACCAGGCCGAGGTGTTGGACGGGCTGGTACGGCGGCGACTCGGGGCGGGACCGCACCGGGTCCTGGACTGCTCGTGCGGGATCGGGACCCAGGCGATCGGACTGGCCCTGGGCGGGCACCAGGTCGTCGCAAGCGACCTGAGCCCGGTCGCCGCCGCGCGCGCGGCTGCTGAAGCGACCACCCGGGGCACCGTGATTCAGGCGGCTGCCGCGGACATGCGTCTGCTGCCGTTCCAGTCGTCCGTTTTCGATGTCCTCGTGTGCGCCGACAACTCGCTCCCGCATCTGCTCTCCGCGCAGGACCTCCGGGCAGCACTCGCCGGCATGCGACGCGTGCTCCGGGACGACGGACTGCTGGTGATCACCGTTCGGGACTACGACGAGGCGCGCCGGAACCAGCCCACCGCAGCACCTCCCCAGGTCTCGGAGACGCACGAGGGTCGGGCCATCACCTTTCAGCTGTGGCACTGGCACAAGGACGGCGAGCATTACGACCTCGAGCACTTTCAGCTCACCCCCGCGGACAGCACCTGGAATGTCGGAGTCCGCCGGACCACCTACTGGGCCCTGACCCGCTCGCAGCTGACCGAGTTCGTGGCCGAGGCCGGCTTCACCGACGTCACCTGGCACACCCCCGCCTCCAGCGGGTACTACCAGCCCGTACTCACCGCACAGCGCCTCGCGCGGTAGCCCGGACAGCGGCATCCGCGGACATGGCCGGTTCCTCGCTGACGTCGACGACGTGGTCGACCGGCCCGGCCGATGCGGGCGGCGGCCCCGCGGACGGCGCCGTTCAGGCAGGCGTAATCCCGCGGGCGGCGGGCGCACAGGCCCGGACCGCCGTGGTCAGTGCTGCTTGGTTACTTGTAGACCGCGCCGGGCTGCGGCTTTCCCGGCGCCAGCAGCTGCGACACGGTGACGAAGGTGTACCCCTCGCCCTGCAGCGTGGTGATGATCGGCTCGACCGCGGCGACGGTGCCGTTGTAGCCACGGTTCGTCGGGTCGATCAGGTCGTGCAGCAGGATGATCCCGTCCCGCTTGGTCTTGCTCAGCACCCGCTGGGTGATCAGCTTGGAGTCCGTGGTCTTGTAGTCCGCCCCGTCCGCGCTCCACACGACCTCCGACATTCCCAGGTCGCGAACGACCGAGGTGACCTCGTCACTGGTACGGCCCTGCGGGGGGCGCAGCAGAGTGGGGCGCACACCGATGACCTTCTCGACGGCGTCCCGGCCCTCGGTTATCTCCTTGCGGACCTCGTCCTTGCTGATCTTGGTGAGTATGCGGTGGGACCAGGTCAGGGTCTCTATCTCGTGGCCCTGGGCAGCCATGTCCCTGACCGTCTGCGGATACACCCGGACGTGGTTCTTGCCGAGGGTGAAGAAGGTGGCGTGCACGTGGTGCCTGCTGAGAATGCTCAGGATCTGCGGAGTGCGTACGGTCGGCCCCGCGTCGAAGGTGAGGGCCACGCACTTCAGCTTGCGGCAGTCCACCGGGGCGCCGTCAGGGCCGGTCGCAAATGCAGCCGGGGTCTTCTCGGCATGCTTGCGGGCATCGGCGGGCGAGGTCGCGTCGTAGCCGTTGCAGGCGGTCAGGCCGACGGCCATGGCCGCGGTGGTCGCCAGGAGGGCCAGGGCACGGGCTCGGCGTGTCATGAAAGTGCTCCGCAAGTGACAGTCCCTGGACGGGTGTGGCGGCCCGGCAGACCGCGGGCTGCCAGGAACTATACATAACACTTATCCCGCCCAACGTTGCGGCGACCGGGGTGAAGGGCCCGCCCGACGCCGGGTCGCACACGGGCCTTCGCAGGGCCGCAAGGACCCCCGCGCAGCGCGGTTGCGACATCGTCTCCAGCAGTCCAGCCCTGACGCAGCGTCTGTTGTGCGGTCGGCGGGCAGACGGCGTCGCCACCGGTCACCAGGTCGGCACTGCGGCGGCGCCGATGGCGAACACGACACCCTCGCGTCCCGGAACTGTCACCTGCGGTGCAAGGGCGAGCCTGCCGTGCACGGTGTCCGCTCCACGCCGGTACGGAGGCTGACAGCGATGCCCGGTCCGCGCAGCGTCGTGAGCGCGCAGCCGCGCAGCGTCGCGAGCGCGCGGCCGCGCAGGCGCTCCCCCGGCTCTGGCATCAGGCTCGGCGCGACGCCGCCCGGCTCCACCTCCCCCGGCACATCCGGGAGTTCCTGTCCCGCCTGCCTGCCGCCCACCGACGACCGATCGGCACCCCGGAGGGGACTCGGGTGCCGGGCCTGTTTCGCGCAGCTGGCGGTAGCCGGCGGCCTGGCGGATTCCGGTGTCCCGGGCCCGGGCAGTACACGCGGCCACACTCGTGAAGCCGGCGCAGCACCAGCACCGCCCGTCCGGGCAGGACCTGCCGACCGCCCCGTCCGGACCCGTTGACACCACCTCATCCCGCCCCTAGGGTCACGCCCAACCTCATTCATATAAACGATTTCCGTTCGTATATACGAACCTAGGAGTGGTGTCGTGCAGCTCAGCTCCGTGACCCGGGCCCTGCGGATCCTGGATCTGATCGCGCAATCGGAGAAGCCGCTGACCCTCAAGCACATCTCGGAGGCGCTGCTCATCCCCAAGAGCACCGCCCACGGGATCCTGCGGGATCTCGCAACCGAGCGGTTCGTCGAGGTGTGCGAGCCGGCGGGGTACACCGTCGGCATCAAGGCGTTCGAGGTCGGAGCGGCCCACCTCCGCGTCTCCGGAGTGGGCGGCGTGATCGCCGCCGAGCTGGTGGCGCTCAGCAGGGCGCTGGAGGCCACTGCCCACTACGCGGTGCTGGACGGCACCGAGGCGGTGTACCTGTACAAACAGGACCCGCCGGCCGTCGGCGTACAGCTCGCCAGCTCCGTCGGCGCCCGGCTGCCCTCGCATCTGACCGCCGTCGGCAAGTGCTGCCTGGCCTGGCTGGACCCCAACGAGCTGGCCGATCACGTGACGGTGAGCGTTACAACGGGCGATGTCGCTCTCGACACGCTCACCGAGGAGCTCGCCGCGGTCCGCGCCCGCGGATACGCCGCCGACCCCGGCCATGTCGCCGTCGGCGTCGAGTGCGTCGCCGCACCGGTCTTCGACACCGCAGGGCCCAAGGGAGCCGTCGGCGTCAGCTACCTCCGCGGCACCAGGGCACCCGACGGCGACGTGGCCCACCAGGTCCGCACAGCCGCCGCCCGACTGACATCCATGCTCGGAGGGAACAGCAAGTGATCGCACCCAGACCATGGCTGAGCCGTATCCATCCCTACCGGCCCGGTACCCACTCCGCGACCGAGGACGGCTCGCTGGCTTCCAACGAGTCCCCGCTCGGTGCCAGCCCCGAGGTCGTCCGGGCGGTGGCCCAGGCGGCCTCTCGGGCCCACACCTACCCCGATCCGCTGGCCGACGAGCTACGCACGGAACTGGCCGGGCTGCATGAGGTCTCCCCCGCCCAGATCCTGCTCGGCAATGGCTCCGACGAGCTGATCTTCCTGCTGGCCTGGGCATACCTCGCGCACGGGGGACATGCCGTCTGCGCCGATCCTGCCTATCGCATGGACGAGATCAGCAGCCAGGTCGTCAACGCGCGGGTGACGAAGGTCCCCTTGCGCGACTGGACGCACGATCTGGACGCGATGGCGGACGTGGCGGCGGACATCGCCTACGTCGTCAACCCGCACAACCCCACCGGAACCGCACTGCCCTTCGAGGCGCTCGATCACTTCGCCGCCACAAGCCGGGCGGGCCTGGTCGTGGTGGACGAGGCATACGTCGACTTCGCCGACAACCCCGCCGCCACCACCGCCGTACCGCTCGCACGCGAGGGCAGGGTCGCAGTGCTGCGCACCTTCTCCAAGATCCACGGACTGGCCGGCCTGCGGGTGGGCTACCTGGTGGCCGACGCCGAGATCGTGGCGACGCTGCGCACGATCCGCGCCCCCTTCTCCGTCGGATCCCTCGCCCAGGCGGCCGCCCTCGCCGCGCTGCGCGACCCCGAGCACCGGCAGGCGGTCAGGCAGCACACCATCGAGCACCGGACACTGCTGACCGAGCTCATCACCACGGCCGGCTACCGCGTGGTCCCCTCCCAGGCGAACTTCCTCCTGGTCCAGACCCCGGACGAGCAACGGCTGGTCGCCAGGCTCGCCGCACACGGGATCGCGGTCCGCCCGGGCAGCACGCTGGGCGTACCCGGCACCGTACGGATGAGCGTCCCGACCGCAAGGGGACTCGAACTCCTCCAGCGGGCTCTGGCCTAGCCCGGCAGTACCGGCCCAGGCAAGTCGGCCCGCCGGACCGGAGCAGCCAGCGCGGGCCGTACGCCCGGACGCGCGCACACCCACATCCCTGACCCCGCACCGCCATTGGTCACCCCTCGCCCAAGGAGCCGGACCACCATGACACCCAACGATCCCCCCGCCGGAGCCGCGACGCTCATCGAACGGCGCACCATCGAGGTCGTGCCCGAATCCGAACGCCATGGCACACCGTTCAACCAGTTCACGCTGTGGTTCGGCGCGAACATGCAGATCACCGCGGTCGTCAACGGCGCACTGGCCACCGTCTTCGGCGCCGACCCGCTGTGGGGGATCACCGGCCTGCTGGTCGGCAATCTGCTCGGCGGCATCGTCATGGCACTGCACTCGGCGCAGGGCCCCCGCCTGGGGCTGCCGCAGATGATCTCCAGCCGGGCGCAGTTCGGCGTCTTCGGAGCGGTCCTGCCGCTCGTCCTGGTCATCGTGATGTACCTCGGCTTCGCCGCCACCGGCACCGTGCTGGCGGGGCAGGCGGTCGACGAGATCGTGCACACCGACATGCAAGGCGTGGGGATCGCGGTCTTCGGAGTCCTCACCGCCGCCGTCGCCGTACTCGGCTACCGCCACATCCACGCCCTCGGACGGGCCGCGACCGTCCTCGGCGGCATCGGCTTCACATACCTGGCCGTCCGGCTGGTCACGACCACGCCCCATCTGTCGAGCCTTCTGGGCGCCAAGCCCTTCGACGGCGCGACCTTTCTGCTGGCGATCTCCCTGGGCGCCGGCTGGCAGCTCACCTATGGCCCCTATGTCGCGGACTACTCACGCTACCTTCCGCGCCTGACCTCGCCGCGCACCACCTTCCACTGCACCCTGTGGGGAAGCGTCATCGGGTCCCAGTGGTCCATGGCCTTCGGCGCCCTCGTCGCCGCCGTCCCGGCCGCTTCCGGCGCCGGGTTCCTGGACAACCAGGTCGGTTTCCTCGGCCGCCTCGGTGGCGGCGGTACGGTGGCGATGCTGGTCTATCTGGTCGTCGTGGTCGGCAAACTGACGGTCAACACGCTCAATGCCTACGGCGGGTTCATGTCGATCGTCACCACGGTGTCGGCCTTCACCCGCGAGCGGCATGTCTCACCACGCGCGCGCAGTCTCTACATCATCGGCTTCATCGCCGCATCGGTGCTCATCGCAGACGTGGCCAGCAGTAACTTCCTCAGCGACTTCAAGAACTTCGTGCTCACTCTGCTGATGGTGTTCACCCCCTGGAGCGCCATCAACCTCATCGACTACTACCTGGTCTCGCGCGAGAAGGTCGACATCCCCGCGCTCTACAGGCCGGCCGACCGCTACGGCCGCTGGAACGCCGTGGCACTCGGCTGCTACACCGTCGGGGTCGTCGCCCAGATCCCCTTCCTCGACCAGACGCTGTACACCGGACCGATCACCAAGGCACTGGGCGGCGCCGACGTCTCCTGGATCGTCGGCCTGGTGGTCACCGCGGGCCTGTACCTCCCCCTGGGCCGCAGCCGCTCCCGAGCCCCCGAGCAGATGATCTACCCCGAGGGTTTCCTCGAGCCGTCCACTCCCGGGGCACCCGCCGAGGTCGGTCACGCCGGGAGCACCTCGAGGCCCTGACCCGCCCACCGCAGTCCTCGCCCCGCCGGCTCGGCCGAGCACCGCACTCGGCCGAGCCGGGCCACACCGTGGGCAGCGCCTTCCGCCCGCCCGGGAACGGCGGCGGCCCTCACAGGCCGGAGATCACACGGTGTGCGCATCGAACCGGTCTTCCGGGCTGAGGTCGTACGCTGCCGATCCCCGCCCGCGCGGTGCCGACCTCCACGGCGGCACGTCCGATGCTCCGCCCGCGATCCGGCGCGGCGGTCACTCGGTTCGCAGCAGGGTGGTCCGTGCCGTCGCAGACTGCGATGAGACGTCCCGGCTGCCCGCGGAGCTCGCCGCCGACCCATGGGTCGGGGCGCGGCTGACGGACTGCCTCGCCTGGCAGGAGCAGCACCCCGGGAATGAGCGGCACCCACCGCGACAGCGCCGCCGCCGCGGCCCAGCCGACGGAAACGAGCAGTTCCACAACCGGCGGGGGCCCCCGCAGCCCTTGTGCCGCGTGCGGGGGCCGGGTCGGGTCGGTGCGCTCAGTTGAGGTCTCGGTGGACGGCCCGGGCCACGCGCTCGATGGTACCGACGCCGTAGTCCATGGTGGCGTTGCCATGGCTCAGCACCACCAGACGGTAGGTGCTGCCGCCGCGGGCGAAGTCGCCCAGGCTGTGGACCCGCCAGCCGAGCGTGGCCCGCGACAGCCAGCCGTTCTTCACCCGCACCGTCACCCCGGCGGGGGCGCCCGCCGGCGTTCCCCAGCGCTGCGACGACACGACGGCCGCCATCTGCTTCAGCGCGTAGGCCTGGGAGGTCGGCGTGAGCACACTGTTGGGGGAGTCCAGCAGGGCGAGCAGTTTGAGCTCGTCTCGAGCGGTGATCTGGGTCAGGCCCCAGTGTCCCTCGGGGTCCAGGGTGGTCTCGCTCATCCCCGCCAGCGTCAGGAAGTTCCGGATCCGGGTGGTGCCCAGTGACGTCCACAGTGCCGTGGTCGAGTCGTTGTCGGACTGCGTGATCATGGCGGTGATCAGCTTCTGCTCGCTCGCGGTCAGGGAGCGGTGCTGCTCCTGCGCCCGGCGGAGTGCGGTGGCCAGCACGGTCACCTTGACCGTGCTGGCGGAGTCGAAGCGGCGGTCGTACCCCAGCGAGCACCCGGTGCCGGTGCGGCGGTCGTAGAGGGCCACGGAGATCGTTCCGGACCGTCCCGACAGCGCCGTGTTGATGTCCTTGGTGAGCTTGGTGGCCAGCGCCTGCGAGGTCCGCGATGTGCACAGCGGCCCGGTGGCAGCCTGCGCGGCGGGCGCGAAGCCGGCCAGCGGCAGCAGGGCGAGGGGAACAGCGAGGGCGAGCGGCGCCGTCCGACGCGTCGCTCGGGATATGAAGGAACGCACAGGCAGGACTTTCAGACGAGGAGCATCAGGCAGGGCGCACCGGCCGCAGTGACCGTGGGGCACATACGAGCGATGTGTGGTGATATTTCCGAGAGCCTGCCGGGCGACTGTCTCAGGTTGATTGCCGTACGAAAACGGTTCGCTTCCGAACTGTCTGCGCGCCCGTCCGGCGCCGAAGAGGGTGGGATGTGTCACCTGCGCGGCCGTGCACCCTGGCCGCGGCGGGTGCTACGGCGGGCGGGTACGGGGCTGCCGGCCCGACCGGGGTCATCCGGCCAGTCGTCGGGTGCCGCCGTTCTCACGGTCGGCAAGCGCGCGCCAGCCGAGCAGCGCGGCGCCGAGCAGGGCGATACCCGAGACGGAGAAACCGAGCCGCGCTCCCACATGCTGGCTCACCGCGGCGACGAGGAAACCGGTGAGCGGCACCGTGCCCGGCAGCGCCGTGTT
The DNA here is from genome assembly GCF_042466665.1 of Peterkaempfera podocarpi. GTDB lineage: Bacteria > Actinomycetota > Actinomycetes > Streptomycetales > Streptomycetaceae > Peterkaempfera > Peterkaempfera podocarpi. The sequence goes on from NZ_CP162102.1 coordinate 1,278,675, forward strand.
CCACAGGCCCATCACCCTGCCCTGCATGTCCGGCTCGGTGCGCAGCTGGACGAGGGTGTTGGCGGAAGCGATGAACCAGATCGAGGTGAAGCCGGTCGCCATCATCGCGCCGAAGGCCTCCGCGAGGTTCTGGGCGCAGGCCACCAGCAGCACCGCCACCGCCGTGGCCAGGGCCAGCAGCCGCACCCGCCGCCCGCTGGGGACAGGATGCCCGGCCGCGAGCAGCGCTCCGGGCAGCGCTCCGATGCCGAAGGCGGCCATCAGCGCCCCGTACCCCCCGCCACCCACATGCAGCGCCCGGGTGGCCAGTACGGGCAGGGCGATCCCCATCGTGAAGATCATTCCGCTGGCCGCGGCCATCGGCAGGCAGGCCCGGACCACCGGAGTCCGCCAGGCGTAGCGCAGCCCGGAAGAGATCGAACCGCGCTCACGAGGTGCCCGGATGCGCTCCTCGGCGTGCCGCGGCGCCAGCCTGGCCAGGACGTACAGGGGGAGCAGATAGGAGAGCGCGTTCACCAGGAAGCACATCGCCGGACCTGTGGTCGCCAGCAGCACCCCGCCGACGCTGGGGCCCAGCACCCGGGAACTGTTGAGGGCCACCTCCCAGAGGCCGACGGCGCTGGCCACCCCGGCCGGGCCGACCAGGTCCACCACATAGACCTGCCGGGCCGGGGCGTCCACGGCCGAGACCACTCCGGTCAGCACCGCGATGGAGAGAATCAGCGCCAGGTTCAGCACCCCGGTGGCCGCCAGCACACTCAGCGTCACACCAATGATCATCATCAGGGTCTGGGTGACCGTCAGCAGCCTGCGCCGATCCATCCGGTCCACCAGCGCTCCGGCCCAGGCACCGAGAAGCAGCACAGGACCCAGGGCACAGACCGTCAGCATGCTCAGCCAGAGGGCGTCGCCGCTCTGTTGCAGCACGATCCAGGAGAGCGCGACATTCTGGGTCGCCGCCCCGGAGGCCGAGAGGATCTGACTGCCGAACCACCAGCGGAAGTCCCTGCGCCGCAGCGCCTCCCCCACCTGCCTCAGCGCTCCGCCGCGCAGTCGGCCGTCGCGTGCGATGCCCGCTCCCATACCCCAGGACGGTAGGGCACCTGACCATTGACTGAACACTCCGTCTCTCATCGCGAGACCGGTGCGGCCCTGCGACGTGCCAGTGAGGCCTGGAGGACTGGAGGACCGGTGCCTCGCCACCCGATCCCGGCCCCTGCCGTCCGACGCAACGGCCTCGTCAGCCCGTGATGACGCCGGCCGCCCGCGCGGCCACCAGCCACTGCGGGAACTCCGCCATCAGCGCGTCGTACAGCACGGCGTCCGGCACCCCGGCGGGCTCGACCCCCGCCCGCATAGAACCCCGCGTTGTCCACGACCCTCCTGCCCGGCACCGGCAACTCGTCCAGCTTCCGCAGGAAGTCGAACTCCTTGCTGCCCGGTTCCCCGAAACCCACGAACTGCCAGAACACCGGCAACCGAGCCGCAGTACACAGCAGCCGCTCCGCCGCCGACCGCGACGACGGGCCGCCGTCCGTCTGGAACACCACCAGCGCGGGCTGCGTCGAGCCGGACGCCTCGTAGTGGTCGAGGACCGCCTGCATCGCCAGGTGGTAGTTGGTCCGCCCCATATGGCCGTAGCCCTCGTGCAGCGCGTTCACACGGCCCTGGTACCCCTCCAACGCGATCTCCGCGACCCCGTCGACCTCGGTGGAGAAGAACACCACCGGCACGACCCCGTCGTCGTCCAGGTTGGCCGCCAGCCCCAGCACCTGCTCCGCCAGCCGCTGCACCGCCCCGTCACGGTAGTGCCGTCGCATACTGCCCGACCGGTCCAGCACCAGATAGACCGCAGCCCGCCGCTCCCCCGCGACCCCGGCCTTCTCCAGCGATACCCGCGCGCCCTTGTACAGGTTCACCAGCCCCGGCGCTGCTGCCTGCATCTTCTCCAGACTGATGGCCATACCCGCCCCCTTTGTGCCCTACGGCCGCTCATCGGCCCGCGCCGCACACGGTAGCGCCGCTTCGGGCACCGTTCGCCCTGTCTGAATGATTGGGGAAGGATGCCGGCCATGGGCGAGATCACTGGGTCTTCGGTGTCCGGGTCGTGGCGGCGTGTTGACGCCTGGCTTGCGGTGCACGCGCCGGAGACGCTTGCCCTGCTCAACCCTCCTGCCGCTCCGACCGCCCGTCAGGCGACGCAGGCCTGCGGACACGACGGCTGGACGGCATGGAAACCCACGGCGTTCCCCGAGCTCGTCCACACCGTCCGCTGGCGCTGGGAGTGACATCCCGCGGAGCGGAGTGGAGCGGAGCTGGGCAGCCGGGCCGCCGGGGCCGGCTTGCCCGGACATCCCCGTCGGTCCGGTCCGGGCGCACCGGAGAGTTGCCCCATCCCCGGCCCCGGGGACCGCTCCTGAGCTCACCGCAGCGTCGTACGGCACCTGGCCGGCCGAGCCGGCGGGCAGCATCGGGGTCCGGCTGCCCGGCAGTGGGCCGCAAGGGGGCAGCGACGCGCGGTGAGCGGTCCGTGCCCAGGTCAGGAGAGGCTTGCCAGGAATTCGACGAGGGCGGTGTGCACGGTCGCGGGCTGCTGCAGATGCAGGTCGTGGCTGGTGCCGGGGACGCTCATGGCGAGCGTGGAGGGCCGGGTGCCGAGCAATGTGTCGACCTCCTCCGGCGGGATGAAACTCGACTGGGCGAGGATGAGCAGCGTGGGACAGCTGACGAGGCCCCACTCGTGCCAGAAGGAGCGCTCGGCGAGCGCCGCCAGCGAGCGGACCATCACATCTCGGTCAAAGCGGGGCCACCATCCGCTGTCGCGTTCCTCCAGCCCGTCCGCCCAGCCCTCGCCCAAGGCCCGCCGCCGAAGAACCGGACCGCGTGCTCACGCGTCGGGAACGGGACCGGCCAGGATTTCAGCCATCGATCGATCTTCGCCGGGCCGCCCGGGTCCGGACCACCCGCCCCGGCCTCGATGAGCACGAGCGCGCGCACCCAGTCGGGGTGCGCCGCAGCGGTCAGCATGGCCGTGTGGCCGCCCATCGACTGGCCGAGCAGGACGGGCCGGGTCAGGCCCAGTTGCTCCACGACAGCGGCGACGTCGGCGACATAGGCCTCACGGGAGACATCCTCCGGATGCCGCTCACCGGCGCCGTGCCCCCGCTGGTCGACGGCGACCACCCGGAATCCGGGACTCAGGCGCCGGGCTGTCACATCCCACTCACCTGCGTAGCCGGCGAGGCCGTGCAGCAGCACGATCGGCTGCCCCTGCCCTCCCCAGTCCCGGCAGACGAGCCGGACGCCGTCCCGTACGACCACACGCTCGGACCATGCCACTCTTGGACCTCCAGGTTCTGCGCCGGCAATGATCACAACGCCCAAGTCTGAACGGCGAACGTCCAACTCCCAAGCCCGAAGTCGAACTTGAGCTCCGAACTCCGTCGCCGGAGCCGTGCGTGGAACCGTCCGCCGGTCTGCCGGTCCGCGGGTCCGCCGGACCGCCGTTCGGCGGGCCCGCCTGTGTCCGCACCGGGCCCGGCCCGCGGGTGCACCGGCGATCAGGTCAGGAGAACTCGGCCAGCGGATCCGCGACCGCCTCCCGCCAGCGCTTCCGGTGCCCCTCGGCCAGCAGCCGGTAGTAGAGGGTCTCCCGGCGCTCGTCGGCCGACGACCCGGTGTGGTTGCCGATGTTGTGGGCCAGCAGGTAGTGGGCGAAGAGCACGCTGCCCGCAGGACCCAACGCCTGTACCGGATCCCCGAGTTCGATCCTCGGATACGGCCCTGGTGCCATCTCGTCGATCCGGGTGAGGGCATCAGCCCCGCGCTCGGCGAGATACTGCCCGAACCTGAGGTGGGTACGGGGCCACATCCAGAGGTTGCCACGGTCCGGCGCCGTGTGATCGGTGAGCCACACACCGGCGAGCACCGTGAAGGTGCCGGGGCGCCCGTCCGGCTCCGTGGGTGTCAGTCCGTCGACGTGCGGGCCACCCGGTCGGTGCGGCCACGGCGGAATAGTGGTCGCCACCTGGACGTGCTCGGGGTCCTGCATCCCGAGCCCGCGGCGGAGCAGCTGTCCCGCCAGCGCCTCGACCCCGGTCTCACGGTAGAAGTCGAGCAGCGGGTGGCCCTCCTCCCCGAAGCGCCGGAAGACAGAGTGCGGTCCCGAATGACCGTCCGCCGGGGGCCACTTCGCAAGCACGGCCCGGACGGCCCTGCGTCCAAAGGCGATCTGCCGCTGGTCGAGGACCCCTGGGACCACGAGGTATCCCTGCCTGCGGAAGGTCAGCCGCATGTCGTCGCTGATCGCAGCCATGTCCCCCATGCCAGCACCCGCACTGCTCATGGAGCAAGCCCTTTGTTTGCCTCGCGGCCCCGATGGGACGGGCACCGGGGCCCCACCGGACGAGCCATGGCTGTACCCCGGTGGTGTCCGGACTCCTCCGGCGCCAGGCGCACAGAGAACACAGCACCCGTGACCCACTGGCGAGAGGTCCTTGGAGCCCGAGGTCGGGAGTGGGACAGGAGCGGCCGAGAACCCCTGTCAGCGGCGCGAGGCGGTGCGCTTGGGCGGGGCTATACGGACCCGCTTCTCCACGGGCGCGCTTTCGATGTCGTCGAGCTGCGCGACGATCGTGCTGCGCAGGTCGTCGTAGTCCTCGAAGGAGTGGTCGGTGAAGAGGGTGTAACCCGTCCACATCAGGTTGGCGCATACTCGCGCCGGCACCCGGCCGGTCTGGGCACCCATGCCGACCAGTGCCACCGACCGGATGCTGCCGGGCGCTTTCTCGTTCTGCCGGTGGATCGCCTGGAACGCGGCGGCGCAGGCCAGAGCCACATTCAGGGTCTCACTGACGTTCTGCGAGGAGGCCTCCATCGTCGGTGTCGAGATCAGAAACCGCGGCTTGACGGCCCCGGACGGAACACACACCGCGCTGCCCACCGGGAGAGCTCCCGCGAACTGGCTGCGGATCGCCCTCTGCACCCGCAGCTGGATGCCCGCTCCCAGATACCGCTTGACGGCCGCGTCGACCCCGCCGTCCATCCGGCCCCGGGAGTTGGTGGGGCTGACCCAGGCGTCGACGTCCTCGTCGAGGATCGAGCCCTTGCGGATCTCGATCCCGGGGGTGTCGGCGAACGCCGCCCGCCACGCCTCCACCACTGCGGTGTTGATGTCGGTCAGCACCACCCTGAGCGGCGACTGCATGCGGTCCACGGTCATGGTTCACTCCGATCCGGAACGGTCACTCAACTGATCGGGACGCTACCGTGCCCCACTGACAGAGCGGCCCCGGGACCGGCACTGCGCCAACCACGGTGCGGTGTCGGTGGGCTGACCTATCCTCATGGACACTTCGCCGATCAGGCCTTCCATCAGCACAGTGCGACCCATCGGAGTCCCTCCACCATGAGCGATGCCCACACCCCCGCCACGCCCGACCCGAACGACCCGCTGGCCCTCGCGGAACTGTTCAAGGGCGGGGGTGAAACGTGGCTTCCGCTGCTGAAGCCGGTCATCGAGGCACAGCCGGACGCGGCCGCGTTCATCGGCCCGGGCCGCAGCCCCGAGGTCGTCCCCGTCCGCGAACTGACCTTCCAGGCACTCAAGCCCAACGCGCCGCACAAATGGAAGGTGGTCGTCTTCGGGCAGAACCCCTACCCGCGGCCGGAGAGCGCCACCGGCATAGCCATGTTCGACAACACCTTCCATGACTGGAAGGACAGCCAGTTCGGCAGGGTCGTCAGTATCCGCTGCATCATCAAGGCGGCGGGGATGTGGAAGTACGGCATTCCCAAGAAGACCCCGATAGCCGACATCCGCGCGCTGCTGAAGAAGCAGGACACCGTGCAGCCGCCGGAGTGGTTCCAGGCGATGCTCACACAGGGCGTACTGCTGCTGAACGCGGCGCTGACGGCCAGCAGCGACGGGGCCGTCGGCACCGACCGGCACACCGGCTTCTGGCGGCCCGTCGCCGAGCGCATCGTCGAGGAGATCCTCAAGGCCAAGCAGAGCGCCGACGAGGAGGACCGCGGGGTCGTCTTCGCGTGGTGGGGGGCGCATGCGCGCAGTCTGAAGAAGGTCGTTCTCAGGCTCCAGAAGAAGTACCCCGACGTCGAGGTCCGGCACATCGACCACGCCAACCCCGCCGCGCAGGGCGATATCTTCTGCGACGGCGACCACTTCGAGATGGTGAACGAGGCCCTCGCATCGCTGGGCGCCGACCCGATCGACTGGCTGCCCAGCACCGGCTGGAACGAGACCGCCGCACCGACCGGCGGCTCCGACGGCGACATCGCCGACCGCATGGGCGCGTTCATCGCGTCCACCATGGAACTGCACCAGCTGTACCTCGACCGGCTCTCCAGCGTGAAGGACGAGGGCCTCGTCCTCCCCGCGATCACCGGTGTGTTCGACACCCCGCTCCTGGACTTCCGCGAGGCCGTCGCCCCGGTCGCCGAGCTGCTGTCCGGGCTGGGCCGGCATGTCGACCGGTCGCACGAGTTCGGCAAGCGGCGGGCGGACGTCACGTCGGAGGGCCTGTCCGCCGACGGGATCGCCGCCCTCTTCCTCTACACCTGCGAGTCCGCGTTCTACCGGGAGATCAACGCCATCCTGCGCTCCCCGGACCGGACCAGGCTCGTCCCGTATCTGCCGTATCTGCGGCTGCTGTTCTCGGCGGTGTCGCAACTCCCCGTCCGCACCGAGCCGTTGTGGCGAGGGGTGTCGCTGGACCTGCGTGCGCAGTACCCGCTGGGACGGACCGTGGCCTGGTGGGGCGTGTCCTCGTGCACGTCCGAACTCGGTGTGGCCAAGGCGTTCCTCGGCGGCCGGGGCAAGCGGACACTCTTCGAGGTGGTCCCTGCCCGCGCCGTGGGCATCCGCGACTTCTCCGCCTTCACCGGCGAGGAGGAGTTCATCCTCCTGCCGGGCACCCAGCTGAAGGTGACGGATGTCAAGGTCGAGCGCGGCGGCCTGTGCACCGTGAAGCTGACGGAGCTGGAGGAGCAGACCCTGGTGTCCTGACCAGCAACCCGGTGCGGGTCCCTGTCTCGGCCGCCCACCGAGCCCGAGTGCCCTCGGCGAAGTCGGCGGAGGTCGGGGGTCTGCGGCCGGTGAGCGGGGCGAGCCGACCGTCCTCCGCAGCCGGCGCGTCGCTTCGTGCCGTGGAAGCGGCGCGCTCCGGTGGCCCGAAAGCCTGCTGGTGAGCAGTGCGTACTGTTACTGACGAGACGTCACCAGGCCCACACCTCAAGGCTGATCCCTGGTTCGTGAACGGTACATATGTTAAGACTTGCGGATGTCACACGAGGAGATACTTGCGGATCGGCTCCGTGAAGCGGGCTACCCCGCAGAAGAGGTGAAAAGGGCCGTCGGCGGAGTGGTCGCCATCGCGGGCCTGGTGACGCTTCAGGACGGCACCGAGTTGTTCGCCAAGACCCTGCTCGGACCGGATCGGGATGTGTTCCCGGTTGAGTCCACCGGTCTGTCCGAACTCCGCACCCTCGGCGGCGCGAACACGCCTGACGTGTTGTGCGCCTCTCCGCGTCTGCTCGTACTGGAGAAGATGCAGCCGCGCCGGGACGACGAGCAGTTCTGGGAGAAACTCGCCCATATGCTTGCGGCCCTGCATATGTCGACCGTCTCCGACCGGTTCGGATGGCATCGCGACGGCTGGCTGGGCCGACTGCGTCAGGACAACACCTGGGAGACGGACGGCCACGCCTTTTTCGGGGAGCGGCGCATCCTGCGCTGGCTTCCGGAACCACTGGTCGAGGCCGCATTCGACCGTGAGGAGCGGCAAGCCCTGGAACGGCTGTGCGCGGCCCTGCCCGAACTGGTTCCGCCCCAGCCCCCGTGTCTGACCCACGGCGATCTGTGGCAGGAGAACATCGTCGCCACCAGCGACGGCGCCCCCGTGCTCATCGACCCCGCCGTCTCCTACAACTGGCCCGAAGTCGACCTCAGCATGCTGTGGTGCTCACCGCGCCCGGCCGCTGCGGAGCGTTTCTTCGCCGCATACCAGGAGATCGCCCCGCTCCAGGAGGGCTGGGAGGAACGGATGCCCCTTCTCCATCTCCGGGAACTCCTCAGCACCATCGCCCATGACGACGACGACTGGGGCGCTGCCGAGGCCGTCCGGAAGATCATCACGCCGTTCCGGCGAAGCGGCGCTTCTCCCGGCAAGCCACACAGTCTGCCCGAAGCCGACAGCTGAGTACGGCAAGGCCAGGCCGACCAGTTGCACCGGCCGACCCAGCTGTCGTCGGTCCAGTCGAGCAGTACGGTGACACGGTGACGGCCCCTCGCCGATGGCATCCGTTGGTGCAGGAATCTTGGACGCCACCGGCAGGGGCCGCTGTCACACCCGCCGCGAGCCGCACAACCCTTTCGGACAGCCCCAGCGGTCTTCGCACACGGCCGCTTTGCGCATTACCCGCAGGGGCCGAGCACCACCGGGAGCGACGGGGTGGTCTCGGTGCCCGGGCGTACCCCGCCCACAAAGAGGGTGCCGGCCGCGTCGGCGGCGACCGTGGTCAGCGACAGGGCTTCCTGGTCCGGCCCGGGGAGCCGCAGGGGGCGCCAGGAACTCCCGTCGAACGCGAACCCGTACGACCCATCGTTCTCGGTGCCCACCACAGCAACCTCACCGGGCGTTGCCGCGACCGATGTCAGCCGGCCGGTCCCCGGAGGAAGCGGTACCTGGCGCCACATGGTGCCGTCGAGGCGCAGGACGAGTCCCTCGATCGCGCCGTCGACGTCACGCTTGAGCGATCCCACGGCCCACAGCTCGCCTCCCCGGGCGGTGACGCGGAGCAGTTCGCCCTGGACGCCTCCGTACGACGGTGTGGGCACGTGACGCCAGGACGTTCCGTCGTAATGCATCACCACCGGCTGCAGGGTGTCCTCCGTCTGGCCCACGGCCCACACATCGTCGGGAGCGAGAGCGGTGACCCCGTTGAGGTACCAGCTCTCGGCGATCCGGGGCAGGTCCCACCGTTGCCATGTGGCGCCGTCCCAGCGTTGCACGAGCGGTTCGTTGTGGTAGGTCGAGGTCGGCAGGCCGCCGTCCGGGTCCGGCGTCACGCTGTCCTCGATCTGTGCCCAGCCGACAGCCCAGGCACTGCCCGAGGGCGTCATGTCGACATCGAGCAGGCCTCCCCCCAGCGTGTTCGCCGGGACTTCGGCCACGGCCACCCGCCACGCCCCGTCGACCATGTGCTGAGTCAGCACACCACCGAGGTCCTCTGCGTAGTCCCCGACCAGGATCCCGTCGAACGGAGAGCGGGCGTCGAGCGCATTCACGCGGCTGTTCACCGTCACCGGGTCAAGGGCGACGCCGCTCCACCCGGCGCTGCTCCGGCCGCGGGCGAACAGCGCGGGGGTGAAGCGGATGCCCTTGCCCTCCAAGGTGGCCTGCGTCCCGGCCGCCCAGACGGTCCCCGCCGCCGGAAAGGCCAGATCGTCCACGGTGGTCCCGGTCGCGGGCAGGACATCCTCTTTCCAGCAGAAGTCGGACGTTGCATGCGCGGCTGCCACCTCGGCCACCTGCCCGGCGTCGGCCGGTGCAGCGGCCCCCAGGACGCAGGAGAAGGCAAGCGCAGCGCCGACCATGAGGCCGGCACCAACGGAACGGCGTTCGTGGATCACTACGACTCCCCTCGACCCGGGGCATGCCCGGGATTGATCCGTCGTGGAGATACACGCGATCGGTTCGTACGGACGTTACGAGGGAGCTTCCAGTGAGAACTCGAAGTGGGTTGCTCACCCCGGCGTCATCACTCCGCGGCCGTCATCACTCCGCGGCCGGATGTGCACCGGCCGTACCGAAGCCGTCCCGGACCCCGTCGCCCGTTCCACCGGACGGCCCAGACCGGCCGCCGGAACTGTCACCGGCCACGACGCCCTCACCACCCCCGCGTGACTGCGTGACTCCGCAGGTTCGCCAGGGCCGAGGGCGCCGCAGGACAGCTCGGCTCCTGGCGCCCGGGCGGATCACCTCTGGACACCGAAAGGGAGCAGTCGCACGCTTATTGTGTCAAATAGGACAGAAAGGGTGATCACCCTATGGCGAAGCTGCTGTTCGTGGTGACGGGGGCGACCTACTGGACGCTCAAGGACGGCACCAGGCATGCGACCGGCTACTGGGCCGAAGAGTTCGCAGCCCCGTACAAGGCACTCACCGACGCCGGCCATCAGATCGTCGTGGCCACCCCCGGCGGAGTGGTCCCCACCGTGGACATGATGAGCTTGCGCCCCGAGATGGCCGGCAGCGCCCAGATCGCTCTCGACCTGGAGGCGATCATCCGCTCGGCAGAGGTGATGCGGCGACCGATCCAACTGGCGGACGCCCGCTTGGAGGACTACGACGCGGTCTACTGTCCGGGCGGCCACGGGCCCATGGAGGACCTCTGTGTCGACGCCGACGCCGGCCGACTGCTGACGGCGGCGCTCGCCTCCGGCAAGCCCCTCGCCATCGTCTGCCACGCCCCGGCGGCGATGCTGTCGACCAGGATCCACGGCGAGTCGCCCTTCGCCGGCTACCGGGTCACCGCCTTCACCAACGAGGAGGAGGACGCGGTCGGACTTGCCAAGCGGGCACGATGGCTGGTGGAGACCGAGCTGATCGACATGGGAGTCGACTTCACCAAGGGCGAGATGTGGAAGCCCTACACGGTGGTCGACCGCAACCTGTTCACCGGACAGAACCCCGCCTCCGCGGGCGTCCTGGCCGAACGCCTTCTGAAGGTCCTCTGAGCCCCTCCGACACGGGTGGCGTCCGTCGTCTCATCCGCCGACCGTCACCTGTGGCCGGGCCGCTGACGGGCACGCCGTCGGCCCGGCTGTCGTCTCCGAGGGGTGCCGGGTTCCACTGTTCCGGTCGTGAGTGCCCGCGGGTCGACATGGGCGGCGGTCGCTGCCCGGCGGCATCCCGGCAGAGGATCCTGGACGCGCGGCATGCGCGCACCACGGGCCGGGTGTACCCATGGAAGGTATGAGGAGGCAGCATCCCCGGGCGCTGATCACCAGGCCGACGCCCCCACCAGCGGCGATCCTGATCCCGATCGTTCTCATCCTGGCCATCCTGGTCATCGACCTCCTCACACCCCCCAGCATCCACCTGGCACCCCTGCTGGTGGCCGCTCCCGCCATCACCGGGGCCTTCGCCGGCCCCCGCGTCACGGCGGCCATCGCGGCCATGGCCGTGGGTACGCAGATCTTCCTCGACTGGGACAGCCTCTCTCAGCCCAACCGTATGGCCCAGCTCGCGGGGATGATCACCGTCTCGGCCGTGGTGGTGGCCTTCACCGCACTGCGCGACCGGCGCAGCGCGGAGCTCAGCCAGGTCCGCTTCATCTCCAACGCCGCCCAGCAGATCCTCATCTGCCCGCCACCCACGCAGATCGGCACCCTGGAGCTGTCCTGCGGCTACCGGGCCGCCACCGACCAGGCGAGCGTCGGCGGCGACTTCTACGCCGCCATCCCGACCGCCGGCGGCGCCCGGTTCCTGATCGGGGACGTACGCGGCAAGGGCATGGAGGCCCTGGAACATGCGGCCCTGGTGCTCGGCGCCTTCCGTACCCTCGCCCATCGCAATCCCAGCCTGACCTCACTGGCCGAGTACATGGACGGGGCACTGGCCTGGAACTCCGTCTCCGCCGCGGAGGACACCAGTGAGGACTTCGCGACCGCCCTGGTGATCGAAGTCTCCGAGGACAAGCACCAGGCCACCATGCTCAACTGCGGCCACTGCCCTCCGCTGCTGCTGCACAACGGCACCGTGACCGCGTGGGAGGCTCCCGAGGCGACCCTTCCGCTCGGCCTCGGCCTCATGACCGCGACGCACGAGGCGACCACCCAGACCTTCCCCTTCGCACCGGGCGACACCCTGCTGCTCTACACCGACGGCGTGATCGAGGCCCGCAACGCCGAAGGGATCTTCTACCCGCTGGCCGACCGCCTGGCCGCACACCCGGGCGACATCCTCCCGGCCCCTCTCATTGCCCGGATCCTCAAGGACCTGAAGGCCTACACCGCAAGCGACCTCAAGGACGACGTCGCCCTGCTGGCCGTCCACCGCCTGTCCGAGCCGGCCCCCCGGCGGGGGCGCCACCCGCTCCCCTCGCATGCCCGCGACAGCGCCTGAGTGAGCCCGGCCGCCGTGGTGCGTGCCGGAGCCTGCCCGACCCCTCCGCGGACGCTGTGGCGACGGCATCGGCGGATGTGTCCCGGCGGCGGTCAGCGATCGTACTGTCCCCGGACGGGGGTGCTCGCTGCGCGCCGTACCCGGCCCTGATCGCGGCGACGGCGTGTCACCTGCATCGGCGCGCAGGCCCGGGTGCAGCGGTCGCGCAGCCCGGGACCGGTGCTATCTGCGGCGTCTCGCGTTCGGGTACGGTCACGGCCGGCCGCCCGCCGGGGCCGTACGACGCCTGCGCGCCCCACCGCCCTACGCCTGGAGGCCGGTGATACGGGCGGCCGCGAGCTTGCCGGACAGCAGGACCGTCGGCACACCGACGCCCGGTGTGGTGCCGCAGCCCGCGAGGACGGCGTTCTCGGTTCCGGCCACCAGGTTGCGCGGGCGGAAGGGGCCGGTCTGGGCGAAGGTGTGGGCCACCGAGAAGGGCGTACCCGCGGAGTGCCCCTGGGCGTGCCAGTCGGCGGGGGTCACCAGGCACTGCTCCTCGACGGCGGAGGCGAGCCCCTCCAGGCCGCGGCGTTCGAGTTCGGCCAGGAGGCTGTCGCGGTAGCGGGGGGCGAGGTCCGTCCACTCACGGGTGCTCGGGCCGAGGTCGGTGTTGGGGCAGGGGGCCAGGATGCAGTGCAGATGGCGGCCCGGCGGGGCGAGGTCGGGATCGGTGGCGGTGGGCCGGGTGATGAGCAGCGACGGATCGGTCATCAGCTGTCCGGTGCGTGTCAGTTCGCGGAAGGTGCTCTTCCAGGCGGCACCGAAGGACAGGGTGTGGTGGGCCAGCCGGGGCCAGGTGCGGTGGGTGCCTGCGTGCAGGACGACCGCGGAGGGCGAGTGGCGCAGCCGGGCGGGACGGCGGGGGCGGCGTCCGAGCAGGCGGTAGGCGGTGGGCAGCTCGGCGGTGAGGACGACCGCGTCGCAGGTGATGCGGTCCTGGTCGGTGACCACCGCGGTGACTCTCGGGCCGGAGCGCTCCAGACGGAGGACGTCATGGCCGTAGCGCAGGTCCGCGCCGGCCCCGGCGGCTGCGTCGGCCATCGCCTGCGGCAGGGCGTGCATACCGCCGCGGGGGAAGTACACGCCTGCGACGGTGTCCATGCAGGCGAAGACGGCGTACGCGGCCAGGGCGCGGGAGGGCGGCACCCCCGCGTACAGCGCCTGGAAGGAGAAGACCCGGCGCAGGCGCTCGTCCCTGAGGTGGCGGCCGATGCGCGCATCCAGGCGGCCGAAGCCGCCGAGCGCGGCCAGCCGGGCGAGGTCCGGGTGGAGCAGCTGCAGCGGCGAGTCGTAGTTGACGTCGATGAAGCGGCGCATCTGGACGGCATGCAGCGTGCTGAGCCAGCGGCGCAGACGGCGGTAACCGACCGCTTCGCGGGCTCCGGCGAAGCGCTCGATCTCGGCCTCCATCGCGTCGGCCCTGGTGTGGACGTCCAGTTCGCTGCCGTCGGCGAACTGCGCCCGGTAGGCGGGGTGCAGCGGCAGGAGTTCCAGGTGGTCGCGCAGGTTTTCGCCGACTGCGGCGAAGGCGTCCTCGACGAGGTCGGGCATGGTCAGCACGGTCGGCCCGGTGTCGATGCGGTAGCCGCCGCGTTCGAGGCGCCCTGCCCGGCCTCCGGGGAGTGCACCGCGTTCGACGACGGTGACCCGCCGTCCGGCGCCGAGCAGGTGCAGGGCTGCGGACAGCCCGGCGAGTCCGGCGCCGACCACCACGACATGTCCGGTGGGCCCGGGAAGCGCCCTCATCGGCTTCCCCTCTCGGCTCCGGCGGCCCGGTGCGCGGCTTTGGGCGCCCCCGGGCCGTACCGGGGCGCCGGCCCCGCTGCGGGATCCGTGCCGGCCACGGTGCACACCAGCTCACGCAGGCGGTGCAGGGCCGGGGTCTCGGGGACGGCTCCGGCCAGGTGGCGCATGCTGTGGGCCAGCAGCCGTCCGATGCGGTCCTCGACCGCGGCGCGGGCCCCGGTCGACACCAGCACCTGGCGTACCTCCGCCAGGTCGGCGGGCGACAGATCACGGACTCCGAGGGCGCGGTCCAGCACGGCGAGCGAGGACCGGTCGCCGCGCGCGGCGGCGTTGGCCCTGGCGACGGCTGTGAGATAGGTGGGTTTGCCCTCGCGGACGTCGTCTCCGGAGGGCTTCCCCGTGCGCCTGGGGTCGGCGAACACATCGTCGAGGTCGTCGCGGAGCTGGAAGGCGATCCCGGCGCACCGTCCCGCCGAACGCAGCGCCCGGGTGGCGGCGGCTCCCGCTCCGGCCAGGGCGGCGCCGAGCGCGAGGGGCCGCTCCACCGAGTACAGAGCGCTCTTGAGCCAGGCGATGCGCACCGCCCGGGCCGCCGAGCGGCAGGCGGTGGCCTGGCCCTGCACGTCGAGGTACTGGCCCGCGACCATCTCCGTGCGCATCGCACTCCAGATGCCGCGCACCCGGTGGGCCGCCTCGGGGTCGAGCCCGGCGTCGGCGAAGGTGTCGTCCGCCCAGGCCAGGGCGAGGTCCCCGGCCAGGACCGCGGCGGCGGCGCCGAAGGAGCCGCCTGCCTCCCGGGGGACCGAGGTGGCGTACTGGGCGGCGAGGTCGGCGTGGAGAGCAGGGCGGCCGCGGCGCAGCGGGGAGTGGTCCATGACGTCGTCGTGGACCAGCGCGCAGGTCTGGACGAGTTCCAGGGCGGCGGCGACACGCAGGGCGCAGGCCGTCCCGGCCATGTCCGTACCTCCCCCGCAGGCCCGCAGACTCCACCACAGGAGCCGGGAGCGCATGCGTTTGCCGCCGTCGAGGGTGAAGCGGGCGACCCGTTCGGCGACGTCCCGGGCGAAGACGCCGTCGAGGGCGGCGGCCTGGGCGGTGCGGCGGCGCAGGATCTCGGCGAGCACACGGCCGACCGCCGCCGGGACGTCGGCGTCCACCGCGGCCGTGCCGGGCGCCGCCGGAGCAGCGCCGGGGACGGGGAGTCCGCTGCCTGTGCCCGGCCCGGACGGTGCGGGCGCCACAGCGGGGGGCAGGCCTCGCAGCCCATGGTCCGGGTCCGGTGGCTGCCCGGGGGCGGCACTCGCCTCGGCCAGGGTGCGGCGCATACCGGCTCCTCTCGTCGGGTCCACCGAACGGTTCCCGTTCACCTCCCGCACGGTCCCCTTCTTGGCTGCGGGGAACGCGCTCCTGTGGCAGGAGCGCCCGAACGGCGGGTGCCCGGCCTCTCATCGAGGCGCCCGGGCACGGACCGTCCCAAGCTGGGCCCCGCCGGCCCGCCCTCGGGGCGACACCGCGCGCCGCCGCGCGACAGGGGCCCTGCCTGTCGCTTCTCCACGGGAGATCAGTCCTGGTGCTCGGGCTGGGTGGGATCGGCGGTGAGCGCGGCGACCTTCCGGCGTTGTACGGGGGTGGAGGGCATCTCCACGAGGTCGCGGAAGTACCAGGCGCTGAGGGTGGCCCGCAGCCGCCGGCGGCGGGAGGCCGGAGCGTCCGGGGAGAGCTTCAGGGGCTGCGGGAGGCGGCGGGCCATCACCACATAGGCCTTCTCGGAAGGCAGCGGCTGGTGGGCCTCGCCGTAGCCGCCCTCGACGGACTGGCTGATGAACCCGGTCTCCGTCCCCTCCTCCAGGAGTTCACGCTCATGGGCCTGCAGCGCCAGGCAGGCACGTCTGGTGATCCAGAAGGCCACTGCGGGAAGCACAAAGAAGCAGACCCGCATAAACCAGTTCAGGTCGTTGACGGAGAGGTGGAAGACATAGGCGAGGACGTCCTGTCCTCCGTCGGCCAGCAGCACCAGGTACCAGGTGATTGCGGCGGCCCCCAGGGCGGTGCGCGCGGGCTGGTTGCGCGGCCGGTCGGCCAGGTGGTGCTCTCCCAGGTCGCCGGTGAGCCATCGTTCGAAGACGGGATAGGCGTAGAGCGCCAGGAAGAACAGCATGGGCAGCACCACGGCCGGCAGCAGGGGGTTCCACGAGACGGTGTGGCCCCACACCCGCGTCTCCGCTCCCGGCATCAGCCGGAGTGCTCCCTCCAGGAAGCCCATGTACCAGTCAGGCTGCGCGTCAGTGGACACCTGGTCCGCCCGGTAGGGGCCGTACTCGAAGATCGGATTGATCTGTGCGATGCCCCCCATCAGCGCCAGCACGCCGAAGACGGCGAAGAACAGGCCGACGGACTTGCCGGTGTACTGCGGGAACAGCGGCTTGCCCAGCACATTGCGGCCGGTCGCACCCCGGCCGGCCCACTGGGTGTGCTTCAGGTACACCACCAGTCCCAGGTGGGCGCTGATGAGTGCGGCCAGGAGGCCGGGGATCAGCAGGATGTGTGTGACGTAGAGCCGGGGGATGATCTCGGTGCCGGGGAACATGCCGCCGAAGACGAAGAAGCTCAGATATGTGCCGACCAGGGGGACCGAGAGGATGAACCCCTGGGCGGTCCGCAGGCCGGTGCCCGACAGCAGGTCGTCGGGCAGGGAGTACCCCGCGAAGCCCTCCAGCAGGGCGAGAAGGAACAGGGTGACGCCGATCATCCAGTTGATCTCCCGGGGCCGACGGAAGGCGCCGGTGAAGAAGATGCGCAGGAGATGGATGCTGATGGAGGCGAGGAACAGCAGGGCGGCCCAGTGATGGACCTGCCGGATCAGCAGCCCGCCGCGGATGTCGAAGCTGATGTCGACCGTCGACTTGTAGGCCTCGGACATCCGGACACCGCGCAGGGGCAGGTAGGAACCGTGGTAGACCGTCTTCGCCGCACCGGGATGGAAGAAGAACGTCAGAAAGACTCCGGTGATCAGGAGCACCACGAAGCTGTACAGGGCCAGTTCGCCCAGCAGGAAGGACCAGTGGTCGGGGAACGCCTTCCGCAGCAGTTCCTTGCCGGCCTTCATCAGCGGGATCCGCCGATCGAGGGCGACCGCCGTCTGCTCCGCCGCTGCCCCGACCTTTCGTTCGAGCCTCTTCTTCATCCCGAACAGCAGCATCGGATTGCTCCTCGTTCCACGGAATCACGTCGGCGTCCGGCACAGGCTCCCGCTCGGATCCATTACCGTGCCCCTCAGCCGCGGACAGCAATCGGAGCCCGCTCCGAACGGCCGAACACCGACGGCCCCGCGACCGGACCGCCGAACGGACGTCGTCGGCCTACCGGCGAGGGACGCGGGGCTTCACCGGGCAGGGCCTCTCCCCCGGCACCTCGGCTCTCCGCGTCAGCAACGGCATCGCGCTACGGCGGCCCGCGGTCGGCCCTCCGGAGTTCGACCACTCGCCCTGGCGGCCTGTGCCCGGCCGGGTTGCCGGGGGATCGCCACGCGCTTGAACTGGTAGGGGGTGCACTGCGCCGATCGGTGTGGCGCACCTGGCCCGGTGATGAGGGCGGAGGTGCATTCCATGCCCCACCACGGCGACGTACTGATGGTGATCGACGAGCGTGGACGGGTGATCGAGTGGCGACGTGAGGCCGAGGAACTGTTGGGATGGTCCGAGGTGGAGGCCGTCGGCCAGTCCCTCGCCACGCTGATGGGCGACGTCGAAACCGCCGACGGATGGCGCAGGGATGCCTTCTCCGACGTGCCCCCGCTGCTGGTCAAGCCGGAGGTGCGTGGCTCTTCCGTGGTCTGGCGGGTTTGCGCGGCGGACGAGGCCGTGGCGCAGCCGGAGGACGTGGCGGTGTTGAAGGCCATGTTCACCCAGTCGCCCGTGGGGCTGCACGTCCTCGACGATCAACTGCGTGTGGTCCGCATGAACACCGCCACCCGCGGGCCGCACGACGCGCCGGTGGGAGACCTGCTCGGCAGACGATTCACCGAGGCCTACGAACTCGAGGACGCCGAGGACGTGCTCGCGATGGCCCGCAGAGTCCTGGAGAGCGGCGAGCCGGTGCTGAACCGGCTCGTCCGGGGCACCGAGGCACCGGCCGTGCGCAAGCGCCGCATCTACTCCGTCTCCTTCGTCCGCCTGGAGAACGGCGAGGGGAAAGTGCTCGGCCTGCTGGCGTCCTCGGTCGACGTCACCGAGCGCGAGAACGGACAGAAGCGCCTGGCTCTCCTGGACGCGGTCCGCGCCCGGGTGGGGCGGCGGCTGGACGTGCTTGCCGTATGCCAGGACCTGGTGGACGCGATGGTGCCGGCCTTCACGGGCATCGCCGTCGTCGAGGTGGTCGAGGGTGTCGTCCGCGGAGAGGAACCTCCCCTGGTCCCGGTCCACCGGGACGTCCCGCTGCGCCGGACGGCCTTCCGGGGGCGGATCTCGGCATACCCGGTCGGGGACGTGCGTCCGCTGCCTTCGGGAACTCCCTTCGCGCGGGTGCTGCGCGACCTTCGCCCCCGTCTCCTCCCGATCGACAGGGACAGCACATGGCTCATCTGCGACCCGGCCCGAGCCCGCTCCATCAGCCAGTCCGAGGTCCATTCCCTCATCGCGGCGCCGCTGGCGTTGCGCGGCCATGCACTGGGTGTGGTGAGTTTCTACCGTCACCAGCAGGAGGACCCCTTCGAAGAGGAAGACCTCCAGCTCGCGTCCGATGTGTGTGCGCACACCGCTCTCTGCATCGACAACGCCCGCCGCTTCACCCGTGAGCGGACCATCGCAGCAACCCTTCAGCGCAGGCTGCTTCCCCAGGATCCGGCTGCACAGAGTTCCGTGGAGGTCTGCCAACTGCACCTGCCCGGTCCGGAGGGCGGCGGCGCCTGGTTCGACTCGATCGCGCTGCCCGGCGCACGGACCGCGCTGGTCGTCGGCGAGGTCGCCGGACGCGGCATCGCCGCGGCGACCACGATGGGACAACTCCGCACGGCCCTCCACTCACTCGCCCCGTTGGACGTGGGCCCGGACGAACTGCTGGCCCGGCTGAACGACACCGCGACCCGCCTCGCAGCCGAACGCGCCGCGCTGCCGCCAGGGGATCCTCTTCACCGAGAGCCACTCACCGCCGGTTGTGCCATCGCGATCTACGATCCGGTCGCCCTGACCTGCACCATCGCCCGCGCCGGTCTTCCGGAGCCGGTCGCCCTCCTCGCCGACGGCACCTCGCACACCCTGCGTGTTCCTCCCGGCCCCCTCCTCGCGGGAACAGGCAAGGCGCCCTTTCCCGCAACAACCGTCAGCCTCCCCGAAGGGGCCGTCCTGGCGATGGCCACCGGCTGGATCGCCGACGAGATTCTGGCCGGTCGCCTGAGCCCACTGCTGAACGACGCCGGCAGGCGGAGCCTGCCGGATCTGTGCGACGCCATCGCGAACGCACCCCGGCGCTGCCGCCGGACGGAGGAGACACTGCTGCTGCTCGCTCGTACCAGAGCGTTGCCGGTGGACCAGGTCATGACCCTCTCCCTGCCGGCGGACCCCGAGGCCGCGCCGATCGCCCGCGCAGCAGCCCGGAGCCGGCTGAGAGCCTGGGGCGTGGACGAAGAGGTCGCCTTCACCAATGAGCTCATCGTCAGCGAACTGGTCGGCAATGCGGTCCGCTACGGCACTCCGCCCCTGCAACTACGACTGATCTTCGAGCGGATGCTGACCAGCGAGGTCAGCGACTCGGCGACCAGCGCTCCGCATGTCAAACACGCCCGGACCATCGACGAGAGGGGGCGCGGGCTGTTCATCATCGCCAGCATCGCGGACCAGTGGGGCGCCCGGTACGGCGATCAGGGAAAGACCGTCTGGGCGGAGCAGACAACCGGATCACCCCACGCCGCGCCGTTGTGACAGACCTACGGCAGCGCCTTCCGTCGGGTCCCGCATGACGCCGTTGGTTCTCGCGTGACGGGAATCCCGGGCCGCGCCGGGTTCCTCCGAACCGACCGGCGGGCGCTACGGGTTCACGGGCAGCTGGCCCGGCCGCGGCTGCCCCGCCCCGGCCGTCCGCGTCCGACGGGGCGGCCGCTCATCCCGTGTCCCTGGCCTGCCGGTCCTCGTCCACCACTTCGGCGTCGACGACTTCCTCCTCCTCAGCCCCGCCCGCAGATCCCGCGGAAGCGGCGCCGACGGGGCCCGACCCGCCCGCGGCCCGGGCCTGGGCGTAGATCGCCTGCCCGATCCTCTGTGCCACCTCGGCGGCCCGGTCGGTGGCTTCCCGGACGGCGGCGGCATCCTCGCCCTTGAGTTTCTCCTTCAGATCGGCGAGTGCGGCTTCGACCTCGGACCTCACATCGCCAGGCACCTTCTCCGGGTCGTCACGCAGCAGCTTCTCCGTGCTGTAGACGAGCGTCTCGGCCCGGTTGCGGGTCTCGGCCGCCTCCCGCCTGTTGCGGTCCTCCTCGGCATGAGCTTCGGCCTCGCGCATCATGCGGCCGATGTCGTCCTTCGGCAGCGCGGAGCCGCCGGTGATGGTCATCGACTGCTGTTTCCCGGTGCCGAGGTCCTTCGCCTGGACGTGCATGATGCCGTTGGCGTCGATGTCGAAGGCGACCTCGATCTGCGGGACGCCGCGGGGCGCCGGCGGCAGACCGGTCAGCTCGAACACCCCGAGCTTCTTGTTGGAGGCCGCCATCTCGCGCTCGCCCTGGTAGACCTGGATCTGCACCGACGGCTGGTTGTCCCCGGCCGTGGTGAAGACCTCCGAGCGCCTGGTCGGGATCGTGGTGTTGCGCTCGATCAGCCTGGTCATGATGCCGCCCTTGGTCTCGATACCGAGGGACAGCGGGGTGACGTCCAGCAGCAGGATGTCCTTGACCTCGCCCTTGAGCACACCGGCCTGCAGGGCGGCGCCGACGGCGACGACCTCGTCCGGGTTGACGCCCTTGTTGGGCTCCTTGCCGCCGGTCAGCCTCTGGACCAGCTCCGCCACCGCGGGCATCCGCGTGGAGCCGCCGACCAGGATCACATGGTCGATGTCCGAGACCTGGATGCCGGCGTCCTTGACCGCCTGGTGGAACGGTTCCGCGCACCGCTGCAGCAGATCCTCGGTGAGCTGCTGGAACTGGGCCCGGGTGAGCTTCTCCTCCAGATGCAGCGGTCCCTCGGGCGAGGCGCTGATGTACGGCAGGTTGATCGTGGTCTCGGTCGCGGCGGACAGCTCGATCTTCGCCCGCTCAGCGGCCTCTCGCAGCCGTTGCGATGCCATCTTGTCGCGGGACAGGTCCACCCCGTAGCCGTTCCGGAACTGCTTCACCAGATGGTCGACGATCCTCTGGTCCCAGTCGTCCCCGCCCAGATGCGTGTCACCGGCGGTTGCCTTGACCTCGACCACCCCCTCGCCGATCTCCAGCAGCGAGACATCGAAGGTGCCGCCTCCCAGATCGAACACCAGGATCGTCTGGTCGTTCTCCTTGTCCAGGCCGTAGGCCAGAGCTGCCGCAGTCGGCTCGTTGATGATCCGCTGCACGTTGAGGCCCGCGATCTCACCCGCCTCCTTGGTGGCGGTGCGCTGCGCGTCGTCGAAGTAGGCCGGGACCGTGATGACGGCGTCGGTCACGTCCTCGCCCAGGTAGGCCTCCGCGTCCCGCTTGAGCTTCTGCAGCACCCGCGCGGAGATCTCCTGGCCGGTGAACCGCCTGCCGTCGACGGAACCCGTCTCGGGGAACCGCCAGTCGGCCTCACCCATGTGTCGTTTGACCGACCGCGCGGTGCGCTCCACATTGGTGACGGCCTGCCGCTTGGCGATCTCGCCCACCAGCACTTCGCCGTCCTTGGCGAAGGCGACCACCGACGGGGTTGTACGGGACCCCTCGGTGTTGGCGACCACTGTCGGCTCGCCGGCCTCCAGTACGCAGACCACCGAGTTTGTCGTCCCCAGGTCGATTCCCACTGCTCGCGACACCGTCGGCCTCCCTTCCTGCCGCACCGTCCGCCGCACGGACTCGGCCGGGCCGCTCCGACTCGCGGTACCGGGTCGGGCGGACTCCACTGCGGCGACCGCCCCCGCTGCCTCCTCTCCTCCTCCCCGTGGGGGCGCTGCGGACACCAGTCGCAGCTCCTTCATCCTGGATGACCGTGCACAAGGCGCCCACAGAGACGTCAGACCTGGGGTGCCGGCATCCGCGGGCGGAAAACGGGCCGACACGGCCCTCCGTGGGCGTGCCCGCGCCGCGATGGACCGGCCGCGGGCCGTCGCCGACCGGATGTGCGTACCGCACGGGGCGCTCGCCTGCCGGGGGGCTGATGGTCCGGTCGGCGGGGGTGTCCGCGGCACGGGGGTCGTCGGCGGCGGAGAGGTCACCCGTCGGGGCCTGCATGCTCATAGGCTCGAACCGTGACCGAGAACGAGATCAAGCTCAAAGCCATCGCGGCGCTCACAGCGGTGCGCGGTGGGGTCGAGGCAAGCTACGTCTCCGACCTGCTGAGCGAGGTGATCCCCACCCAGTTCGTGGTCCCCGTGACGCGAGACCCCGCGCGCATCGGCCTTTCCGTGCTCGAACAGCTCTCCGGCCCACTGGGCGCCCTTGTCAGTGGATTCATCCTCGCATTCGATGTGGTTGCGGATGCCTATGACCAGACTCAGCCGACGGACTCGACCGAGGCGATCCTGCAGCAGCTCGCCCTGGACCTGGCCAGCGACGACTCATAGCCCTTGAATCCCCGCCCGGCGGCCCCGGAGGATCCGGCCGGCAGCAGGCGCCCCGGGTTGCTCGGGGTGGCCCGGCGCCCACCGGGACCCGGCGCTGCTGACGCGCTCCGTTCTGCCTCCGGGCGTCGCGGACCACGCCGACCAGTCACCCGTCACGGGACATCCTGGGTGTAGCCGCAGATCCAGGCCAGCAGCTCATGGGCGCCGCGGGCGTACTCACGGCTCACCGGCTCCTCGCTCTTGCCGGCCCGCACCATCCGTGCCGCGCGCTCCTCCGCCGCCAGCTCCGGGAGGCCCGGCAAAGCCGGCAGGTCCGGCAGGTCCGGTGGGTCGAGCGGATCCGGCAGGTCCGGCGGATCCGGCGGATCGGGAACGTCGACGGCCGGGCCGCCAGTGACCGGAGGCGGCTTCTCCCCGAGCGCCCACTGGCAGGCGGCCACCATTCCGACCAGGAAGTCGACCTCGTCCAGCCCCACCACTCGGCTGCCGTACACCTCGAGCACGGCCCGCACCTGCCCGGCGGTGCGTGCACCCACCGTGGCATCGGCGCTCTCACGGTCCATGCTCTGCTCTTCTGCGGCCATTCCGCCAGCCTCGCCCCGGTCGACGGGGACTGCACGCCGATGCCCGCCGAACGGTGGACGGTCCGCAGGCAACCGCCATGGTGGAGCCGTGTCCTCACCCGTACGGGTGCCGCCGACAACCGGTGGGGCCGCCGGACGAGGGACACTGGAGCCCCCAAGAGGTGACGGCGGGAGCGGGGCGTGTGGTCTTCGCGCGGCACCCGGAGGCGGGCCCTACTGGTGGCGTCCGCGGTGATGACGCTGCTGGGGTACGGCGTCGTCGGCTATGTGCTGTTCGGTTTTCCCCTGCCCGACGCTGTGTACATGACGGTGATGACGCTGACCACCGAGGGGTTCTCCGGTGCCGACAGCCTCTCCTGGGGCGGCAGGGCGTTCACCGCCTCGCTGGCCGTGCTCGGCGTGGCGGTTTTTGTGGCCGTGGTGGGGGTGCTCGGGACCGCGCTGCTGGAGGGACGTCTGGGGCCCGCCGGAAGGAGGCGCCGCATGCAGCACCACATCGATGCGCTCCGCGACCACTTCATCATCTGTGCGTACGGCCGGGTGAGCCAGGCGGTGGCACATGAGTTCAAGGCCGAGCGCATCCCCTTCGTGGTGATCGACAGCAAACCCGAACTGGAGGAGGTGATGCAACGCGACCATGTGCCCTACCTGATCGCCAGCGCCTCCTCCGAGGACGCCCTGCGCCGCGCCGGCATCGACCGGGCCCGCGGCCTGGTGTGCGCGGTGGACTCCGACGCCGAGAACGTCTACATCACCGTGGTGGCCCGCTCGCTCAACCCCACCATCGCGATTGTCGCCCGGGCCTCGGAGCCGGCCACCGTGGGACGGCTGGCCCACGCCGGTGCGAACAGCATCGTCTCCCCCTATGTGATCAGTGGCAGGCGGATGGCGCTGCTCGCGGTACGCCCGCACGTGGTCGACTTCCTGGAGTTCGCCCGGCCCGGCGCGTCCGACTGCCGGATGGAGGAGATCCGCGTCGACCACGGCTCCCACCTGGTGCGCCGACCACTCCGGGACGCCTGCCCGGGCGTTGTCCCGCTGCTGATCAGGCGCGCTGACGGAGAACTGCAGCCGAGCCCCGACCCGGACAGCACCCTGCACCCCGGAGACACCGTGATCGTCTTCGGTGACCTCCGGGCACTGCGCCCCTTGGAGGACGAGTGAGAATCTGCGCGGTGACGGTGACCGGTTGCGGCACGGTCATGGCTCAGGCGGGCAGGCCCCCCGCGCGGTGGCCATCGGCCTGTCTCCCCGCGCCGGGACGCGGAGCAGCCCCGGTGCGTCTGGAGGACTCACCGGGACGCTGTCCCCTCGGCAGCCGGCCGCGGACGAGCACTGGGCCCGGTCGTCAGCCGCCACCCGCGAGCAGGGTGGCCTGCTCAGTCGGTTTCAGTCGGTTTCCGGTCGGGCCGGGTCCCATTCCTCGTCCACCGTGGGCGCCGGCTGATCGGGGTCGGCCCCGTCCGGATCCGGGGTGCCGGCGACAGCCTGGCGCAGGCCGTGCCGACCGAGGAGGCGGGGGTGTTGGCGCTGCAGCTCGCGATCGGACATCGGACCTCCATAGGTTGTCGCCCGGCACAGGGCTGCCGGGCGTGGCCTGTGTATGGCTGCCAGGCCGGGAACTGCCTGGTCAGCGGCGAGCGGGGCGGCGGCCCGGAACCCGGGTGGCGACGCTCGCGGCCCAGCCTGCTGGGCCGGGACGCCGGACTCCTTCGACCGGACGCCGACCGGATGCCGACGGGCATGCCGTCCCGTCGGGCCGGAACAACTGGCCGGCCCTGACATGTGTCCAGCGTGCCCGGCCACAGACCCCGCCGCATCTTCTCGGCGCCCCCAGGGACCGTACGCCCGGCTCAGCTGTGGACGGGATGGGCGGTCACGCCGTCTGGGGGTGGCCGAAGAGGATGCACGGCGGAACAGCGCCCGGGCGGAAGGCCGGACCGGGGGCCGTCGCGCGTAATCTCGCCTGCATGCCGAAAGTCTTGGTCACCGGGATGTCGGGCACCGGCAAGTCCACGGCGTTGCAGGTCCTGGCCGCACGAGGACATCGGACCGTGGACACCGACAGCGACCGCTGGAGCCGGTGGGTGACCCTGCAGGACGGCTCTCAGGACTGGATCTGGCGCGAAGCAGCCATTGGCGGGCTTCTCGCCGCACACCGGGACGGCAGCCTGTTCGTGGCCGGCTGCAGGACCAACCAGGGCCGGTTCTACGGGCAGTTCGACCATGTCGTGCTGCTCAGCGCCCCGGCCGAGGTGCTGCTGGCCCGGATTGCCGCGCGAACCGGCAACCCCTACGGCAAGCAGCCCGAGGAACGCGACCTCGTCCTCCGCCACCTCGCGGAGGTCGAGCCGTTGCTCCGGGCGACCTGCACATGTGAGATCGACGCGACCGCGCCGATGGACAGGATCGTCAGGCAGCTGGAAGAGCTGCGATGACCTCGGTCGACCCCACCCGGCTGAAGCCGGGGTGACGGCGGGCCGGTGGGATTCGGTGCCGGTCCGGCCACGGACGAGAGCCCCGAGCGGGTCGCCGCCCTCGGACGGCTCACCTCGGCCTACCTCCGCACCTGGTTCCACCCGGGTGACCACGCGTGGCAGGCGGCCTGCGGCGCACTGACAACCGGCCCCGGCTCGTTCGGACGGGTCGAATCCAAGGAGGGCCGCTCACAGGCAGGCACGGGCACAGGCCTCAGTGATCACGGAATCCCGGTGCATAGGATCAGGGTGCGCGGGGGTCTGTGCCCGTCCTCGGCGGCAGGGCCCGAACAGCCCCAGCGCGGCCTCGCGCCAGGTCAGGCCACCTGCGCGGCCAGCGCGCGCAGCGCCCGTACGGCAGGCGAGCCGGGGTCGGCCGTCATCAGGACGACCTCCTGGTCGTCCTCGGGCACGAGCAGGACGTCGCAGTTCAACCGCAGCGCACCGGCCTCCGGATGGTCGAGCGTCTTGGTGCGGTGCCCGGGAGCGTACACCGGACGCATCTCCCAGATGTGCCGGAACTCCTCGCTACCGGCGTGCAGTTCGGCCAGCAGCGCGGTCAGCTGCGGGTCGTGCGGGTAGCGGTCGGCGGCCCGTCGCAGCCGCGCCACCACGATGTGCCCGAACTCCTCAGCGCTGGAGCTCTCGTACATCCGCCCCTGCCCCAGGAAGCGGCGCCGGGCCAGATTTGTCGTCCCGCCTCCGAGGTCGCCCCCGAGCAGCGCCTGGGCCAGCGGGTTCCAGGCGACGACGCCGTACGCGGGGTCAGTGACGATGGCACCGGTCTCCGGCAGCCGCTCCAGCATCCGGGCCACGTGCGGGCGTACCCGCCGCACGGCACTGGTGCCGGGCGGCGCACTCGATCCCGCCAGGCGGAACAGATGGCTGCGCTCGGCCGGTGTGAGCTGCAGCGCCCCGGACAGCGCGTCCAGGATCCGGGCCGACGGCCGTGGCCCCCGGGCCTGCTCCAGCCGCGTGTAGTAGTCGACTGACATATGGGCGAGCTCCGCCACCTCCTCGCGGCGCAGGCCCGGTGTGCGGCGGGCGGTGCCCGCCGCCGGCAGGCCGATGTCGGACGGATGCAGCGCCGCCCGGCGGTCGCGCAGATAGTCGGCCAGCTCCTGCCGCGCCATGGCGTCCCCTTCTCCTGCCTGGTACAGGTTGTCCCTGGCAGGGCACCCACAGCCAGGGAACCATGGTTGCCATGAACGAACGCACAGCTCTGGTCACCGGCGCCAACAAGGGCATCGGCAAGGATATCGCCCGGCTGCTCACCGCCGAGGGCCTCACCGTGTACGTCGGCTCCCGCGACGCCGGGCGCGGGAAGCAGGCCGTCGAGGAGATCGGCGGCGGCGCCCGGCTGCTGGTCCTCGACGTGCGGGATCCGGGCAGCATCGCGCAGGCCGCGGCGCAGGTGGACTGCCTGGACATCCTGGTCAACAACGCCGGGATCTCACCGTCACTCGCCCCGCCGGCCGAGACCGGCGTCGAGGAGTTCCGGCGCACATACGAGACCAATGTGTTCGGAGTGGTGGCGGCGACCAACGCCTTCCTGCCCGTCCTGCGCCGGTCCCCCCACCCGCGCATCGTCAACGTCTCCAGTGGCACCGCGTCGCTGACCTGGAGCACCAACCCCAACCCCCAGTTCACCCCGGGAGGCGGTGGCGCCGCCGCCTACCGGTCGTCCAAGGCCGCCCTCAACGCCCTCACCGTCCTCTACGCCCAGACGCTGGCCGAGGAGGGCTTCAAGGTCAACGCGCTTGCCCCCGGTCTGCGGGCCACCGACCTCAACCCCCTGGCCGCCGCTGCCGGCGGCGACCCGGCCGAGGCCGCCCAGGGAGCCGTCCGTCTGGCCCTGCTGCCGGACGACGGGCCCACGGGCGGCTTCTTCTCCTGGGACGGAACGCCCGTGCCCTGGTGAGGACCTGATGCCGACGGCTCCGCCCGTGGCGGATCCGTCGGCGTCGGCATCGACGAGGGGAGCTTGTCAAGGGTTCCTTGACGCCGGCATCGACGTGGCCTTTGGCCGGTGCCCTGCGCAGGGAGTCAAGCGCTGTGGCCGGTCTGGTGCACAACGCTGCCGTCGTCGATCCATGACCCCCACGTCAGCCGTTGACACTCCGGAAGTGGGTGGTCAGCCGCCCGGCGTCATCGAGGACATGGAAGGCGAACGCGGGTGGCTGGTCGAGGTCGACGTAGTCCCGGGGATGGGCGAGACGCTCCCATGGAAGCCGGACAGTGGAGACGACCCCTGGCGCCACCAGCAGTGGCCTCCCGGCGAACGTGGTTGCCGCCGGGGTGTGGGCGTGTCCGCACACGAAGGCCGCGAGGTTGGGGTGGCGGTCCGCGAGCGTCTCGAGCCGCTCGGCCCCGAACTGGCGAATGCCGTCGACGAAAGGCACCTGGAGCCGGGCCGGCGGGTGGTGGAACCCGACCACTACCGGCACTCCTGCCGGGGCCTGGGTCAGAACATCCTCCAGCCATGCCAGTGTCTCGTCTTCAAGAAGGCCCTCGTCCTTGCCCGGGACCGAGGAGTCGCACAGGGCGATGACGAAGTCGGCGGTGCTGTGCACCTGGTTGATCGGTGCCGTTGACTCCGGCTGCCCCAGCAGGTGCCGCCGGAAGGCGGCGCGCTGGTCATGGTTGCCGGGGCAGATCAGTACCGGGTGCCGGGACGTCAGCAATTGGCGGGCCTGCTCGTACTCGGCCGGCAGGCCGTGGTCGACGATGTCTCCCGTGACCAGGACCGCGTCGAGGTCGTAGGGGAGGTCTTCGAGGTGCTCCATGACCGCCCGGGTGCGCTCGATGCTGCGCTGCCCGTCGTCGATGTGGGTGTCGCTGAGGTGAGCGATCACGATCACCGTGCTGATCCCTTCGTGGTGGCGCGTGCGGAATACGGACGAGACAGCCGAGCAGTCCCGGACGGCACACGGCACACTCCGTGCTCGGACACCCTGGAAGGGTAGTTCCGATGTGATCAGTGGTCATAGTGAGCAGCGACGGTCCACCGAGGCATCGGGTTCCTCCGACTTCGCCGTCGATCCACATGTAGCGTGCGGTCAGGTCTGCCGTCACACACGGATCCTGGACACCGTCTGCCTGCTCCCCCGCGGCGATCCTCGCCCGGCATGCGCCGATCGCCGCAGTGATGTCCGACTTCAACCGCACGTTCCAGCACCGGAGCAGGCAGAGCCCCTACCCCCTGGAGGAGATACGCCGGCTCGGCGGGGTGTCCAGCTCCTCCCCTTGCTGACGGACGCCTGGAGGCCGGCGCTCAACAGGGATCAGTCACCCTACGTCGGCCTCCGGCAGCACCCCAGGGCACGCCGCCGGCCCGACCACGGTCGCATTAGAAGCTCGGGGTCTACGGCCGGAGGGCCAGGTCGCGCTGGTACCAGGTGCCCCGCTTACCGCCGACGTCGGCTGGGTCAGCCGGGCCGACCGGGATGAAGCCGGCGTTGGTGAGTACCTTCTGGGATGCGACATTCTCGTGCGCGGTGGCCGCCCGCAGTGTGTGCAGGCTGTGCCGCAGCGCCGCCGACCGGCACAGTTCCCTGACGGTCGCGGTCGCCACGCCGCGGCCGACAACATGCTGCGCGACTCGGTAGCCGAGTACCGCGGTGCCGTTCTCGATGTCGACCAGGTTGAACCTGCCGAGCACTGCGCCGTCCTCGGCGATGAGCACATGGAAGGCACAGATGCCCGCCTCCTGCTCGGCCAGCAGGGCGTTGTACCGCTCGGCGAACTGCTCGAAGTAGGCGTCGCCGCGGTCGGAGACCGAGGCAGCGAA
Source organism: Peterkaempfera podocarpi (assembly GCF_042466665.1). Lineage (GTDB taxonomy): Bacteria > Actinomycetota > Actinomycetes > Streptomycetales > Streptomycetaceae > Peterkaempfera > Peterkaempfera podocarpi. The sequence continues at coordinate 1,308,175 of NZ_CP162102.1, forward strand.
ATAGGCGCGGTTCGCCAGCTCGAAGGCCAGGACCGCCGGGGCATGGTCGGCATGCAGCCGCTTCAGCTCGGGCACCGCCCGACTCTACCCAGCCGATGCGCCGAAGCCACCTGGGTTTCCCGTCGGCGGCTCACAGCCCGGTGAACCCGGCGCGTGACGATTTGGGATGACGTGCCGTCATATGTGTTCATGGGGTGGCCCCCAGATATTGTGCTCTCCTTACGACGTACGCTGTGCGACCGTGCAGGAACTGTGTTTTCGCAGCAACGACCGGCCGTGGCCACGCCTACGCACCCAGGTGCTTCCGATAGCGGTCCTGGGGGTGGTGCTCGCAATGAAGTTCACGATCATGCTGTCGGGAGCGCCCTGGTGGGTGGCGGCCTCCCCGCTGCTTGGTATTCCCCTGGGACTGTGCGTGCGCCGCTCCTGGACCACGGTGGATGCCACGGGTATCACCATCTGCTGGGGGCTGGGCCGCCGGGGCCACACCATTCCCTGGTCGGACATTCGGTCGATCGAGGTTGGGCGGGCACGACGGGGCCCGTCCGGCGAGGTGCTCTCGGTGCGTGTCCTTCGCCTGAAGGGGCGTCGGCGTACGCTGTCGTCGCCGGTCAGCAGCAGCCTCCACCCGGACCCGGACTTCGACACGAAGGTGGAGCGGATCATGGAGTGGTGGCGGCACGCCCAGAGGATCGCCTGACCGTGCGGGCGGCTTCGTCCGCCGCAGGGCCTGAGATCCGGCCCACTACAGGGGACACTCACGAAGACCCAGGATCGCCGACGCGGGCGAGCCAAGGCGGTCGAAGGCCGTTTGACCCGCGGTCGAAGGCCGTTGGCCCGCGGTCGGCAGTCGGGCACGACGTGAGCACCCCGATGCACGCCGGCGGGCCGGTCGAGGAACGGCCCGCCGTGGGTGAAGCCCGGCGCGCCGGGGCCTGACGCCGCCCCCGCAAACGCGACCCGATCGTTCAGGTGGGCCACTGCGCCTCGTCTGCCTGCTGTCTGTCGGTGGAGAGCAGCCCGCATCGACCCGACCCGCTCTCCGCCGATCATCCAGTTTACCTGCACAGGTAAACTGGACAGTCTGAATTGACGATTCTAGAGTGGCGACCATGAGTGAGGACCATGGGCCGTCGCCCTCCGCCGTGCGCGCCTCGCAGGAGGTCCGGGCCGTCGTCGGGCGTCTGCGGCGCCGCATCCGCGCCGCCGCAGGCACGGAGGGCATCAGCTTCACCCAGGCATCGGTACTCGCCCGCCTCACGGGCAACCAGGGGCTGACGACCAGCGATCTCGCCGCCGCCGAGGGCATCCGGCACCAGTCGATGGCGACCACCGTCGCCCCCCTCGCCGACCTGGGACTGGTCGAACGGCGCCGCGACCCCGGCGACGGTCGCCGCCTGCTGATCGCGCTCACCGCCGAGGGACGCCGGCGGGCCGAGGAGGCCAGGCAGGCCCGCGGCGAATGGCTCGCCGCCGAACTGCAGAAGAAGTGCACCGAAGAAGAACGGCAGACCGTGATTGCAGCCATGGCCGTACTGGAGCGACTCGTCCATGACTGACCAGACGACCGCCGCACGCAGCGACACCAGGAAGGCATTCGACCGCCGACTCGTCCCCCCGATGATGCTGGGTTCGGTCCTCAACCCGATCAACTCCACCATCATCGCGGTCGCGCTCGTCCCCATCGGGAACGCGTTCGGGGCACCGCCGTCGCAGACCGCCTGGCTGGTCTCGGCCCTCTATCTGGCCACCGCCCTCGGGCAGCCGATAGTCGGCCGGCTGATCGACATCTTCGGCCCCCGCCGCCTCTTCCTCCTCAGCACCAGCCTCGTCGGCGTCGCCGGCATCGTCGGCACCCTGGCCCCCGACTTCGGGGTCCTGGTCGCAGCACGGGTCCTCCTCGGCTTCGGTACGTGCGCCGGCTACCCCGCAGCCATGGCGCTGCTGCGCAGCGAGGCCAAGCGGACCGGCCACGACAGTCCCGCGGGTGTGCTCACCGCTCTGGCGGTCGCCAACCAGACCATCGCCGTGGTCGGTCCCCTGCTGGGCGGCCTGCTGATCGGGCTGGGTGGGTGGCGTTCCACCCTGGCGCTCAACATCCCCCTTTCCGCGACGGCGGTCGCCCTCGGCGCGCTGCGGCTGCCCAAGCAGCCGAGCACCGGCGCGGCGGCCCGCGGCAGGCCGACTGCACAGCTCGACCTGCCGGGCATGGGTCTGTTCGCGGCCATGCTGTTCTCGCTGCTGCTGTTCCTGATGAACCTGCACGCGGGCAGCTGGTACCTGCCGGTTATCGCCGTCGCCGCCGGAGCCGGCTTCACCGTGCGGGAGCTGCACGCGGAGACACCGTTCATCGACCTCAGGGTGCTCGGCGGCAACGCGCCACTGCTGGCCACCTATGGGCGGGCGCTGGTGGCCTATGTCGTCTCCTATGCCTTCCTCTACGGATTCACCCAGTGGACGGAGGAGGGCTACGGACTGTCGCCCTTCCACGCCGGACTGGTGCAGATCCCGATGTTCCTCGTGGGGATCGCCGTCTCCGTCACCGTCGGCCGGCACGGCGGGATCCTCGGAAAGCTCGTACTCGGCGCCCTCGGCCAGATCGCCGCCTGCGCACTGATGCTGACCCTCACCGCAGCAGGCCCGCTGTGGATGCTGCCCCTCGTTGCCGTGGTCTTCGGCATTCCGCAGGGCTCCAACAGCCTGGCCCTGCAGAACTCCGTGTACTTCCAGGCCGAGCCCGAGCGCATCGGTTCCTCCGCCGGCCTGCTGCGGACCTTCGGCTATCTGGGCTCGATGGTCGCGTCCTCCGCCACCGCCGCGTCGTTCGGGGAACGCGCCGACACCGCCGGTATGCACCATCTCGCCTGGGTCATGCTCGGCGCCGGAGTCCTCTACCTCCTCATCACGGTCTTCGACCGAAGCCTGCGACGCCGTTCGGCCGCCCCTGCCGAACCCGCGCGCACGGCATAGGTGCTGTGATGCCGCGTCGCCGCGCGCTCTAAGGTTTCAGCTGCGGCGCACGGCCGCAGTGGCCGTGCGCGCCGATCCCAGGGGGGATGACACAGTGAGGATGTCCGTACGTGCGGCCGTCGCCGTCGCGGCGACCGTGCTGGGACTTTCGGCGGTGGCGGTCCAGCCGGCCGCCGCTGCGGCGACGGGGTACGACCGCTGCCCGAAGGGCCGCTTCTGCCTCTTCTCCGGGGCCAACGGCACCGGCTCCATGGCCGCGTACACCGGCAGCCAGGCCACGCTCGGGTCGTGGGACAACCTGGCGGCGTCGGTGTCCAACCGCACCGGGTACCAGAAGGCCTGCCTCTGGACCAGGAGCAACTACCAGTACGTCGACCCGGTGCACGACGTGCGCCTGGAGATGAGCGGCACGCCGTTCGACATGGACCTGGCGGCGTACCACGACGCCAACAGCCACCTGTCCAAGAACCTCAGCTCCTTCCGGCTCGGCCAGACGGGCCACCAGTGCCTCAACGGCAAGGAGTACATGCCGTGGGAGTCGCCGAGCGCCGGGGCGGGCGTCCACCGTCCCGCGCAGTCCTTCGGCGACCTCAACCGCGACGGCCACGCCGACCTGCTGTTCCGGTCCGTGTCCGGACGGCTCTGGTACCTGCGCGGCGACGGTACGGGCACCCTGCTCGCCTCCGGCTGGAACTCGATGTCCGAGATCACCCGGCACGGCGACCTCACCGGTGACGGCCGGGAGGACCTGATCGCCCGTGACCCTGCCGGAGCGCTCTGGCTCTACCCGGGCAAGGGCACCGGCTTCTTCGGCGCCCGCAAGAAGCTCACCGCCGGCTGGGGCGGCATGCGGCTGACCACGCTGGTCGGTGACGTCACCGGAGACGGCAAGGGCGACCTGATCTCCGCCGACAAGTCCGGGGGCCTGTGGCTCAACCCCGGCAAGGGCAACGGCACCTTCGCCGGCGGCAAGAAGCTCGCCACCGGCTGGAACGCGATGAACGCCATGACCGGCCCCGGGGACCTCACCGGCGACCGGAAGAACGACCTGGTCACCCGCGACACCTCCGGTGCCCTCTGGCTCTACCCGGGCAAGGGCAACGGCACCTTCGGCAAGCGCATCCAGCTCGGCAAGGGCTGGCAGAGGTTCAACGGTCTGCTCGCGGTGGGCGACGCGGACGGCGACGGGAAGAACGACCTGTACGGCAGGGGCTGGACCCTCGACCTCTACCCGGGCAACGGCGCCGGACGGCTGGGCTCCCCGTACTGGACCGACTACGACTGGGACGCGCGCGAAAAGGCCTTCTGACCCGCCCTCCGATCCGGGCCGGCCCGCCGCACCCGGCGTGCCGGCCCGTCGGCGTTCCGTCCCCTTGGCGTTCCTGCCCGTCCGCGTGCCGGCCCGTCCGCGTGCCGGCCCGTCCGCGTGCCGGCCCGTCCGCGTGCCGGCCCGTCGGCGCTCCGGCCCAGCCTTGCCCAACTGGTCGAAATATTTCGAGATTGACAACGACACATTTCGCGTGTTGTTCTGCTCGGCGTTCCCAGGCCGCTCGGGAGGGACCCGGGCGGTCGCGAGCCATCGGGGGGTCTGTCATGGCTGTGCAGGTGACCGCGCCGCCGGCGCCCGGACAGATCACCCGGGGCCGCGCGGTGGTGGCGGTGGTGGCCCTGGCCGTCGCGCTCTTCGGCTACGGCACCGTGCAGAGCCTGCCCGTCGGGCTGCTGCCGCAGATCGCCCACGGGCTGGGGGTGTCGCTCTCGTCAGCCGGGCTGCTGGTGACCGGCTACGGGCTGGTGGTCACCGTCACGGCGGTACCGCTCACCCAGGCGACCCGGCACATCCCCCGCCGCAGCCTGCTCACCGTCCTGCTGGGGCTCTTCACAGCGGCCACGCTGCTCTGCGCACTCGCCCCCCGCTACGCCGTTCTGCTGGCCGGACAGACCCTGGTCGCGCTGACCCATGCGGTGTTTCTGTCGGTGATCGCGGTGACCGCCGCAGGCATGTTCCCGGAATCGGTGCGGGCCAAGGTCGTGGGCGCGCTGTTCATCGGCACGTCGCTGGCCGGCGTGGTCGGCGTCCCGGCCGGGACGTGGCTGGGACAGCAGGCCGGCTGGCGCGTCCCCTTCCTGGTCCTCAGCGGGCTGGGCCTTGTCGCGGGTGCCGTCGTCGCAATCCTGCTGCCCGCCGGCCCCGCCGTGCAGAACCCGGCGTCCACCGCCCCCCATCCCAGCCGTGCGCGCTTCACCCTGCTGATGGCGGTCACCGTGCTCGTGGTCGCGGGTGTCTTCGCCCTCTACACCTACGTCACCGTCTTCCTCACTCGCGTCGCAGGTCTGTCCTCACACACCGTCAGCGCCGTGCTGCTGCTCAGCGGCCTGGCGGGCCTGGCGGGCACCGGTCTGGCCGGAGCCCTGTCCGACCGCCGTCCCCGCGCCGCCATGACCGGCGCCGTGGCACTGCTGACCGCCGCCCTCGCAATCCTCGCGGCCCTTGGAACCCACCGGACGGCGGTGGTGACGGCGGTCGCCCTGCTGGGACTGTCGCTGTCCGCCGTGATCACCGCGCTGCAGAACCGGATCATGCAGATCGCCCCCGGCAGCGTCGATGTCGCTTCCGCGACCGGCTCCGCCGCCTTCAACGCCGGCATCGCGGCCGGCTCCTTTCTCGGGGGGCGTCTCCTGGAGGCCCACGGTCCCCGGAGCGTCGCCCTCACCGGTGCGGTCCTCACCGCCGTGGGCCTCGCCCTCCTCCTCGCGGAGCGCCCGGCGGCCTCCGGGCGCGCCTCATCCCCGTCCGGCTGATCCGTCCGAGGCTTCGCGCGGAACCCCGGGCCGGTTGAACAGCTCGCCGAACAGCGCGCCGAGCAGCGCGCCGCCGGCCGCTGGAGCGCGTACCTCCAGATGCAGCGCGCCCGGACGACTCCTGCTCGTTCAGAAGCCGATGGCTTCTCGGAGCAGCAGCACGGTGCCGCGTCCCGGGAGGTGTTCCGCGTTGAGGATGAGCACGCGGTTCACGGCGCTGGACCATCCGTAGGCCTCCCGGGTGCGGGCACTTTCCAGTGGCAGGCAGTGGTCCTCGACCCGCTGCAGCGCGGTGTCCAGGTCGGGCACCACCTTCTGCGCCCCCACGACCCAGATCGCGCGGGCGGCACCGCCTGCGTAGCCGGGCAACTGGCTTCCGCTGCCCGAGGCGACCACGAGGGAGCCGGTCTCGGTGAGCGCCGCGACGCTGCCGACGATGACGTCGGGGCTGGCGAGCAGCCGCCGGATGTCGTTGGCGCCGGTGACGCGGTCCATGGCCAGGGCGCGTGGCTTGATGGCCTGGTAGCGTCCGCCGGTGTTGATGTCCTCATCTATGCCGGACAGGCGGAGGGTCTCGCTGGCCCCGGTGAACACGCTCGCGCCCTCCGGTATCAGGTCCTTGATGCGGGTGCGCGCGGCGGCGGCGTCGTCCAGGACCTCCACGGTGAAACCGTGTGCGGTCAGCGCAGCGGCCGCCCGCTCCAGGCGCTGCGCGGGCGCCGGGTCGGCGTACGGTGTTGCCGGCATCGGGGTAGTCATGATGTCTCCGGGTTTCCTGTCCGCTGGACGGTGTGCTGGTCTCGGCAGTTCGACAGCACAGGCCCTCGGAATGTGAGGCGAGCCGCCGGCCTCACATTCCGGTGCGCTGTCCTGTCGAAGGGGTGAGGGCAGCTGCGACGAAGGGAGCCGTCGGCACCATGACCACCCGATCCGGTCCAGGACCCGGCCGGCCCGATCCCGGCCTCGACGCGATCATGAGCGAGCGGCGTCAGCTGATGAATGTCGCCTACCGGCTCCTGGGGTCCCTGGCCGAGGCCGAGGATGCCGTCCAGGAGACCTATGCCCGCTGGTACGCCATGTCGCCGCAGCAGCAGGACGCCATCGAATCCCCCGGCGCCTGGCTGACGACGGTCGCCAGCCGTATCTGTCTCAATCTGCTCGGCTCCGCCCGGGTCCGGCGGGAGACCTACGTGGGCGAATGGATCCCCGAACCGCTGCCCGAACGTGCGGAGTGGAGCCCCGGGCGGCCGGGCGGTGCCACCGTCGACCCGGCCGACCGGGTCACCCTGGACGAGTCGGTCAGCCTGGCCTTCCTGGTCGTGCTCGAATCGATGACCCCGGCCGAACGCGTCGCGTTCGTCCTCCACGATGTCTTCTGCCACTCCTTCGCCGAAGTGGCCGAGATCGTCGGTCGCACCCCCGCGGCCTGCCGCCAGCTGGCCTCCTCGGCCCGCCGCCGCATCCGGAACTCGCGGCCCTCCGTGACTCCGGCAGCCCAACGCGCCGGTGTCGTCAGGGACTTCAAGCGGGCGTGGGAGGCCCAGGACATCGACGCCCTCATCGGTCTGCTCGACCCCGACGCCACCGCGATCGCCGACGGCGGCGGACTCGCCTTGACCTTCCTGGACCCCATCGAAGGCGGCGAGCAGATCGCCCATGCCTGGGTGGAAATCGCCCGCCGGAGGCAGGACGACATGGCAATCCTGGAGCGCACGGTCAACGGTCAGCCCGGTCTGGTGGCTCAGCAGGACGGCGTCACCGTGACAGTGTTCGCATTCGACGTCGCGGGCGACAGGATCAAGCACATCTGGGTCGTGCGCAACCCCGAGAAACTCCGTCGCTGGGCGAGGGGCTGAGGCGCACGGGGTACGCCTTCACCGACCTCGAAAGCGCGTCAGGGCCAGGGGACCTCACTGCCTTCCGTGCGCGTTGCCCCGGCTCGTACGGACCTGCGGCAGGCCGAGGCGCTGGTAACGCGCTACGGCCTGGACGGCCGACCCGAACGGTCATACCGCCGGATCGGCCGTCACCTCGCATTCTCCGATCAGACAGCCCGAGAGCTCGTCGAACGCGCGCAGACGGAGCTGCGCCGCCTCGCTCTCCGCAGGTCGCGAAGGTCCGGGCCCGGCATCGGAAGGAGGCCTCAGCGACCGCCCCCCGGGCGGTTCACCGTGCGGAGAGGGACCTGGGCCTGCGCAGCAGCCACTGCCCCAACGTCCGCCGCGCCGGCCGCACCACCACGCGGCCGTGGGCCTTGTGACCGGTCAACTCAATCCGCAGAGCGACCGGCGTACCGGGACTCGCCGGAGTGTGACGGTACTTGACCCTGCTGTGCACCAGCTGCAGACCGTCGGTGTCGACCACGATGCCCGGCCTCGTGACCAGCGTGAGGGTCTTCCCCATCATGGCCACGTCGATCCGCAAGGTGTCGTGCGTGATCACGGCGTCGGTGAAGTCGAGCGTCACCTCGCAGTACGTGATCGCAAGCTCCAGCCTCCGCGGCACCACCCAGCGCCCCACGCGCTCGATCGCGCCGCTGTGCACCTGTGCGATCCGGACTACGTCCTTGACCTCTGCAACAGCCGTGCCACCCATGGCCGATACGGGCGGCAGGTCAGCGGTGAGCGCGGCCAGTTCGCTCACGGTCCGCGCCGACAGGGCGGCCTCAAGACGCTCGTCCAGCTCATCCGAGGTCAGCCGACCGTCCCCCGCCGCGACACGCAGCACTTCCGCCACCCGGTCCCGGTCCGCATGAGAGGCCCGCAGCTCGGGCGACGAGCCGGCGCCGGAGCGCTTCCCGGTGGGCGAGATCTCTCCCGACATGCTTCCGTCCTGGTCCTGTCGAACGTCTCCGCGCGACGCAGGCAGCGGCGCAACTGGAAGGTTACGCTATATCGCGACATGGATCGCGGCCAAGCCCCCTCAGGGCGAGGCGATGGTCGGTGGCGCTTCACGACACAGGGCAGCCATCATGGTGCGCGGCCCGGACGGGGCAACACAGCCCACCAGCGTTGCCTCCCTGACGCTACGTCAATTCGACGGCAACCGGCACTGCGGGGCCCGCACCACCCGCCCGACCGCCACCCGAGCTCGACAATTCTGCGAGGAATCGCGGCCGGCGGTCAGAGGGAGGAAGATCCGGAGGCCGAGGACCGAACGCGGGGAGTCCGATGATCACTCAAGGCGTTGAGATCACGACGCAATGCAACGACTGCGGCGGTGAGCTGACCCGCGACATCAGCCAGTTCATCCACTGCGGGAAGGTGTGGTGGGGCATCGAAGGCAGCTGCCGGGCCTGTCCCACCGCGTGGTGCGAGCAGGACAGCGGTGGAACGACTCCTGAGGAGATCCGCCAGGCGCTGCTGACAGAGCACGGCCCTGCCCTGCTGCACCTTGCAGGGCTCGAGCCGAGCCTTGTCCCTGTCCTGCACGCCCTGCGGGAGATGTACGGCCACTCGCCGGCAGAGGCCCGGGCCATGGCCCACGAGCTGAGGACGACCGGCCTGACGGGCACGCTGGTCGAGATGGAGTTCGCGGCCGCCGGGCTCCGCCGTCGCTCGGTCGCGGTGACCGTCGGGCCGCCGACCGTCACCCGGCACCCGGCACCCGGCTGACGGTCGCCGACGGTCCCGGACGACGGCCCGGCCTGAACGGCTGAGCGCAGGATCAGGAATCGTCCAGCGTCGTGAGCAGCTCCACGGGCGCCTCGACGACGGGGGCGCCGAAGCGGTGCGGCCTCATCGCCAGGTAGTAGAGGACTGCTGAGGTGAGCAGACCGAGGATCCAGGAGATGTCCGCGCCTCCGAGCGGCTCCACCAGGGGACCTGTGTAGAAGGAGGTGCTCATGAAGGGCACCTCGATGGCGACACCGGCAAGGTAGGTGGCCATGGTCCGCAGCACGATCGCCCCGTAGGCCCCGTCGGCGCGGAACAGCGCGGCGATGTCGTAGCGCTCGCGGCGGACGACGTAGAAGTCCACGAGGTTGATCGCCGTCCATGGGACCAGGAAGTAGGTGAGGAAGAGGATGAAGTCGGTGTAGCTGCTGATGAAACTGGTTCTTCCGGCCACGGCCAGACCGGTGCCGACCCGCCGACCGCAGACACCGCGGCCGTGCGTACGGCACGGGTCACCCGGAAGGGACGAATGGCTGTCGCCGTGGTGGTGAACGACATGAATGCACCGTAGAGGTTGAGGACGTTGACGGCGATGATGCCGAGCACCAGAGCCCCTGTGACGGGCCACAGCACCGCCGCGGGGACGAGCCCGACCAGGTGGCTGGTGAGTCCCTCGTCCAGGGCCTGGGGCGCGAGAGTCCCGGCGAGCGCGCCCAGCGCCATCATCCATACGGAGGAGGCGACCGAGCCGCCATAGGTCCACCAGAAGCAGGCCGCGGTCGAGGTCTGCTCGGGCAGGTACCGCGAGTAGTCGGCGACGTAGGGCGCATAGGCGATCTGCCAGGTCGCGGCGATGGCAAGCATCAGCAGGAAGGGACCGCCGTGGAACGGGCCGGTGTGCCACAGGGAGCCGAGATCGCCCTTGGCCAGCACGAGCACGGTGAGGTAGACGAACGCGATGCCGCTCAGGACGCTGCTGGCACGCTCGAGGGTATGGATGAGCCGGTAGCCGACGACAGTGACGACGACGCAGACGAGGGAGACCGCCAGGATGGCGACGTCGGGGTTCACGGAGACCGCGGCCGACAGCGCTTCACCGGCCAGGACATCACTGCTGGCGAAGAATCCGATGTACATCAGGATCACCAGGAGGATGGGCAGGATCGCCCCGTAGAAGCCGAACTGCGCCCGGCTCTGGATCATCTGCGGGACGCCGAGCCTGGGGCCCTGCGCGGAGTGCAGGGCCATGAAGACCGCACCGAAGAGGTTCCCCGCCACGATGGCGAGCAGGGCCCAGGGCCAGGTCAGCCCGAGGGAGACCGCGAGTGCCCCGGTGATCAGGGTGGTGAGCTGGACGTTTGCTCCGAACCAGACGGCGAACAGCCCCCGCGGTGTGCCGTGGCGTTCGCTGTCGGGGATGCGGTCGATGGAGTGCAGTTCGATGTGCAGGCTGCGGTCGTCGGATACGGCCATGTCGTTTCCCTTCACCTCGCAGACGAGGAGTCCGTGTCGCTCGGCGGTGCTGTCCGGGGGGCGGCTGCCTGCGGGGATTGCAGGCATGGGGTTGCGCGGTGGGCCTGCGCCGGTCCTGCGGCAGACGTCGGCCTCCCGCGACGCACTGACGGCCTGTCAGGCCGTCAGTCGGCCTTGGAGGTGGCGAAGAGGCTGAGGATGTCGTAGGCCAGGTGCGAGGCGGCGATCCCGGTGAGCTCCGCATGGTCGTAGGCGGGTGCCACCTCGACGATGTCAGCCCCCACCAGACGCATACCGTCCAGCCCGCGGAGGACTTCGAGCAGCTCCCGGCTGGTCAGGCCGCCGGCTTCCGGAGTTCCGGTGCCCGGGGCGTGCGCAGGGTCGAGGACGTCGATGTCGATCGAGACATAGCACGGACGGTCGCCGACGCGCTCACGGATCTGCGCGGCCACGTCGTCGACCGACCGGCGCTGGAACTCCCTCGCGTGAACCGGCAGGAAGCCCAGCCGGGCGTCGTCCCGCAGGTCCGACCGGTCGTACAGGGACCCGCGCAGCCCGACGTGCATACAGGCGCTCCGATCGATCACCCCCTCCTCGGACGCCCGCCTGAACGGCGTGCCGTGGGTGACCGAAGCCCCGAAGTAGGTGTCCCAGGTGTCGAGGTGGGCATCGAAGTGCACCACCGCCACCGGGCCGTGCCGCTCGGCCATGACCCGCAGCAGCGGCAGAGCGATCGTATGGTCCCCACCGAGGGTCAGCAGTCGCTGCCCGTCCCCGACCAGCTCGCGGGCGCCTGCCTGCACCTGGTGGACCGCCTCGGCCAGATCGAAGGGGTTGCAGGCGATGTCCCCGGCGTCGACGACCTGCTGCGCCGCGAACGGGTACACATCCCCTGCCGGGTTGTAGGGGCGCAGCAGCCGGGAGGCCTGGCGGATGTGCGCGGGGCCGAACCGTGCGCCCGGCCGGTAGCTGACGCCCGAGTCGATCGGGACACCGACGACGGCGACATCCCAGCGGCTCACCTGGTCGATCCGCGGGAGGCGGGCGAATGTGGCGGGGCCCGCGTAGCGGGGCACCTCAAGTCCGGAAACCGGTCCCACCGGCTGCTGCTCCATACGTCAGGACACTCCTCTGGCCGGGGCTGAGGGCCTGGAATCTACGGACCCGCCCCCGCATCGTCGATCGCACAAGTGGCCTCCGTAAGCTCTCCGGATCGACACTGTGTCCAGCCGCCTGATGGAGGCGCCCGCCATGCTCACAACCCGGGACCTGGTTGCCTCGCTGGGCCTGCCGCTGCTCGTCGACGGCCCGCGGGCGGACGAGCCGGTGCGGTGGATCCATCCGACGGAGCTCCTCGACCCGCTGCCCTTCCTGGAGGCGCATGAGCTGCTGCTCACCACCGGGCTCGCTCTTGTGCCGCCGTTCGACGACTTCGCCGGCTACGCGCGCCGACTCGCCGACGGCGGTGTGGCCGCGCTGGGCTTCGGGATCGCCCCGGTGTGGGACGAGGTGCCCGCCGAACTCGTCTCCGCCTGCCGCGCACTCGGTCTGCCGCTGTTCCGGATCCCGGCCGACACTCCGTTGATCGCGGTCACCAAGGCCGTCGCGGAGGCATGGGCCCACGAGGTGTATGACGCCGTCGTCCGCCTGGAGCAGCACCAGAGCGCCATGGTCCGCGCCGTCGGCCGCCCGGGGGCGGTGGACGCGGTGCTGCGCAGACTGGCGGAGGCACTGGACGGCTGGGCCGCCCTGCTGGATCCGACCGGCAGGCTCACTGCGGCATCCTCCCCGTCCGTCCTCGACCAGGCGGCGCGGCGCGGCCTCGCCGCGCAGGTCCGGCGCAGGCGCTTCGGCACGTTCGGTTTCGCTGCGGACGGCGAGGAGGTCCTCGGCCAGTCCCTGGGAACCCCTGGCACGCCGATGGGCACCCTGCTCACCGGCCGGACCACGCCGTACACCGTGCACGACAGCGCTCTGGTCTCCACTGCCGCCTCGGTGCTGACGATGGTGAACCAGGGCACTGGCGAAGCGCGGGAAGCAGACGCCCACCTGAGGAGCCTGGCCTTGGCCGCCGTCCTGCACGCCGGCCCGGCAGCCCGGACCGCGCTCGGACCGCACACCGTCCGACGTGATCGCCATGACCAGTGGAGGGTTCTGCTCCTGGCAGCCCGTGGCACGGACGCCCGCATCGAGGACCTGGCCGCCCGTGCTCCGGGAATCGTCCTCCACGCACCCGCAGGAGGCGCCCTCGCCGCCGTCGTCCCCGACGAGGACGCCGAAGGGACGGTCCGCTGGCTGACCGAGCGGCAGGCGGCCGTCGGGGCGAGCGGCCCCGGCCGTATCGGCGAGCTGGACCGGCAGCTCCAGGAGGCCGCCGCCGCCCTGACCGCGGCCACCCAACGGCAGGGCACCGCCGGTGTGTGGTTCCCCGAACTGGCCCGAGGCCCACTGCGTGACGTCATCGGTGAGGAAGCGGCACACGGCTTCGCCGCCGAGCGGCTGGCCCCGCTCGATCGGCTTCCGATCGGCACCAGCGAGACCCTGGTGTCCACGCTCACGGCCTGGCTGAAGTGCCACGGTGTCGTCGACCGGGCCGCCGCCGCGCTGGGCGTGCACCGCCACACCGTCACGGCACGGCTGCTCCGGATCGCCTCGGTCCTCGACGTGGACCTGGACGACCTGGACACCCGCACCGAACTGTGGCTGGCGCTGAGCTGGCGGGAGCCGCGCACCGAGCCGGGCTGACGCCCGAGGGGCACGCCTCGGGTGGCAGCGGTGCACCGACCGATCGCCGGGAAGGGGCCCGACGGCCCCGGGCTCAGAGCTTCTTCTGCTTCTTCGCGGGCGCGGCAGTGCTGCTGCGGACGGTGAGCGTGGTGGCGATCTCCACGCCGATCTGTGCGGGCCGCTCGCCGCGGCCGAGAGAGAGGGCGAGTTCGGTGGCTGCCGCCGCCATCTCCGTCAGCGGCTGGTGGACCGTGGTCAGCGGCGGCTCCACCCACGCCACGACCGGCAGGTCGTCGAAGCCCACGACGCTCAGGTCGTCGGGGATCGTGAGCCCCAACTCGCGGGCGGCCTGGTAGACGCCCAGTGCCTGCAGGTCGTTCGAGGTGAAGACGGCGGTGGGCCGGTCGCTCTGCATCAGCAGCTCGCGCGCGGCCTCGCAGCCGCCTTCCCTGGTGAGCGGAGCGCTGACCACCCGGCCGGGGTCGACGGGCAGGCCTGCCGCCTCCATGGCGGAGGTGTAGCCCGACTGCCGTGCGCGGAAGCAGGACACGTCCTGCGGGCCGCCGATCATGGCGATACGGCGGTGCCCCAGTTCGATCAGGTGCCGTGCGGCGGACTGGCCGCCGCGCCAGTTGGTGGCGCCGACGAAGGGCACATCGTCGGGGGGCTCCTCGGTCGGATCGAAGACCACGAAGGGGATGCCCTTGTCCCTGAGTTGCTCGCGCTCCTCGTCGGACAGCTGGGCCACCGACAGCACGCAGTGCGGGCGGCGGCCCACCATGTCGTCCACGGTCCGGCTGGGTGCGTCGTGGAGCCCGAACTCCGAGACCATCACGCCCACCCGGTTCTTGCTGGCCACTCGCTCGACACCGCGGATGATCTCGACGGCCCACAGGCTCTTCAGCTCGCGGAAGACCAGCTCCACGGTGTTGTTGCGGCTGCCGGGCGGCTTCTTGTAGCCGTACCGGTTGATCAGTTCCTCGACCCGGGCGCGGGTCTCGCTGGAGACGCCGGTCCGGCCGTTGAGCACCTTGGAGACGGTGGGGATCGACACTCCCGCCGTCTCGGCGATGTACGCGATGGTGACCGGCCCCCGCGGCTCGTCGGATGAGCCCTGCGTGTGCTCCGTCGACACGTCCGACCCGCTGTCCGCCACGGTCGCCTTCCCTGGTTGCCGCCGGACGACCGCATCCGAGTCAGCGGAGGGGATGGCCGGCGATGTGTGGTGTCGTTACTGCCGAGGTCATTGTGGCACTCCAGGCCTGCGGAGCAACGGTCGCGCAGGTCTCTCCGCACCGGTCCGAAGCGTTGGTGTTTCGCGACCGGAGGGGCGCGGCGGCGCGAGGCCGACGCATACGGACACGGCGAACACTCCGCGCCGAGGAGGCTGGATCTCCCGGTCCGCGTGGGACTGCTGCTTGCGGTAGCCCTCGTCGGCCGGCGGTCGGGTGGGGGGTCCCCGCCGCGGCTCGCAGCGCGTGCGAACCGCGGCGGGTGTCGGAGGTTGCAGGACGGACGTCCTCGTCAGCGGTGGCCGGGCAGGTAGTCGAACCAGTCGACGTGCACCGCGCCGTCGGCGGCGTACAGACCGACGACCCGGCCGGTGAAGCCTCCGGCGACCTCGGTCGAAAGGTAGCGGCCGTCCAGCGAGGCGACCTCCGACGTCGTCCCGTCGGACGTCTCGACGCCGAAGACCAGGGAGTCGGGGCCGGTGCGCGCGTCATGGGGCTCGGGCGCCTGCCCGGTGCGCACGGTGAGCACCACGGGACCCGCAGGCAGCGGCAGCTCCCCCGCGATGGAACGCAGCGACCCGATGCGGGCGACAACCCGGGCCGTGCCCTCGGACGTGGCCTCGATGGCGTAGTGGTGCCGCTCGTCCAGACGGACCGCCAGGCCGCCGGTGCCCTCGGCCGGGTCGATCAGGGCCCGCGCCTCAAAGGCGAGGTGCTGCTGGCGCCTTCCCAGAAAGACGACGTCGGGTTCGTCCAGGGATGCGCCGCGGGCTCGCAGGGTCAGCCAGCCGGACCGCTCCTTGGTCGTGCAGTGCTCGGCCGGGCGGTCGTGCAGCGAGATCCAGGACGGATGCAGCTCGATCGAGTCGAAGTCGTCGCGCTCCACGGGCGGGGCAGCCGGCAGCACGGGCCAGGGCATCGCCGGGAGTTCGGGGTTGAGCTCACCGACGACCGGCCAGCCGTCGACCCAGGAGACGGGAGCCAGGAAGGTCTCCCGGCCCAGGATGTGCCACCCGGGGGTGCCGCCCTGCGGGCGGACGCCCAGCAGCACCATCCACCAGGAGCCGTCCGCGGCCTGGACGAGATCGGCGTGGCCGGTGTTCTGGATGGGCCGGGTGGTGCTGCGGTGGGTCAGGATCGGGTTGGACGGGCAGGGCTCGAAGGGGCCGTTGGGCGAGGAGCCGCGGGCGATGGAGACGCCATGGCCGCGCTCGGTGCCGCCCTCGGCGATCAACAGGTACCAGTGGTCGCCGATCCGGTAGAGGTGCGGGGCCTCGGGGGCGGCGGCGCCCGGGGTGCCGGACCACACCGGCTGCGGCTCGCCGAAGGTCTCGCCCGTGCTCGGGTCGATGCGGACCTGGGCGACTCCGGCGACGGTGCACCAGCAGTTGCCCTCCTCGTCCCAGGCCAGGTCGGGGTCGATACCGGGGACGCCAGGGAGGCGGACCGGGTCGGACCAGGGGCCGGCGGGGTCGGTCGCGCTGACCACCAGGTTGCCCTCGCCGGGGGCGACGTTGGTGACGATCAGCCAGAACCGTCCGTCGTGGTGGCGCAGGGTGGGCGCGTAGAGGCCTCCGGAGGAGGGGGTGTCGCGGGGCAGCCGGAGCTGGCCGGGCCGGTCCAGGACGTTGCCGATCTGCGTCCAGTTCACCAGGTCCCGGCTGTGGAACAGGGGGATGCCGGGGAAGTATTCAAAGCTGGAGCAGGCGAGGTAGTAGTCCTCGCCGACGCGGCAGACGCTGGGGTCCGGGTGGAACCCGGGGATCACCGGGTTGGCGGTCGGCGGCGTTGCGTTCTCGTCGGGCACCTCGTCGGGTCCTTTCAGCAGGTGTTTCTGTTGGAACTTCGGTGGGCACGGTCCGTGCGGCGCTTGGGTGGACGGTTCACGCCGCCGCGGGCGACGCTCTTAAGGGACGAGCGAAGTGACGGGTTACGGGGCGGAGCCGCCGCGGCGCGCGGTGCCGGGGAGGCGCGCGGTGCCGGGGTGGGCGCACGGTTGCGACACCGGCTGCGCCGGGCAGCCCGGGGGTGTCGGGGTGGTTCATGTTGCCGTCGTACACCGCGACGTTCATGCCGACGCCGGTGGCGGAGATCGTCGCCGACGGCTGTCCGACGTCGATCGACACGGACGCGGAGGTGACGGCGACTGCGGGCGGTGTGTCAGTCGCGATCGCACCTGCGGCGGCGAGCAGTACTGCCGCACCCAGCACGAGCAGGCGGGGGCAGCGTGTGCGGACCGGGCTTTGCATCGGCACCTTTCAGGGATGGCCTGGGGTGGTTTCCGGCACGGAGCCCACAGGTGCCCCCCTGGACGTCCCACTGATGCCTCGCCGACCGTGCGCCCGAAAGTGCTTGGCAACTATCGACAGAAGTCGATGGCAACTTTCTTTGACTCTGCCCGATAGTTTCTGAAGGGAAGGCTAGCGACGCCTCCTGCACGGGTCAACGGCCCCACGACCGTCATCTCGCCCCGGTAGGCCGTTCCAGCGCTGGGCCCCCGGTCGCGTTCGGCCGTCCGTCGCGAGTCGATGAGGCCGGGGCCGTTCGCACGGCCCGGGCCCGCACGACCTCTCCCCCTGCACGGCGGAGGCCGGCCGGCATGGAATCACACACGGTCAACGGGCGCCGGGCGCACCGGTGTTGAAGGGTCCCCGACAGGACAGCACAGCTTCTCGCCGACCGGTAATTTCCATTTCCGCTTTCTGACACCTGCGGGCAAGACGGCGGAACCAGTGTCGGCGGGGATACCCCTGACGCGAAGGTTTTGAGCCATGTCTGCACTGTCCCGCCGAAACTTCCTCGGCACCGCCGCGACCGTCGCCAGTGCGGCCGCCATGAGTGCCGCACTGCCCGGCGTGAGCGCCGCCGCGACCTCCGGCCATGAGCAGGACCACCCGCACGGTCACCCGCACAGCCACCCTCACGGCGACATCCGCGACATCAAGCACGTTGTTGTGATCATGCAGGAGAACCGCAGCTTCGACCACTACTTCGGCGCGCTCAAGGGCGTGCGCGGGTTCGGTGACCGTTCGACGATCGAGCTGCCGGGAGGGAAGTCCGTCTGGGAGCAGCCGAAGACGCCGACGGAAGGGGCCGAGACCCAGTACCCGTGGCGGCTGAGCGGGGCGAAGTCCTGGAGCGGCGCCACCCCGCCGAGTGCCGAGCTCGGCGCCGCGAACTACGGTGGCACCAGCCACGGCTGGACCGACCAGCACGGCGCCTGGTACGGCGGCCTGATGAACGGCTGGTACTACGCCAAGGGCGGCCCGACCACCCTCGGCTACCTGGACCGCAAGGACCTGCCCTTCCACTACGCCCTCGCGGACACCTACACGGTGGGCGACGCCTACCACTGCTCCGTGCTCAGCGCGACCGGTCCCAACCGCACCTTCCTGTGGGGCGGCACGATCAACGCCGACAAGAAGCACGGCAGCTTCACCGCCAACGACGGGGGCGACGAGCGCGGCAAGTTCCTGCCCTGGGAGTCCTACGCCGAGACGCTCCACAAGGCGGGCGTCAGCTTCCGGGTCTACCAGTGCGCCGACGACTACGGCGACAACGGCCTGGAGTACTTCGACACCTTCGCCAAGCTCGACCCCACCCAGGGCGGCACGGCCGCTCCCGGCAACGTCTACTACGACAACGGCGTGCAGAACGTCGCCGAGCCGGCCACCGGACTCGCGGGCAACGCAGACAACATCAACGCCGCGATCCGCGCCGATGTGGTGGGCGGCACACTCCCGCAGGTCAGCTGGGTCGTCAACAACCAGTTCTTCTCCGAACACCCGGTCACCGCACCCAGCAACGGCGCGTACTTCCTCCGCGGCGTCCTGGAGGCCCTCAACGCGGACCCGGATGTCTTCAACTCGACCCTGGTGGTCATCAACTACGACGAGAACGACGGCCAGTTCGACCACGTCCCGCCGCCCGCGCCCGCGCCGGGCGAGGCCGACGAGTTCGTCTCCGGCACCATGAGCCAGTACGGCGTCACCGAGCCCCTCCCGGTCGGCCTCGGCTTCCGTGTGCCGCTGCTGCTCATCTCGCCCTGGACCCGCGGCGGTTGGGTGACCTCCGAGGTCTCCGACCACACCTCGGTCATCCAGTTCATGGAGAAGTGGACCACCGCGCTCGGTACGCCGGCCATCTGCCCCAACATCAGCACCTGGCGCCGCAACGTCTGCGGTGACCTCACCGGCGCCTTCGACTTCACCTCTCCGGTCTACGGGCTGCCCCACCTGCCGGGCACCGGCGACCTCGTCCCGGAGACCCGCTACACCCCGCTGCCGGGCGACAACACCATGCCGACCCAGGAGAAGGGCACCAGGCCGGCCCGCCCGCTGCCGTACCAGCCCAACGCCAACCTCACCGGGTTCGCCGACGGTGCGGTGAAGCTGGAGTTCAGCAACAAGGCCCCGTTCGCCACCAAGGCGAGCCACTTCGCCGTCTACAACAACCTGGGCGGCTTCCCGACGCTGGCGGAGTACCCGGCCAGGTTCCCGGGCCAGTACACCGTCGCCGCCGGGAAGACGGCCACGGGCACCGGCCCCGTCGGCTCCTCCGCCGGTGACACCGCCGGTGACACCGCCGGTGACACCGCCGGTGACACCGCCTACGACCTGACCGTCACGGGACCCAACCGGTTCCTGCGCCGGTTCATCGGCGACACCGCCACCGCCGGCAGCGACCTCGTCGTCGAGGCCGGCTACTACGACGGCAGGTCGACCGCGCACCCGAAGCTCAAGCTGTGGCTGCGCAACGACAGCCGCAAGCCCGTCACCTTCACCGTCCGGCACAACCACTACATCTCCGGCGCCCCGCACACGGTGCGGGTCGCGCCGCACAGCAAGGAGGCGTGGGTGGTCAACCCGCTCGAGGTCAGCGACGGCTGGTACGACGTGACCGTCACGGCCGACTGCGACGACGCCTGGTCGCAGCGGTTCACCGGCCACCTGGAGACCGGCAGGGCCAGCATCACCGGCTGACCCGGCCCACACCGACGGCCTGCCCTTCCCGCCGGCCCGGAGCGCGCACATCGCGGTCCGGCCGGCGGGCGGGGCCTTCCCGGATCCAGGCGGAACGCGGCCGGAACGGCCGGTCCCCCGGGGCCCGGCCGGGCCTTCCTGCGGCGCGGCTCCTTGCGGGCGCGGGGTGGTGCCCGCCATGCCCACGGCCCACCGCGTACGGGAGGCCGACGGGCTGCCTGACAGCTCTCCGCGGGACGACTCATCCCTGCGCCCCGGCTCACGGCGGCAGCGGGAGCAGCGGCTGCTCGGCCCAGACGGACTTGCCCCGGGCGTGGTACCGGGTGCCCCAGAATCCGGCCAGCTGGGTGACCATGTACAGGCCCCGCCCGCCCTCGTCGGTCTCCAGGGCCCGCCGCACCAGGGGTGAGGTGCTGCTCCCGTCGGAGACCTCGCAGATCAGGTTGCGGTCACGGATCAGCCGCAGGCGGATCGGCGGTTCGCCGTAGCGGACAGCGTTGGTGAGCAGCTCGCTGACCAGTAGCTGTGTGGTGAACTCCTGCTCCTCCAGATGCCACTCGGAGAGTTTGCGGCCCACCAGTGAGCGGGCCCGGCCCACGGCCTCGGGGTCGGCTGCCACCTTCCAGGTGGCGTGGTGGTCCGCCCGCAGCCCGCGGAGCCGGGCGACCAGCAGTGCCGCGTCGCCCGTCCGGTCGGGAGAGTGCAGCCGGTGCAGCAGCGCATCGCAGGCCGCTTCGAGTTCCTGCTTCGGGTCCTGGTCGGACCCGCGGTCCGGGGTGGGCGGCTGGGCGGCGGTCCCGGGGTGGGAGAGTGCCTCGCGCAGCCGGTGCACGGCCTGCCCGGTGCCGTCGGCGCCGGCGTCCTCACTGCCGGGCGACAGCAGGCCGGCGGTGCAGAGCACCAGCCGGTCGCCGTCGGACAGGGTCAGCTCACAGGACTCGTACGGCGGGCCCTGGAGGTCCAGGTCGGGTCCGGGGGGAAGGTCGGGGAACTCCACCTCGCCCGAAGCCCTGACCAGAGCCGGCATCGGATGGCCCGCACCGGCGACCGTGCACCGCCGTGAGAGCGGGTCGAAGACGGCGTAGACGCAGGTGGCCTTCGTCGGTGTGTCGCCGCGGTAGACCGCGGCCCGCTTGACCAGATCGGCCAGATGGCTGAGCAGTTCCTCGGGAGGCATGTCCAGGTCGGCCAGGGTGCGGACGGCCGTGCGCAGCCTGCCCATGGAGACCGCGGCCTGCAGTCCCTGCTTGCCGGTGTCCCCCGCGGCAAGGGCGACACGGGCGCCCGCGAGCGGGATCACATCGAACCAGGCGCCGCCGAGCAGTGTGGAGCCGGGGGCCGGCACATAGCGCGCGGCGGCCTCCACCGTGGCGAGTTCGGGCAGGTACGACGGCAGCAGGCTGCGCTGCAGCGACTGGGCGGTGGTCCGCTCCGCGGTGTAGCGGGCCGCGTTGTCGATGCACGCGGCGGCGCGGGCCACGAACTCCTGGGCCAGCAGCACATCGTCGGCCTCGAAAAGGCGGGTGGGATGGAAGCGGGCGAAGACGACGGTCCCCAGCGCGGTCCCGCGGGCGTGCATGGGCACCAGCAACAGGGAATGGACGCCGGAGCGGCGCAGCGCCTCCCCCCGCTCCCCGGTGGCGGGGTACTCGTCGTACAGGGCGTCTCCGCTGAGCAGCACCGGACGACGGTCGGCGAGCGCCCTTGCGGCGGGGGAGTCGGGCCGTGAGGCCAGCTGATCGATCTGCCCCGGGGCGACTGTCGCGCTCTCCCCTCCCCGGGCCGCCATGGACACCGCGGCACGGCGCAGCACCACCGGCGGAGCCGACGTGCCCGGGGCCGGCTCGGCACCGCTGCGCACCGGATCCAGGAGATCGACGTAGGCGCAGTCCGCGAACCGGGGCACGGCGAAGTCGGTGAGTTCCTGCGCGGTGTGCTGCACATCGAGCAGGCTGCCGATGGCGATGCCGGCGTCATTGACCATCGCCAGCCGTCCGCGTGCACGTGCCTCCGCGGTGATGTCGGCCACCATGTGCGCCAGCCCCACGGTCCGGCCGCTGCCGCCGCGCAGCGGCAGGATGGTCTCCGACCAGGCGGCCTCAAGGTCCGGGTTCAGCGGATCACGGCCGTGCACCTGCGTGCCGATCAGTGCCCTGCCGGTGGCCAGGACCTTCCGCTGCCGTCTCTCCACCGCTTCGATGTCCATCAGGCCCGGCGGTACCGCCTCCCGCAGCGTGCGGCCGGCGGCCTCCTGCCCGAACCCCGGGACCCGGCACTGCGACGTGTTCTGCGCCAGCAGGCGCAGTTCGGCGTCGAAGACGTCGATGATGAGGGGCGACTCGGTGAACAGACCGCGCAGCAGGGCGAGGCGCAGGTCCGCCTCCTGGACGTCGGCGGCCTCGGCTGCCTGGATCAGCCACTGGCCCTCACCGGCCACCGGGCCCAGTTGGTGCAGCCACAGCACCGCCGCCACCTCGTCGCCGTCCCGGCTGCGCAGACGCGCCGGGCCCAGCAGACCCGACGGGCCGGTCAGAAAGCGCTCCGCCAGCTGCTCCGCGCCGGTCTCGGACCACAGCAGGCCGGCTGCCCTGCGCCCCTGCACCTCCTGCGCGGCGTAGCCGAGCAGCCGCTGCGCACCGGCGCTCCAGCTCACCACCAGGCCCTCGGCGTCCACCAGGGCGAAGGCGTCGCCGCGCGGCTCCGGGGGGTCGCCGGCGCCGGGGATCAGGACGGCATCCATACCCATATGTCACACTCATCCACTGCCGAGCACCATTCAGCCGCCGCATCCAAGGGGGCGCCGCGTCCAAGGCGGCGCCGGCAGCTC
Organism: Peterkaempfera podocarpi; assembly: GCF_042466665.1. GTDB lineage: Bacteria > Actinomycetota > Actinomycetes > Streptomycetales > Streptomycetaceae > Peterkaempfera > Peterkaempfera podocarpi. Next base: position 1,330,802 of record NZ_CP162102.1, read on the forward strand.
CGGACCGGTGACCGGCCGGGGAGACGGCACACCGCCCGCCGGGTCTGCCGGGGCCCCGCTCCGCGGTTGCTCCCGGCGTGGGCCCGACAGCCCGGTTCCCGGCTCGTGAAGCCGGAATTCGCTCGGCCGGCTCAGCCGCCGGAACGGCCGGCCCCCAGTGAGCGTCCCCACGGCGTTGCCGTGCAGGTCGACGGGCGCCTCCGGCGGGCCGGGCGGGCCGTTCCGTGACGGCGCGACGCTGCCGCTGGGCGGCAGTCGGGGCGTGCGCGCCGCAGCATCTGGTGCGTCGTCAAAAGTTCACCGTCAGAGGTCTACCCGCATAGACCGATAGGGCTCCATCATGAACACACCAACCCCGGCACCGCACGGCCACCGGAAAGCCTCACCCGGCTCTCCGCTGTGCGCGCGCACCATGAGGAGACTCTCTTGAGCAAGAGGCCCCTGCGACCCACAACCCTGGTCGCCGCCATCCTCTCAGCGATCACCTTCACCACCGCAGGCACAGCCGCGGCCGCAGCCCCGGCGCACCACGGTGCAGCGCCCGCCCCCTCAGCGGTCAGCCGCATCGAGGACCAGACAGCGCGCGCCATCGCTGTCGCGCTCACCGACCCGGCCCTGCGGGCCCAGGTGCGCTCGGCTGCCCTCTCCTCCCACGAGGTGGACCTGCAGGCGCTGTCCGGGCGAGCGACCACCGCCTCGGGCAAGGCACTCCACTCCCGGCTCCAGAGCGCCGACCGGCGCATCGCGGCCGCCAAGGGCCTGGATGCCAAGGTCGGCTCCCTGCTGCGTCTCCGGCTCGGCGCCGACTCGATGCGCACCGCGCTGACCGCGGAATCGGAGCCCCTGGTGGCCTCGGCGGGCGCCAGCGACGACAGCACGACGCTCACCGCCTATGACAGCCGCGGCCGTGCCCACAAGCTGGACACGCGCAGCGTTCCCAACCGGCCGGTCTATGTGGTGGACATCGACGAGTCCCGAGCCGTCGCGGCCGGCATGGCCATCCTCCACAAGGCGTTCGCGGAGCACGGTCTCTCCACTCCCGCGGCGACCACGATGGACGCCGCCGGCTGGTGGGCCACCAAGGTCGACGCCGTCGAGGTGTACGACGACCAGGAGCCCTGGTTCAAGGGCGACGCCGAGATGTTCTCGCTGGTGACGGGCTTCGGGCTGGACGGCAAGGCCCGTGTCGACTCCGTCGACATGCCCTACCTCAACAACGACAACACGGTGTACTACCCGAACCAGATCCTGGTGAACTGGTCGAACTACAAGTACAACCTCGCCGACGTGGTGATGATGGAGGACGACGGCGACACCAACTACCTGTCGCTCGCCCAGGCCCTCACCACGGCGCTGCTCACCATCGCCGACCAGGGCACCTACATCCCCCTGGTGAACGCGGTGCTCAACGCCATGCCCACCTCCTGGTGGACCGACGACCCGGACTATGTGGAGTCCTGGTACACCCTCGCCCAGGGCAGCACCGGCCGTCTGAACGGCGCCTCGGGCAATGGCTGGATGACGGTCGAGCCGTACTTCGTGCAGCAGTTCTGACAGAGCCGCGCACTCTGATCCACATCCGCCCCCGGGCGGATGAGCGCAGAAGCGCCGCCGGGGTCCCGGCCTCGGCGGCGCACGGCGCGGAGGGCCCACCGCAGCCGAAGAGCCGATCAGCGCGGTGTGTCCTGTTCCACCCGATGGCGCGCGAGGCGTTCCGGACCCCAGTCGGTGTGGCGTCGACGGAGCTCGGCGGCGGTGATGTCGGTGTGGCCGAGATCGTGGTGGTTCGGCAGCCAGGTCTCCACGGAACGGTGGGAGCTGATGGGGGCGAACAGGTCCCACAGCGCCCTGCCGGGCACCTCCTCCCCGGCCGTCTTCTGATATTCCGTCAGGAACGCCTCGGCCGTGGCCGGACCGTGCAGCAGAACCAGATCGAGCCGGCACCGGCACCGCCGCTATCCCTTGTCGCCGGAGGCCGGCTGCGGCGCGTCACCCTCGGAGTGCCGGACACTGACGTGCAGCGCATCGTCCTGCACATCGGCGACGATGGTGTCGCCCTTCTCGACCTCGCCGGTCAGGACCAGTTCGGCGATGCGGTTGTCCAGCTCGGACTGGATGGTGCGGCGCAGCGGGCGGGCGCCGAACTCGGGCTGGTAGCCGTGCGCGATCAGCAGCTTCTTCGCGGCCTCCGTGACGTCCAGTTCGAAGCCCTGGGCCTGGACCCGCCGCCGGCTGCGGTCCAGGAGCAGGTTGACGATGCTGGACAGGTCCTCCTCGGTGAGCGCGTGGAAGACGATGGTCTCGTCGATCCGGTTGAGGAACTCGGGCGGGAACCGTTCCTGCAGCACGCCGGTGAGCCGGTCGCGGATCTCGTCCACCTTGCCCTTGTGGGCGAGGATCAGCTGGGAGCCGATGTTGCTGGTCAGGATGATCACGGTGTTGCGGAAGTCCACGGTGCGCCCCTGCGCGTCGGTCAGCCGACCGTCGTCCAGGACCTGCAGCAGGGTGTGGAAGACGTCCGGATGCGCCTTCTCCACCTCGTCGAAGAGCAGGACGCTGTAGGGCTGGCGGCGGACCTTCTCGGTGAGCTGGCCGGCCTCCTCGTATCCGACGTATCCGGGCGGCGACCCCACCAGCCGCGAGACCGTGTGCTTCTCCTGGAACTCGCTCATGTCGAAGCGGATCAGCCGGTCCTCCTCGCCGAAGAGCAGCTGGGCGAGCGCCTTGGCCAGCTCGGTCTTGCCGACGCCCGTAGGGCCGAGGAACAGGAAGGAACCCACGGGCCGCCCCGGGTCGCCCATGCCGGCCCGGCTGCGACGTACCGCCTGGGCGACGGCGAGAACCGCCTCGTCCTGGCCGACGACCCGGTCGTGCAGCGCGTCGTCCAGCTTCAGCAGCCGCTCCCTCTCGCTCTGCGTCAGCTGCGAGACGGGGATGCCGGTCTTGCGGGCGACGATGTCGGCGATGTCGTTCTCGGTGACCGCGACAACGCCCTCGCGGCGCTCCTCGACCTGGGCGATCTCGTTCTCCAGCTCGGCGATCTGCTGCTTGAGCTCCTTGGCGCGCTCGAACTCCTCGTCCTTGACGGCCTGGTCCTTCTCCCGGCCCAGGCGCGCCAGACGGTCCTCGCGGTCCTGCACCTCCTTGGACTTGCCGCTCGACCGCAGCCGCACCCTGGCTCCCGCCTGGTCCATCAGGTCGATGGCCTTGTCGGGGAGGAAACGGTCGGCGATATAGCGGTCGGAGAGCTCGGCGGCGGCCACCAGCGCCTGATCGCTGAACCGCACCTGGTGGTGGGCCTCATAGGCGTCGCGCAGGCCCTCCAGGATCTGGATGGTCTCCTCGACGGTCGGCTCGGGCACCTGCACGGGCTGGAAGCGCCGCTCCAGCGCGGCGTCCTTCTCCACATACCTGCGGTACTCGTCGAGGGTGGTGGCGCCTACGACGTGCAGTTCACCGCGGGCCAGCGCCGGCTTGAGGATGTTGCCCGCGTCCATGGAGCCCTCGCCGCCGGAGCCCGCGCCGACGACGGTGTGCAGCTCGTCGATGAAGAGGATGACCTTGTCGGACGCGCCGGTGACCTCGTCGATGACCTTCTTCAGCCGTTCCTCGAACTCGCCCCGGTACTTCGACCCGGCGACCAGCCCGGCCAGGTCGAGTTCGACGACGCGCTTGCCCTCGAGGGTCTTGGGGACGTCGCCGGCGATGATGCGCTGGGCGAGGCCCTCGACGATGGCGGTCTTGCCGACGCCGGGTTCGCCGATCAGCACCGGGTTGTTCTTGGAGCGGCGCGAGAGGATCTCGACGGTCTGCTCGATCTCCTCGCCGCGCCCGACGACCGGGTCCAGCCGTCCCGATCTGGCGTCGGTGGTGAGGTCCCGGCCGTACTCGTCCAGGGTCGGGGTCTGGCTGGGGGCCTGACCGGACTCGCGGCGGGCGGTGGCTTCGGCGCCGCGGGCGAGCCTTCCGGTGTCGACCCCGAGGTTGCGGGCCACCGTGGCGGCCTGGTCATTGTCCGGGTCGAGCAGCGCCAGCAGGATGTGCTCGGGCCCGATGTAGGAGGAGCCCGTGGCCTGGGAGCGGGCGTGTGCCCCGATCAGCACCCGCTTCGCCGCCGGGGTGAGCCCCGGTTCCGCGGAGGGGGTACCCCTGCCCGCGGGCAGGGACTCCTCGATCTCCCCGGCCAGCTCGTCCGGGTCCGCGCCCGTACGGGCCAGCAGCGCACGCGCGGGCTCCACCTGCGTCGCGGCCCACAGCAGGTGCTGGGTGTCCAGATCCTCGCTGCCGTCCTCGGCTGCCTTCTGCGAAGCGCGTGCGATCAGCTCCTGGGCGGAATCGGTCAGCAGCCGCCCGATCGGAACGCGTTGCACCGCGGGCGGCGACGAGGCCGCCGACATCCCGAAGAAGCGGTTGAGCAGCTCGGAGAACGGATCCGACGGTCCGAAGGAACCGAAAGAAGGAACGGACATCACCAAGTACTCCCCTTCGTCACCGCTGGATCAGGACCGAGCACAGGAACGAGGCATGTCTTATCCACTCAAACACCTACATTTACGGCCCGCAAAGGCGGCAGCGAGCGGGCATGCGTCTCCCGCGGACCCAACCCGTCCGGGCACCGAGCCCGCCGCCACACCTGTCCGGGTGAACGCCCCGGCAGGGCCCGAGCACCCTGTCTCTCGCAGCGCCACCGGCGCGCGCGGTACGAGGAGCCACCGGCGCGCCCGGCACTGGGCCGCCGCCACCCGTAGCCGCCCCCGGCCGCACCGCACCCACCCGCCTCGGGCGCCGCCCGGACGCGGGCGGGTGGCAGGCATCTCACCACCCACCTGCGGGGACGCCGTCCTTCCGCCGGTGGAGTACTCCTACCGGCCCTTGGCCGCACCCGACCGAAGTTGCCTGCGAGAGCCGACTCCGAGCTTGGTGAACACATTGCCGAGGTGCCACTCCACCGTCCGTGGGCTGATGAACAGCTGCGGGCTTCCGCTCGCTTCGCTGGACGACGGCTGGTTCCGACCCCCCGTGCAGCCCCTGGCGCGGCGCGGGCCGGCGCCGCCCCTGCGGCCCGGCCCGGGTACCGACCGACACCGCGGCCCCGCCCCGGTCCACCCGCGGAACTCCCGCCCGACACCGGCCGACGTCAGACGCCCGAACGGCACTCCCAGGGACCGCGAATGCGGCAGGATGGGTGGCCAACAAGGCTTCCAGACAGGCGGGTTGTGACCCGGACCCTCCTCGCTCGAACCTCTGGGAGCCTCGTTGGCTCCACCCGGCTCGCCGGCCTACGGCCGCCACCCGATCGATGCCCGCACTGAAAGGCACAGCTGACCCTGATGGCAACCGATATCGAGGCCGCGATCGGGCGAGTCCTCTCGCAGGCATGTCCCGGCATGCGCATTCATTCGCTGAGTCAGCTGTCCGCGGGCTACACCAGCAGTCACTGGGTCGCCGACACCGACGAGGGCCCGCTGCTGGTCAAGGTTCCGCAGCGCGACCGCGATCCCGAACACCTGCGGCGGCTCATGACGAACGCCCGCGTGGCGGCCCAACACGGCATCCCGGTGGTGCGCTACCGGAGCCTGGTGCCGCACGACCCGGCTCTGGACGGGCCCGTGCTCATCCAGGAGTTCCACGAGGGCGACACTGCGTCAGACCTGTGGGAGGCACTGGACGACGGCGGGCGCGAGGCGCTCTGCCGCGACCTCGGGGACGTGGTCGGCCGACTGCACAGCATCACGGGACCCGGGTTCGCCGACGTCCAGGGATCCGGCAGCGCGACAACCCTGGGGAGCTCGGTGGCCTCCGAGGTGGACATGCTGCTCGATCAGGCGCAGGCCGACATGCTCGGCGACAGCAACGCCATTCGCACCGCGATCGCGACGGCGGTGTCGCAGCTGGACGACTCGGCGAGCACCCCGGCGCTGACCCACGGAGACCTCTGGCTGCCGAACTTCCTGGTGAGCGACGGACGGATCACCTGCGTCCTGGATTTCGAGCACGCCAGATACACGGACCGGTTCCGCGACTTCGGCAAGCTCGACGAACACATCTTTGACACCTTCCCGGCAGGCCGCCGGGCCTTCCTCGACTCCTACGCCGCCGCGTGCCCGCTGCCGGACGACTGGGAGCAGCGCGTCGACCTCGCACACGTCCTGCATGCGCTGACCATGCATGTCTACTTCCTGCGCTGGACGCCGCAGTGGGCACCGCAGTACGCCCAGCAGGTCAAGGAGTGGCTGGCGAACCAAGCCTGACGCGAGGCTGCCCAGCAGCGGGGCGGCGACGTTCCCGAGGGCGGCCGGGAGCCAACCGTTATCCAGCGCTCGGCGCCACGGCCAATGCGTCGACCTCGACTCGGAAGTCCGGGTGAACCAGACCGGCGACCCTCACCAAGGAGCAAGCAGGCGGGTTTTCTGCGTCCTGGTACTCGTCTCGCACTTTACGGAACGCGCCCAGATCGTCCAGATCGGTCAGGTAGACCGTCAGTTTGACTACGTGTTCCAGACCAGAGCCTGCTGCCTCAAGCGCGGTGGTCAGATTCGCGTAGACCTGCCGGACCTGGGCCTCAGCGTCCTCTTTACCGACCAGATTGCCGTCGGCGTCCACGGGGACCTGACCCGAGACGGCGACCATCGCTCCGGTGAAGGCAACCGCGTGGCTGTAGCCGTTGACGGGCGGTGAACCGCTGGGACGTACGAAGTGGTCCATGGCGCCGATCATGCCACGATGGGATATCGGCTCCCTACCGGCGTAGGGGCCCCAAGCACTCACGGATCAGGCGGCCCGACCGAGGCTGGCGGCAGTGAGGTCCTGCTCGCGCAGCGAGGTGAAGTCGATGTCAAGCTGGAGGTCGTACGCCTCGGGCCGGGTGCCGAGTTCGTGGGTGGAGTACTCGCCGAACCGTTTGATGTGTTCGGTCAGGTACGGCGAGATGTGGGCCAGGTCCTCTGGGTCGATGTCCCAGCCCTCCTCAAGGAGCTGGCGGACGATCTCCGCTATGTCCAGGACGTAAACAGTTCCTCGCGTTGGCGGGCCCGGCCACGGCGCTGGTCTGCTGTCACCGACTCACCCGGTGAACCAGAACACCCGAGGATGCACCGCCGGAAGTGCCCAGCGTTCCACGGAGCCGCTGACGAGGTCGGCCAGGAACTGCACCGCCCCGCCCGTGTAGTGCCACCACGCGCCATTGCGTGAGGCGACAGTGACGGTCCACTCGCGCGTGTCACCGGGGTGTGTGCCCCACAGGAAGAAATCGCCCTGGCTCGAGGTCGCCCAGGGAAGCAGACCGCCTGGTGCTGGATACGGGTGCAGTGGCACGGCAAGGTCTGCATCTGCGCACCACTCGGCGACGATCTCCAACAGCTCCCGAGCTCCCTCGCACCAGTCAGCCTCAGAGCCTGGTTCCGGTCCGCCGGAGCGCAGGAAGTCGCTGATCTCGAAGGCCGGATAGAGCTCGCAGAGCAACTTGTAGTCGGACGGCAGATCCGTTCCGAGATCGGTTTGCACCGCCACCCAGTTGATGGCCTTCGGCGTAGACCGGCGGCGCTCGACCATGCCCGGCAAGGCCCGTTCAACCTCCGCCAGCGCCTCCGTCGGATCATGCAGGCGTCGGCGCGGCGCCTGGGTGCCAACGAGATCGTCCATGCGCTCAGCCTGCCATCAACCTCCGCAGCGGCAGTACGCACGCCTGGTCATCGTGAGTCCGACCCCACGCTGCGCACCCACACCCGAAAGGCCGCGGCCTCCGGCTCGGGCGCGGTCCGGTGGCTCCGGTGCTCCTCGTCCTCGAGGTCCGACCAGGCGACCACGCCCGGATCCCGGTCGTCGAGGAAGCCCTCGACGACCGGACCGAGATCGTCAGTCGGCAGGTAAACACTGGTGAACGGCAGCTCGTCCGGGGCCACCGAGCCGGTTGAGCACCGAAGCTGCCCGGCCTGTTCGTCGTGCCACACATAGAACGTCGCCGCCCCGGCGAAGCCCATCTCCTGGATGCGGAGCCGGATACCTTCAGCGGTCCGCTCAAACGCGGTGACCACATCGGACACGGACAAGGACCGCCCGTCCTCGCCTTCCGCACTCAGCCACCAGGTGTTGGTCTCCCACTCCACCTCCCGGTCAGCCGGATCCAGTACAAGCGGGTCGTCCGCCACCTCAGCGATCCATCTCAACAGCACCCGAGAAGTATCCCGATGCGGCCCGGGTTCCCGGAACAACCATGAGAAAGGACGTCCGATGACACCGTTGGCGTCCGCGGAACCATCCGGACGTACTCGGCGAGCGCAGGCGCGTGCACGAGTCACGCCGCGTCCGGCTCCCAGGGCCACGCCGCGTTCCGGCCCGCCTCCAGCAACGGGACCATGCGGAACGCGTGGTCCGTCAGACCGCCGAAGGTGTGCCGGTTCCCCGACCCGGACGGCCCGTGGCCCGCCCGGTACCCCGCCAGGTTCCAGGTGTACACCGGCACGTTCTGCGGGACCTGTGCGGTCGGGTCTCCGGAGTGGCTGTACGAGGCCTGCTCGTCGGTGACGATCAGTACCCGGTCATGCCCGCGGTAGTGCCGCCGCACCGCCTCGGTGGTGTTGGTGCCCCCGAGGTTCCCGAAGCGCTCCAGCACCCTCAGCACCGACTCACCGCCCCGCAGGGACACCGGACGGCTGCTGGTGCCGAACTCGACCAGGTCCACGGACTGTGCCCGCTTCGCCACTGCCGCGCCGAAGATCGCCGCGCTGTCCGCCCGGTTGAGCTGGGTCTGCTGGCTGATGCCGCCGAACATGCTGCCCGACCGGTCCACCAGCACCAGGGTGCGGCCCGGGAGCGCGGGCACGTTCGCCAGCGAGTGCCCGAGCGCGGTCTCCAGCGCGTGACCCCAACGCAGCGACGGCGCGTGCTTGTACGCGGCGAGGTACCGGAACGGGAACTGCCGCGACCGGGCGACCTCCGCAGGGTCACTGATGCGGGCGGCGACCTGGGCGGCGACCGTGTCGGAGACACCGGACTCGTCGAAGTTGCGCAGGTTCCGCACCAGCGCCATCACGCCCATGGACGGGATGATCGCCTCCCACGCGGCGGCGTCCATCGGCCCCTGCAACCAGCCGGCGAGTGCCTCCCACGTCATGCCGGCCTCGGCGAGCCGCTCAGCCCCACCGCGACCGGTGGCCAGGGCACGCCGCTCCGGCACCGGGACCTGCATGAGGGCGCGGTTCGCGCTCAGGGTCCGGTTCGACGCCGGGGGGACGGCCTCGTCGGGGTTGTGGCGCCGGTCCAGGGCGTAACGGAACAGGTCGCCCTGCCATGCCTTGTCGGGGTGCGGGGTCGGGTGGACCAGGTTGAGGACGTCAGCGAACCGGTAGCCCTTGCTCGCGGTGTCGTACTTCAGCAGGGCCTTGCCGTTGTACAGCCGGGCGACGGCGTCGGCGATACCGCGCTTCACGGGCTTCGGCACGTTCCGCCCGTACCGCGAGGTCCAGTACGCCAGCAGCTCCCCGGGCTCGTCCGGCCGCTGCAGCACAGCATCGACGACCTGCCGGGAGTGGCCGGCCTCGCCTGCATCGAGGCGGGCCTTGGCGAACTCCGCCGCGCCGACGAGGGAGGCGGTGCGCATGGTGCCACCGGTGCGCAGCCAGCCGAGGAGGCCGGCCGTCCAGGTCGGGTCCTCGACCGCGAGCTGGCGTACGAGCCGGGTGTAGCGGTCGTCGCGCTGACCGCCGCGCTCGTAGTAGGTGTCCTGGCCGACCATGTTGGTCACCGCGAGGAGGAACAACTCGCCGCGGGCGTCGCGGAGGTGACCGGCGCCGCCCTCGTGGGTGCGGGTGGTCTGCCCGGTGGTGGACACGGGCGAGGTGGCGGACGGACGTGCGCTGCGGGTGTTGAAGCGGGCCATGACGTAGGAAACCCCTCTCATAGGAGGGGAGGCTCAGCAGTGGGGCGCCCGAGATCAGGGTCGGCGACGGGCTCGCAGACTATTGCTCTGCCGCTGAGCTACCGGCCGTGGACGGCCGGGCGGGATTTGAACCCGCGACCCATAGTTCCGGTTGAAGTATCCGTCGCCTGCGCACCGGGCGCCCCCGATGCTGTGGCCTCCCGAGATCGGTGACGGCTACGGGTCGGGTTCTGTGAAAGAGAAGGAACCGTGGCCTTCGCACCGGGAGGTGCATTGCATCTGAAGTTGTATGCCCAGAGATCGGATTCGGCGGAGGAAACGTAGCGCTCTGTCCACTGAGCTACACCGACCCTGGGTCGATGACGGGATTCGAACCCGCGGCCTCTCACTCCCAAGGTGAAGCAACCCCCACCTGCGCACCTGGACGGCAGCCACGATAGCCATTCCTGACGACGCCTTCGATCCAATTTCCCGGCGTGGGTGATCACACCGGAGCGCTGCCTGACCACGGGCCCGCGCTGGTCACCGGCAACGCGCCCGCACCGGAGCCGGTCCTGGCGGAGGCCGGCTTCGGACTTCTGGCGATCGAGCAGGAACTCGGCGTCCACATGGAAAGGGGTGCGCGTCCCGCCCAGGTGGAACGGCAGGCCGGCGTGCTCGCCGAGGCCCTGATCCGAGGAGTCCGCCGGCGTCCCACCCCCTGGCAAGCAGTAGGCCGGGCGCGCTCCGGCTGCCGGACCCGCGGCCCCCATCAGGGGCCGCAGGGTCCAGCCGGCCCAAGCGGCCGGCGCGGTGGTCACTGCTGCACCTCAGCCGTGCGGCAGCCGCTTGGCCTGCACAGCGCAGCCGTACCGTTGCGATCCGGCGACCGCACATCGCGCCTCGCCAGCCGGGCACTCTGTACCGGTTCGGGTGGTCCGGGTCACAGCGGCGAGGCTGCGGCGGGGGCCCGCGAGTGAAGCGCCTCACACGGGCCCAGGGGTGTACGACCCCCGGTAGTAGGCATAACCCGGAGCGGCGAACCACAGCCCACCCAAAGAATCAGCACACATAGATGTTTACCGTCGCAATTCGGACAAAGCACGCTAAAGGTGCAGGTCATCGCGCTTCACACCGCCCCGCCGCGGCCTGCCCGGCCCCGCGATGCCGGCGTTCCGGAGGGGCTCCGGCCACGGCCACCGGCCCCCGCAACCGGCAGCCGGTCTACGGCTTTGCATCGTAGGTGGGCTGTTTGCCGGGGGCGGCCGGGTCGTCCACGGTGGGACGAGTCCGAACGGCGCACCGGATCGCATCCCGCGGTCTGTGAGCGTCCCGCCCGGCACCAACCGACACCGGGTGCCACGGGCACCGGGGCCACCACCGTCCCGGACCGCCCAGCCAACCGATCGAGGTCCCCAGCTTGATGCGCTTCGCCCTTCCCCGCCGCCTGCACACCACCGCCGCCGTCCTGGCCACCACCGCGGGCCTGGCCTCGGTGGCCGCCATCGCCGCTCCGGCCGCCTCCGCGGCCACCGCACAGCAGGCGACCCGGACGAGCGCGCACCACCAGCAGGTCGACGCGCGCACCTTCGCCGCCACCACCGGCACGTCCCCTGCCGCTGCCAAGGCGCTGGCCAAGTCGATGGTCCCCGCCTCCCAGTGGGCCGCGTTCAACCACATCGTGACCCACGAGTCCGACTGGGACGTCCACGCCACCAACGGCTCCTCCGGCGCCTACGGCCTGTGCCAGGCCCTCCCCGGCTCCAAGATGGCCTCCGCCGGCTCCGACTGGCGCACCAACCCCGCCACCCAGATCAAGTGGGCCATGACCTACATGAACGACCGCTACGGCAGCCCCAACGCCGCCTGGAACTTCTGGCAGACCCACCACTGGTACTGAGCCACCCCAGGCACACCAGCACACACCGAACGCCCCCGGGACACCCCCGGGGGCGTTCGGCCGTTCCCAGCCACCCCGGGGACTTCCGGGATTTCTCCGTCGAGCAGTGGAGCTCGCGGTACGCCACCTGCTACTCGTCGTGACCGACCCCGGAGAGCAGGGCCGGCTCCCCCTGCGGGGCCCGCGTCCCACGGCCCTCAGGCACCGCGAGAGCCCTGCGGACGGCCCGGACCGTGGACCAGCAGCGTCTGTCTGCCGGTCCCTGCGCGGGCTCCCCCGGGCGACGCCGAGCAGTACGGCCCCCGGGCGGCAGCCTAGGCCTTCGACTCCGCGCTCCAGTCCTGGACGAGGAGCCCGAGCAGCACCTGGTCCAGGAACTCGCCCATCACCCAGGCCGAGGAGCGCAGCACGCCCTCGCGGACGAAGCCGTTGCGTTCGGCGGAGCGCAGCATCGCGGCGTTGTCCGACAGCGTCTCGATCTGGAGCCGGTGCAGGCCGCGCACGACGAATCCGTAGTGGCAGAGCACCGCGACCACGTCGGTCCCGTAGCCCCGGCCGCGGCTGGCCGGCAGCAGCCCCAGCCCGATGTGCGCCGAACGGTTGTGGTTGTCGATGCCCCACAGCGTCGCCGTGCCGACCAGTGTGCCGCCGTCCAGCTCCACCACGGAGAACGGGACGTGCGCCTGCTCCGTGTCGTCCACCACGAGTCGCGGGTCCTTCGAACTGGGCGAGACCGGCCGCCACGGCCGGCTCTCGGCCCGCGAGCCGTTGACCACGTCGTCGTAGAGCTCGGCCCGCAGGACCGGGATGTCGTCTTCGTGCCGGGCCCGCAGCGCGATCTTTTTGCCTCGTAGCATGCGAGCTTCCTATCCGACCGGGCCCGTCGGCGGCAAACCAATACGACACATCAGCGGCCGGCCATGGAGACAGAGCCCGGGCCGTCGGCCGTGCGAACGCGGCGGCAGCACAGGTGGTCCGCTCCGGTCCGCTGCCGGCACTGGCCCAGAGGCGGCTGCTCCACGGCCGCCCGCACCCCTGCGCGGGTCCTGGTGACCGCATCACCACGGTCGCGCCCCGGAGCGGTCATCATCGGTGACAGCCGCCCGCCCCGACCAGCGGTGCGAAGCCGAGCTTCCGGCAAGTTGCCGCGCCGATTCCTGGGACCGGCGGGCCCCCGGCGCGACGATCCGAAGGTGACGCCACGACGCCGCCCCCTTGGAGTCCGGAGATGACCCAGTCCCGCCTGGAAGCCGCCCTGCCGTTGACCCCCTTGCAGCACGGAATGCTGTTCCACGCGCTCTACGAGGACGAGGGAGTGGACGCCTACACGGTCCAGGTGGCCTTCGATCTGCGTGGACCTCTCAGCGCGGCGGAGCTGCGCACGGCGCTGGAACAGCTGCTGGCCCGGCACGCCGTGCTGCGTGCCGGGTTCCAGCTGCGCAAGTCCGGCGAGCCGGTGCAGTTGATCAGCCGGTCCGTGGAGCTTCCGTGGCAGGAGGTGGACCTGCGGGCGCTCGACGAGGCCGAGCAGCTGCGGCGGCTGGACCGGTACCGGACCGATGAACGTGCCCGGCGCTTCGACCTGGCGCGCCCGCCGCTGCTCCGTGCCGGTGTGCTGGAGCTGGCGGACGAGCGGCGCGTCCTGGTACTCACGTACCACCACATCCTGCTGGATGCCTGGTCGTTCCAGCAGGTGCTGCAGGACCTCTTCGCGCTCTGCCGCTCCGGCGGCGATCCCGCCGGGCTCGCCCCCGTGGTGCCCTTCCGCCGCTACCTCGCCTGGCTGGAGGCGCAGGACCGGGAGGCGGCGGGGACCGCCTGGGAGTCGGCCTTCGCCGGCTTCGAGACGCCGACCCTCGTCGCGCGCGGACGCACCGGCGGACCGGGGCCCCAGGCCCTGCCGCGGCTCTCCACGGCGGATCTGTCCGAGGAGCTCACCGCGACGCTGCTGCGGACCGCCCGGGCCGCCGGGCTGACCGTCAACACGGTGGTCCAGGGCGTGTGGTCGCTGCTGCTCGCCGGACTGACCGGGAGCCAGGACGTGGCCTTCGGCCAGACCGTCTCGGGACGGCCGCCGGCGCTGGACGGCGTCGAGGAGATGGTCGGCCTGCTCATCGGGGCGGCGCCCGTGCGCGTCCTGATGGACCCCAATGAGACGCTGACCGAGCTGCTGCTGCGGGTCCAGCGCGAGCAGGCGGAGCTGGAGGCCCATCACCACCTGGGTCTGTCGGAGATCCAGCGCCGCGTCGGCCTCGGCGACCTCTACGACAGCACGGTCGGCTTTGTCAGCACCCCCGGCGGGGCCGCTGCGGGTGCGGGCGCCGACGAGGCGGCCTTTCTGGTCGCGGGCACCGAGGTGCGCTTCCTCGCCGACGCCGGCGAGCAGAACGGCACCGCGACCGGCTCCACCCACTATCCGCTCAATCTGACGGCCGCCGTCGGCCGCTCCCTGCGACTCGCCCTCAGTCACCAGACCGACCTCTTCGACGCCCTCGACGCCGACCGCCTGCTCGGCCGGCTGCGCTCGCTCCTGACGGTCTTCGCGACCGAACCGACGACGCTCGTCGGCCGGATCCCGTTGCTCGCCGAGGACGAGCTGGAGCAGGTCGTCCGCAAGTGGAACGACACCGAGCAGCAGCTGCCGTCCGAGCTGACGCTGCCGGACCTCTTCCGAGCCCAGGTGGCGCGCACCCCGCACGCCACCGCCGCCGTCTTTGCCGGAAAGGAACTGACCTATGCCGAGTTCGCGGAGCGCGTCCAGCGGTTGGCAGCCGTGCTGCGGTCGCGGGGGGTGGGTGCAGGCGACCGGGTGGCCGTCGCCCTCCACCGGTCGGTGGAGCTGGTCGTGGCGCTGCACGCGGTGCTGGAGACGGGCGCAACCTACCTTCCCCTCGACCCCGACTACCCGGCCGAGCGCATCGGCTGGATCCTGGAGGACGCGAACCCTTCGCTGGTGGTGACGGCCGGCCAGGACACCGTGGCGCTGCCCGGCACCATGCCCCGGCTGCTGCTCGACGAGCCGCTGCCGACTCCCCCGGACAGCGGCACGGTGGCCGGGCACGGGCCGCTGCCGGGCGACGCCGCGTACCTGCTCTTCACCTCCGGCTCCACCGGGCGGCCGAAGGGCGTGATCGTCTCGCACCGGGCGATCGTGAACAACCTGCGCTGGATGCAGGACCGCTTCGGGCTCGGCTGCGACGACCGCGTGATGCTCAAGACCTCGGCGGGCTTCGACACCTCGTTCTGGGAGCTGCTCTGGCCCCTGCAGACGGGCGCCACACTGGTGATCGCCGCCCCCGGCGGCCACCGGGACCCGTCCTACCTCGCCGACCTCATCGCCCGCGAGTCGGTGACCACGGTCCAGTTCGTCCCCTCCATGCTGCAGGCCTTCGTGGTGGAGGCGGACGCCGAACAGTGCCGCAGCCTGCGCCGGGTGATCTGCTGCGGCGAGGCGCTGTCGCCGGAGACCCGCGACCGCTTCCGGGCCGGTTTCGACGCCGGGCTGTACAACCTCTACGGGCCCACCGAGGCCGCGGTCGCGATCACCGGCGGCCCGGACCTCGGGATCGGGGCGGAGTGGGCGGAGCACGCGCCGGTCACCATCGGACGACCGCTCTGGAACAGCCAGACCTATGTGCTGGACGAGGCGCTGCGTCCGGTCCCGCCCGGCGTCCCGGGCGAGCTCTACCTGGGCGGACGGCAGTTGGCCGACGGCTATCTGAACCGGCCCGGCCTGACCGCCCAGCGCTTCGTCGCGGACCCGTACGGGGAGCCCGGCAGCCGGATGTACCGGACCGGCGACGTGGTGTGCTGGACCCCGGACGGGGAGCTCGACTACCTCGGCCGCACGGACGACCAGGTCAAGCTGCGCGGCCAGCGCATCGAGCTGGGCGAGATCGCGACGGCCCTGACCCGGCATCCCTCGGTCGCACAGGCAGCGGTCGTGGTCAGGGAGACGGCGGGCGGCTCCAAGCAGCTCGTCGGCTATGTCGTGGCGGAGCCGGGAGCCGATCTCGACCAGGCGCAGCTGCTCGGCCACGCGGCGGCCACCCTGCCCGACTACATGCTGCCGTCGACCGTGGTGGAGCTCGCGGAGCTGCCGTTGACCCCCAACGGCAAGCTCGACCGCAAGGCACTGCCCGCACCCGCAGCGACCACCGTCAGCTCGGGCCGGTCTCCCGAGGGCCCGGCCGAGACCGAGCTGGCCCGTCTCTTCGGCGAGGTGCTCTACGGTGCCGAGGCCGCACGGCACTCCGTCGGGGCCGACGACAGCTTCTTCGAACTCGGCGGCGACTCGATCACCTCGATCCAGCTGGTGGCCAGGGCCCGCCAGGCCGACCTGCGGTTCACCCCGAAGGACGTCTTCACCCATCGCACGGTCGCGGCGCTGGCCCGCATCGCGGGCAGCGCGGCTCCGGCCGCCACCGAGGCGGCCGAGGCGGGCACCGGAGAGCTGCCCGCGACGCCGATCATGCACTGGCTGGCCGAGCACGCGGGGCCGACACAGGACTTCGCCCAGGCGACGCTGCTGACCGTACCGCCCGCCCTGGGGACCGAACCGCTGACCACCGCGGTGCAGGCGCTCCTCGACCGGCACGACGCCTTCCGGCTGCGGACGCGGCCCGCCGGCGTCGGCCGGACGCTCGATGTGACCCCGGCCGGGACTCTGCGGGCCTGGGACTGCGTACGCAGGGTCTCCGCCGAAGGGCTCGACGCCACCGCTCTGACCGCGCTGATCGCGGCGGAGACCGCCCGCGCCCGCGGCGAGCTCGACCCGGAGCTGCGGCAGATGCTGCGCGTCGTCTGGTTCGACGCGGGCAGGGCGGACGGCCGGCTGCTGCTGGTCGCCCACCATCTGGCCGTGGACGAGGTCTCCTGGCGGATCCTGGTCCCGGACCTGCGCGAGGCATGGGAGGCCGCCAGCCGTGGCGCGGCGCCGCAGCTCGCACCGGTGCCGACCTCGCTGCGCACCTGGGCCCACCGGCTCGTCGAGGCGGCCGGCACCCCGGCGAGGGTTGCTGAACTCCCCTTCTGGGAGCGGATACTGAGCGGCGGCGACGCGCCGCTCACGGCACGGGCGCTCGATCCCGCCACCGACACGCACGGCACCGCCCGCTCGCTGGCATGGACGCTGCCGCCGGAGCAGGCCGGCCCGCTGCTGGGCGCGCTGCCGACCGCATACCGGTCGGGCGTGGAGGAGGTGCTGCTCACCGGCCTCGCGCTGGCCGCGGAACGCCGCCGGGGCGCGTGGGCGGACCAGGACGGGACGGCGTGGGCGCCGGGCCTGCTGGTGGACCTGGAGGGCCACGGCCGCCAGGAACTCGGCGGCGAAGGCGGCGAGGGCGGTGAGCTGGACCTCTCCCGTACCGTGGGGTGGTTCACCGACCTGCGGCCGGTTCGCCTGGACCCGGGTGTCCGCGCCGACGGCGGGTCGCCCCGTCCCGGGGCCGCGCTCAAGCGGGTGAAGGAGCAGCTGCGCGCGCTGCCGGACCATGGCATCGGCTACGGTCTGCTGCGCCGGCTGAACCCGGAGACCGCGGCGGTGCTGGCCGGGCTGCCCACACCGCAACTGGGCTTCAACTACCTGGGCCGCGGCGGCGACTGGGCCGCCGGACCGTGGGGTCCGGCCCCGGAGAGCACCGCACTGGGCGCGATGGCGCATCCGGGGATGTCGCTCTCCCACGCGCTGGAGGTCACCGCCGCCGCGACGGACACCCCCGCCGGCCCGGTCCTGCATCTGCACCTGATGTGGCCCGGAGGGCTGCTCCCGGACGAGCAGGCGAAGGCCCTGGGCGACGCCTGGCTGGACGCGCTGCGCGAACTGGCCGCCCATGCCGGCTCCGCCGAGGCCGGTGGGCTGACCCCCTCCGACGTGCTGCCGGCCGTGCTCGGCCAGCAGGAGCTGGAGGGCTACGAGGCCGCCGAGTCGGCGCAGGGCCGACGGCTGGCCGACGTCTGGCCGTTGACCCCGATGCAGGAGGGTCTGCTCTTCCACAACCGCTACCGACCGCAGGCGCCCGATGTCTACCAGGTGCAGCTGGTGCTGGAGCTGGAGGGACCGGTGGAGTCCGGGGCGCTGCGCCGGGCCTGCCAGACGCTGGCCGACCGGCATGCCTCGCTGCGCGCGGCCTTCGGGGCCGACACGTCCGGGACGCCGGTGCAGCTGATCGTCGAGGGTGTCCGCGTCCCGTGGCAGGAGCTGGCGGTGGACGACGAGGCGGCGGCCGCGTTCCTCGCCGAGGACCGGCTGCGCCGCTTCGACCCGGCCGTCGCCCCGTTGCTGCGCTGCGCCCTGCTGCGGCTGGGGAACGAGCGCTCCCGGCTGATCCTGACCATTCATCATATTCTGGTCGACGGCTGGTCCCTCCCGGTACTGCTGGGCGAGCTGGGTGCCCTGGTCGCGGGCGCGGCTCCGGCCGCGGCTGCGGAGTCCTGCCGGCCGTACCATGCCTGGCTCGCCGGCCAGGACCGCGCCGCCGCACGGGCGGCCTGGTCCGGGGCCCTCGCCGGCCTCGACGGCCCGACGCTGGTCGCGCCGGCCGTCGACGCGGCCGCCCTGCCCACGCTGCCGCTGCGATGCGCGGCTGAGCTGCCGCAGCGGCTCACCCGGCAGGTGACCCTGCTGGCCCGGACGAGCGGCACCACCGTCAACACCGTGGTCCAGGCGGCCTTCGCCGCACTGCTGGCCGAGGCTACCGGGCGGCGCGACGTGGTCTTCGGGGCGACGGTCTCGGTCCGTCCGCCCGAGCTGCCGGGTGTCGAGTCGATGGTCGGCCTGCTGCTGAGCACGGTTCCGGTGCGGGTGCGGCTGGACGGAGCGGACTCGGTCACCACCCTGCTGCAGCGGATCCAGCGTGAGCAGGCCGAGTTGGCGCCGCACGCCCACCTGGGCGCGGTGGAGATCCAGCGCTCGGCGGGTCTCGGGCCGCTCTACGACGCGTCGATGGTCTTCGAGAACTACCCGCAGGACGAGGCGCGGTCGCCCCGGCCCGTCGCCGGTCCGCGCATCACCGGCGCCTCCGGCATCGACGCCTACCACTATCCGCTCAAGCTCACCGCCGCGCCGGGAGAGCGGCTGCTGCTGGCGCTGGACCACCGGCCCGAGGCCGTCCCCGCCGCGGCGGCGGAGCGGATGCTGACCCGGCTCCAGGAGCTGCTCGCGGCGTGGGCGGCCGCCCCCGGACGGCCGGTCGGCGACCTGCCGAGCGCGGGCACGGCCGAGGTACCGGCGCGGGACCTGGCACGGGAGACCGTACGGGAACCGGCGCGGGACGTGGTGCGGGACACCGTGCGGGAGCCGGCGCCGGAGGTGGTGCGGGAAGTGGCCGCGCTGGCCGGGGAGTTGCTGGGCGGGCCGGTGGGACCGGACGACGACCTGTTCGCGGCCGGCCTGGACTCGGTCGGGGCGCTCCGACTGACCGGACGGATCGGCAAGCGGTACGGAAGGGCGCCCGACGTCCAGGTGGTCTTCCGCTCCCGTACGGCCCGCCGACTGGCGGCGGCGATCGGGAACTGAGCGACCGAGCAGAGCAGCCGGGCACCGGAAGGTGCCCGGCTGCTCTGTTTTGTGCTGCCCCGGTTCTGTTCCCGTTCCCGTTCCCGCTGTCGTTCCCGTTCCCGTTCCCGTTCCTGTTCCTGTTCCCGCGCTCGTCCCCGTTCCCGTTCCGTTCCCGGCAGATTGCCTGCCGGGAACGTCCGGTACCGAGGGACGGTATTGCCGGGAACGAAACGGGAATTGCCGGGAGCCTGCCTGGGTCCAACCCCCCTGCGACTGCGACCATATAAAGGAAGCGAAATACACCTCAGAAAAGTCCAGATCGCAGGGAAATGGAGCCGGCCATGCGCATCGTTCTGATATCCGGGGCGTCCAGCGGGATCGGTGCAGCCACGGCCGCCCGTTTCGCAGGGGCCGGCGACCAGGTCTACAACCTGGACCTCCAGCCGCCGGCCGAGCCCACGCCGGGCGTCGTCTGGCTGCCCGGCGACGTCGCCGACTGGGACGTCGTGGAGCAGGCGGTGGCCCGGGTCCACGAGGAGCACGGGCGCCTGGACGTCGTGATCGCCAACGCCGGCATCAGCATCCGTCACCACGTGCTGGAGACCAGCCCGGCCGAGATCCGCCGGGTGGTGGACGTGAACCTGCTGGGGGTGTTCGCCCTGTGGCAGGCAGGAGCCCGCCGGATGGTCGCCCAGGGCGGCGGCGTCCTGCTGGCGACCGCCTCCGTCAACGGCCACCGCGGCTTCCCGCACTACGCCGACTACAACGCCACCAAGGCCGGGATCGCGGCGCTGTGCCGCACCTTCGCCCTCGAACTGAGTCCCGTGGTGCGCGTCGCCTGCGTCTCCCCCGGCGCGGTGCTGACCCCCATGCAACTGGCCGAGTACAGCCCGGACATGCTCGCCGCAGTGAATGCCAGGATCCCCGCCGGGCGACACGCCCAGCCCGAGGAGATCGCGGCGGCCTACTTCTATCTGGCCTCCGCCGAGGCCGCGTTCATGACCGGACAGGAACTCGTCATCGACGGCGGCGAGATCGCCGGCTCCACCACCTCCGACTTCGGCGCGGCGGTTCCGCAGGGCTCCCACCTCCACTGAGCACGAAGACGACACCGGAGATTCTCATGATCACGCATCCCTCCCCTTCTCCTGCGTACACGAATGGCAGAGGAACGCATTCGTACACACTCAACCACGCGGAGATCGACGACATCCTGGACGTGGTGCAGGAATTCGCCGACACCGGGATCTCCCCGGTCGACCCGGACTTCTACCAGAAGTTCGACCAGGCCCAGGACCTGCTCCCGCCCCGCCTGCTGCGCTTCCTGCGGGCCTTCCGCGACGACCCGGCCGCCACGGTCTGCCAGGTGCACGGATTCCCGATCGACGACGCCGAGGTCGGCCCGACCCCGGAGCACTGGGAACGGCCCGAGGGCCTCTCCGCCACGCTCCACTCCGACGCCTATCTGGCCATGTGCGGCTCCGCGCTCGGCGACCCCTTCGCCTGGGCGACGCTGCAGTACGGCCGCATGATCCAGGACATCTTCCCGATCCGCGGCGACGAGCGCCGCGAGAGCGGCCACGGCAGCGAGAGCTTCCTCTCCTTCCACACCGATGACGCCTTCCGTCCCGACTCCGCCGACTACCTGCTGCTCTTCGGAATCCGCAACATCGACGTGGTGCCGACCCTCGTCGCCGCCGTCCGCGATGTGGAGTTGAGCGAGGAGGAGCGCCGGATCCTCTCGGAGCCGCACTTCCACATCGTCCCCGACGACGAGCACATCCGGCAGCTGGAGCTGCGCGCCCCCGGCGACCCCGCCCTGCAGCGGGCGATCGAGATGCGCGACCGGCCCGAGCCGGTGTCCGTCCTCTTCGACGACCCGGCCAACCCGCACGTCCGGCTGGACCTGCCGTTCATGCGCTGCGTCGGCGACAACCCGGCGGCGGAGCAGGCGCTCCTCCGGCTGCGCACCGAGCTGGACCGGGTGCGCCGGCCCCTGGTCGCCGCCGCCGGCACGCTGCTGATCCTCGACAACCGCAGCGTCGCCCACGCCCGCGACTCCTTCACCGCGCACTACGACGGCACCGATCGCTGGCTGCGCAAGATCATCGTCAGCCGCGACCTGGGCGCCTACGGCGCCGACCCGCTGCAGCGCGTCCGCCTCTGAGGCCCACCGTGCCACCCGACCAGGCATCCGACGAGTCCGCCGGTGCATCACCCGGCCCGTCACCGACCGCGCCATCAACCTTCAGTCTTCAGCGACCATCCGGAAAGGGACCGACGCCATGAACCCGCCCACCCCGCAGGACCTGACCGCACGCGAGGCTCTGCTGCGTGAGCTGTTCGCAGAGGTCCTCGACATCGATGTGGCCGAGGTCGAGGCCGACGACAGCTTCTTCGAGCTGGGCGGCGACTCCATCACCTCGATCGAACTGGTGGCCAAGGCGCATGCGGCCGGGCTCGCCCTGGAGTACCGGCACGTCTTCGAGGGCGAGACCCCGGCCGCGCTGGCAGCGGCGGCCCAGGAGGTCACCGAGGAGACGGCCTTCGCACCCGCCGAAGGACCGCTGGTGGCGCTGAGCGAGGCGGAGTACGCCGAACTCACGGCCGGTCACGGCCCGGTGGACGAGATCTGGCCGGTGACCCCGCTGCAGGAGGGCCTGCTCTTCCACTCCGTCTACGACGAGCAGGAGGCCGACCCCTACCTGGTGCAGGCACCCCTGGTGCTCTCCGGCGCGGTCGACTCCGCGCGGCTCCGTACGGCCTTCGAGGCCCTGCTGCGGCGGCACGCCGGCCTGCGCGCCGGGTTTGTGATGCGCAGATCCGGCCAGCCGGTCCAGCTGATCCGCTCCTCGGTGGAGCTGCCCTGGCAGGAGCTGGACCTGAGCACGCTGGCGGAACAGGAGCGCCGGGAGCAGATCGTCGAACTGCTGCGGCAGGACCGGCTGGAGCGCGTCGACCCGGCCCGGCCGCCGTTGCTGCGGGCGCTGCTGCTGCGCATCGCGCCGGAGCAGCACCTGCTGGTGCTGACGAGCCACCACATCATCTGGGACGGCTGGTCGATGGCCCGCGCCCTGGACGAGGTCTCCCGGCTGTACGCGGCGGACGGCGACGCGAGCGTCCTGCCGGAGGTCGTACCGTTCCGCACCTATCTGAGCTGGCTGTCGGCGCAGGACCAGGAGGCCGGTCTGGCCGCCTGGGGTGAGGCGCTGGCCGGTCTGGAGGAGCCGACCCTGGTCGCCCCCGGCGCAGGCGCCACGCTGGCCGCGCTGCCGGCCCGGGTGGTGGGCTCGCTGGACGAGGAGACCACCGCCAGGGTCACCGCCTCGGTCCGCGCCCAGGGCCTGACCATGAACACCCTGCTCCAGGGTGCCTGGGCGATGCTGCTCGCCACCCTCACCCGCCGTCAGGACGTGGTCTTCGGCGCGACCGTCTCCGGCCGCCCGCCGGAGCTGCCCGGGGTCGAGCAGATGGTCGGCCTGATGATCAACACTGTGCCGGTGCGCGTCACGCTCAGCCCCGTCCAGCCGGTGGGCGCACTGCTGGCTGGCATCCAGGAGCAGCAGGCCGCACTGACCCCGCACCACCACCTGAGCCTGGCCCAGATCCAGCGGCGGTCCGGCTTCGACGAGCTCTTCGACACCCACACCGGGTACGAGAACTTCGCCGCCGACGCCGACTCGGACGGGCTGTGGGAGGCCGGCTTCCTCCGCGGCGAGCAGCTGGACCTGCTGCCGGAGGAGGCCCAGGACAGTCGCGGCTTCGGCCACTTCCCGCTCACCCTGGTCGTCTTCCCCGGCCCCGAGCTGCGCATCGAACTGAGCTACCGGCAGGACCTCTTCACGGCCTCCTTCGTCCAGTCCCTGGTGGAGTGCCTGAAGCAGCTGATGACCGTCCTGGCCGAGGAGCCGGAGCGGATGGTGGCCCAGGTCCCGCTGCTCTCCGCGCCGGAGCTCGACCGCGTGCTGCGGGAGTGGAACACCGCCGAGGAGCCGCCGGCCCCCGCCACCCTCGCCCAGCTGTTCGAGGCCCAGGCGGACCGCAGCGGCGACGCCGTCGCCCTGCTCTGCGAGGACACCGCGCTCAGCTACACCGAGCTGAACCACGCGGCCAACCGGCTCGCCCACCACCTCACCGCGGAGTACGGCGTCGGCCCGGGTGCCCGGGTGGCCGTGGGACTGCCGCGCGGCACCGAGTGGATCACCGCCGTCCTCGCGGTCACCAAGACCGGCGCCACCTTCGTCCCCGTCGACCTGGCCTTCCCGCTCGACCGCATCGAGCTCATCCTGGCCGACGCGCAGCCGACGGTTCTGCTCACCACGAGCCGGACCCCGCTGGCCCACGACACCGCCGCCCCGCATGTGCTGCACCTGGACGCATCCGCCCTCCAGGAGGCGCTGCGCCACCGCCCCACCGGCAACCCCGAGTCGGGCATCAGCCCGGCGCAGACCGCCTACCTCATCTACACCTCGGGTTCCACCGGCATCCCCAAGGGTGTCGACGTCACCCACCTCGGCCTGGCCGGTCTGGTGCAGAGCCTGCGCACGCGGCTGCGGATCACCGCCGACAGCGCCGTCCTGCAGTTCTCCTCCCCCAGCTTTGACGCCATCGTCATGGAACTGGGCATGTCGCTGCTGTCGGGTGCGCGGCTGGTGCTCGCCCCCGGCGAGTCACGGCTCCCCGGGGAGCAGCTGGTCGAACTGATCGCCCGCCACAGCGTCTCCCACATGTTCATCGTGCCCTCGCTGCTGGCCGCGATCGACCCCGCGAGCGTGCCGACCCTGACCACCCTGGCGGTCGGCGCCGAGGCCCTGCCGCCGGCCCTCCTGGAGCGCTGGGCTCCGGGCCGCCGGTTCCACAATGTCTACGGCCCCACCGAGACCACCGTCATCGTCACCGCCTCCGAGCCGCTGAACGCCGGGGACCTGCCGGTCATCGGCCGGCCGATCGCGGGCGCCCGGCTCTACGTCCTGGACCCCTACCTGCGTCCGGTGCCGCCCGGCTTCACCGGGGAGCTCTACATCGCCGGCCCCGGCGTCACCCGCGGCTATGTCAACGATCCGGCGCAGACCCTCACCGCCTTCATGGCCTGCCCGTTCGGCGCCCCCGGCGAGCGGATGTACCGCAGCGGCGACCTGGTCCGCTGGACCGGCGACGGGCAGCTGGAGTTCGTCGGCCGCGCCGACCACCAGGTGAAGATCCACGGCTTCCGCATCGAGCTCGGCGAGATCGAGACCGCCCTGAGCAGCCACCCGCAGATCGGCCAGGCCATCGTCCTGGTCCGCGAGGACCAGCCCGGCGTCAAGCGTCTGGTGGCCTACATCGTCCCCAACGGCGGGGCGCCGGAGATCGAGGACCTGCGCGAGCACCTGTCCGCGACGCTGCCCCACTACATGGTTCCCGGTGCCTTCGTCCTCCTCGACGCCTTCCCGGCCACCGTCACCGGCAAGCTCGACCGCAAGGCGCTGCCCGCGCCCGAGTTCGCCGGCAGCGCCGCCAGCCGCGCCCCGCGCACCCCCCGCGAGGAGCTGCTCTGCTCCATCGTCGCCGAACTGCTCGGCCTCGACCGGGTCGGCATCGACGACAGCTTCTTCGAGCTCGGCGGCGACTCCATCACCTCCATCCAGCTGGCGGCACGGGCCTGCACGGCGGGGCTCGTCCTCGCCCCACGCGATGTGTTCGAGTGCAAGACCGTGGTCCGGCTCGCCGAGCGGGCGACCGAGCCCGACCCGGTCGCCGAGGTCGAGGCCGCCGTCCCCAGCGGGCCGCTGGTGGCCCTGAGCGAGGCCGAGTACGCCGAACTCACGGCCGGCCACGGCCCGGTGGAGGAGATCCTGCCGCTGGCTCCGCTGCAGCACGGACTGCTCTTCCACGCCCTGTACGAGGGCGCGGACGACGGAACAGGCCCGGGCGACGTCTATGTGGGTCAGATCCCGCTGCTGGTCGAGGGGGAGCTGGACCCGGCCCGGCTGCGCGCCTCCTTCCAGAGCCTGCTGGACCGTCACGCCGCGCTGCGCGCCGGCTTCACCGTCCGCACCGGCGGCGAGCCCGTCCAGATCATCGCCGCGGAGACGCCGATCCCCTGGGCCGAGCACGACCTCTCCGCGTTCGACTCCGACACGCAGCAGGCCCGCACCCGCGACCTGCTGGCCGCCGACCGGGCGACCCGCTTCGACATCGCCCGGCCCCCGCTGGTCAGGGTCACCCTGATCCGGCTGACGCCGCGGCAGCACGTCCTGCTCCTCACCGGCCACCACATCGTCTGGGACGGCTGGTCGATGACCCGCGCGATCGGCGACGTACTGGCCCACTACGAGGCCCACGGCGAGCCCGGCGCACTGCCCGAGCCCGTCCCCTACCGCCGCTACCTGGAATGGCTCTCCGGCCAGGACGCCGACGCCGCGCTGGACGCGTGGGCCGCCCACCTGGCGGACCTGCCCGAGCCGACGCTGGTGGCGCCCGGCGCCTCCTCGGACCTGCCGGTGCTGCCGGTCCGGGTGGTCACCTCGCTGGACCAGGAGAGCACCCGGCGCCTGCAGACCATGGCGCGCTCCCGCGGACTGACCGGCAACACGCTGGTCCAGGGCGGCTGGGCACTGCTGCTCTCCACGCTCACCGGCCAGCAGGACGTGGTCTTCGGCGCGACGGTCTCGGGACGCCCCGCGGAGATCCCCGGCGTCGAGGACCTGGTCGGCCTGCTCATCAACACCGTCCCCGTCCGGGTCGCGCTCGACCCGGCGCAGAGTCTGACGGCCTTCCTCGCCGGCATCCAGGACCAACAGGCCGCGCTCACCCCGCACCACCACACCGGTCTGCCGGCGATCCTGCGCCGCACCGGGCACACCGAACTCTTCGACACCTCGATCGTCTTCCAGAACGCACCCTGGGACGACGACACCCTGCGCACCGCCACGCTGAACCTCCGGCCGCTGGAGCAGGCGGGCGGTCAGGAGACCGGAGGCTTCACCCACTTCCCGCTCAGCCTGGACGTCTTCCCCGGAACCGAGCTGCGCGTCGAGATCAGCTACCGGCCCGACCTGTTCGACGCCGAGTCCGCGCAGCGGCTGGCCGAGCGCCTCACCCGCGTGCTGGGGGCCTTCGCCGACGACCCCGACCAGCTGCTGGGCCGCGTCTCGCTGCTGTCCCAGGAGGAGCAGGCGCAGCTGTCGGCCTGGAGCACGACCGAGGGCCGGTCCCACGACGTGGCACTGCCCCGGCTCTTCGAGGACCAGGTCAGGGCCACCCCGGACGAGACCGCGCTGGTCGTCGGCGACCGGACGCTCAGCTACGCCGAGCTGAACCGTGCGGCCAACCGGCTCGCCCACCGGCTGATCGCGCTCGGCGCCGGCACCGACGACCTGGTCGCGGTGATGCTGCCGCGCTCCGTCGACGCCGTCGTCGCCGTGCTCGGCATCCTCAAGGCCGGCTGCACCTATCTGCCGACCGAGCTGAGCTGGCCGCAGGAGCGGATCAGCGGACTGCTGGGCGACGTCCGGCCCGTGGTGGTGGTGACCGACGCCGCGACCGCCGCCCAGGTGCCGCAGGCCCCCCGGACCCCGGACGGTTCCGCCGCCTGGTCGGTGCTGCCGGTCGAGGAGGTCGCGGCGGCGGGCGAGCAGCTGCCCGACCACGACCCCCAGGACCACGACCGCCCGCGGCCGCTGCTGCCCGGACACCTCGCGTATGTGATCCACACCTCCGGCTCGACCGGCCGCCCCAAGGGTGTGGCGGTGACCCACCGCAACATCGTCAATATGTTCCACGCCCAGAACAACGGCTACATGCTGCCCACGGCGGCCGAGGCGGGGGTGCGCAGACTCAAGGTCGCGCTGGTCTCGGGCTTCGGCTTCGACGCCGCCTGGGCAGACCTGCTGCGCATGGTCGCCGGACACGAGCTGCACCTGATCGAGGAGGACCTGCGCCGCGACGCACACGGGCTGATCGCCTACTCGGCACGGCACGGCATCGACTCGCTCAGCGTCACCCCGCTGCTCGCGACCCAGCTGCTGGCGGCGGGCCTGATGAAGGTCCCCGGCTACCAGCCGAAGCTGATCTCGCTTGGCGGCGAGTTGGTCGACCCCGGTCTCTGGACCGAGCTGGGCAACGGCCCCGTCCCGGCCTACAACTTCTACGGGCCCACCGAGACCACCGTGGACTCGACCTACAGCCGCATCGCCGGGGACGTCACCAGCAGGATCGGACGCCCCGTCGAGAACGCCCAGTGCTATGTGCTGGACCCGTCGCTGCGCCCGGTCCCGCCGGGCTCGCCCGGAGAGCTCTACATCGCCGGCGCCGGACTGAGCCGGGGCTATGTCAACCGGTCCGCACTGACCGCCGAACGCTTTGTGGCCTCACCCTTCAGCGCCACGGGCGAGCGCATGTACCGCACCGGCGACCTGGTGCGCTGGACCAAGGACGGGGAGCTGGAGTTCCTCGGCCGGGCCGACGAGCAGGTCAAGATCCGCGGCTTCCGCATCGAGCTCGGCGAGATCGAGACGGCGCTGCGCCGGCACCCGGAGGTCGACCAGGCGGCGGTCGTCGCCCGCGAGGACCATCCGGGCGTCAAGCGGCTGGCGGCCTATGTGGTCCCCTCCGGCGCGACGGCCCCGGACACCGGCAGCCTGCGCGCACATCTGGCGGCGACTCTGCCCGACTACATGATCCCCGCAGCCTTCGTCGTCCTGGACGCCATGCCCGTCGGCGCCACCGGCAAGCTCGACCGCAGGGCGCTGCCGGTACCGCAGTTCACCGGCGCCGCGGACAGCCGCGCCCCGCGCACCCCGCGTGAGGACCTGCTCTGCGGCCTCTACGCCGAGGTGCTCGGACTGGAGCGGGTGGGCATCGACGACAGCTTCTTCGAGCTCGGCGGCGACTCCATCACCTCCATCCAGCTCGCCACCCGGGCCCGCCGGGCAGGCCTGGTCCTCGCCCCGCGCGACATCTTCGCCGGCAAGACCGTCGCCGCCCTGGCGGAGGTCGCGGTCGACCTGGACGACGCGGCCCCGTTCACCCCGGCGGACGGCCCGCTGCTGGAGCTGGAGGGCGTCGAGTTCGCCGAACTCAGCTTCGGCTTCGGCCCGGTGGACGAGATCTGGCCGGTCACCCCGCTGCAGGAGGGTCTGCTCTTCCACGCGCTCTACGACAGCGAGGGGACCGACCCCTACGCCATGCAGATGCCGCTGCGGCTGACGGGCGAGCTGGACGCCGGACGGCTGCGGGACGCCTTCGCGGCCCTGCTCGACCGCCACCCCGCCCTGCGCGCCGGCTTCGCCCTGCGCACCAACGGCGAACCCGTGCAGATCATCCCCGGCCACGCCGACCTCCCCTGGACCGAGCACGACCTCACCGGGCTCGCACCCGATCGGCAGCAGGCCCGCACCGCCGAACTGCTCGCCGCCGACCGCGCCACCCGCTTCGACCCGGCCAACCCCCCGATGCTCCGCCTCGCCCTCCTCCGGCTGGCGGCCGACCAGCACATCCTCGTCATCACCAGCCACCACCTCGTCTGGGACGGCTGGTCCATGACCCGGGCCTTCGACGAGACACTGCGGATCTACCGGGCCGGCGGGAACGCCGCCGCGGCGCTGCCGGAGCCGGTGCCCTTCCGCACCTACCTGAGCTGGCTCACGGCGCAGGACCAGCAGGCGGGTCTGACCGCCTGGGGCGAGATGCTGGCCGGCCTGGAGGAGCCGACCCTGGTCGCCCCCGGAGCGGGCACCACCCTGAGCACACCGCCGGCCCGGGTCGTCGCCCAGCTGGGCACCGAGACCGCCACGGCCCTGTCGGCCGCCGCCCGCTCCCGGGGGCTGACCTCCAACACCCTGGTCCAGGGCGCCTGGGCACTGCTGCTCTCCACCCTGACCGGCCGGCAGGACGTCGTCTTCGGCGCCACCGTGTCGGGACGGCCG
Organism: Peterkaempfera podocarpi; assembly: GCF_042466665.1. Lineage (GTDB taxonomy): Bacteria > Actinomycetota > Actinomycetes > Streptomycetales > Streptomycetaceae > Peterkaempfera > Peterkaempfera podocarpi. The sequence goes on from NZ_CP162102.1 coordinate 1,359,964, forward strand.
CCGGAGATCCCCGGCGTCGAGGAACTGGTCGGGCTGCTCATCAACACCGTCCCGGTCCGGGTCACCCTCGAACCCGGCCGCACCCTCGCCGCCGTCCTCACCGACCTGCAGGACCAGCAGGCCGCGCTCACCCCGCACCACCACACCAGTCTCTCCGCCCTGCTGCGCCACACCGGGCACGCCGAACTCTTCGACACCGCGGTGGTCTTCCAGAACCTGGACTGGGACAACGCGACCCTCCAGTCGGAAGAGCTGCAGGTGCGCACCTACGAGGGCGACGAGCAGCCGCCGGTGATCCACTATCCGCTGAGCCTCTCGGTGCACCCCGGTGAGGCCGGCTGGCGGCTGGAGCTGGGCTACCGGTCGGACCTCTACCGCGAGGACACCGTGAGCCGGCTGGCGGAGCAGCTGGAGCAGCTGCTGTCGGCGCTGGCGACCGGCCTGGACCTGCGCGTCGGCGAGGTGGAACTCCTCACCGAACGTCAGCGCGCGCTGGTCCTGCACGAGTGGAACGGCGCACCGGTGCCGGTGACGCCGGCCACCTTCGCCGAGCTCTTCCAGCGCCAGGCCGCACGCAGAGCCGACGCCACCGCACTGATCTGCGACGACACCCAGCTGACCTACACCGAGCTCAACGAGCGCGCCAACCGGCTCGCCCACCACCTGGCCGACCGCCACGGCATCGGCCCCGACACCCGCGTCGCCCTCGCCCTCCCGCGCGGCACCGACTGGATCACCACCGTCCTCGCCGTCACCAAGACCGGCGCCGCCTTCATCCCCATCGACCTCGCCTACCCCGCCGACCGCATCCAGCACATCCTCACCGACGCCGCCCCGACCCTCCTGGTCACCACCGGCCGGACGGAGCTGCCCTACCCCCACACCCTCCACCTCGACGACCTCGCACTGCAGGAGACCCTCGCCCGACAGCCCGCCACCGACCCCGACCCCGGCGCCGACCTCCGCGACACCGCCTACGTCATCTACACCTCCGGCTCCACCGGCACCCCGAAGGGAGTCGCCGTCACCCACCAGGGCCTCGCCGCCCTTGCCCACACCCAGACCACCCACCTGAACGTCACCGACGACAGCACCGTCCTGCAGTTCTCCTCCCCCGGCTTCGACGCCATCGTCTTCGAGTGCGCCATGGCCCTGCTGACCGGAGCCAGGCTCGTGCTGGCCCCGGGCGAGTCCCGGCTCCCCGGCGAACAGCTGGTCGAGCTCATCGCCGAGCACGGCGTCACCCACGCCACGCTCATCCCCTCGGTCCTGGCCGCCCTCGACCCCGAGAGCGTCCCGACCCTGACCACCCTGGTGGTGGCCGGCGAGGCCCTGCCCCAGCCGCTGCTGGACCGCTGGTCCGCGGGCCGCAGCATGTTCAACGCCTACGGCCCCACCGAGACCACCGTCTGGGCCACGGTCTCGCCCGATCTCACCCCGGGCCACAAGCCCGTGATCGGGCGGTCCATCGCCAACACCCAGGTCTATGTGCTGGACCAGGCCCTGCGCCCGGTCCCGCCCGGCACCACCGGCGAGCTCTACATCGGCGGTGACGGCCTGGCCCGCGGCTACGTCAACCAGCCCCGGCTGACCGCCGAACGCTTCCTCGCCTCGCCCTTCGGCGCACCGGGCTCGCGGATGTACCGCACCGGCGACCTGGCCCGCTGGACCCACGACGGCCAGCTGGAGTTCGCCGGCCGCGCCGACGAACAGGTCAAGGTCCGCGGCTTCCGCATCGAACTGGGCGAGATCGAGACCACCCTGCGCCGGCACCCGCTCGTCGACCAGACCGCCGTCCTGGTCCGCGAGGACCAGCCCGGCATCAAGCACATCGTGGCGTACGTGGTACCGACCGAGGACGCCGAACCCGTCCTCGACACCCACACGCTGCGCGAGCACCTGGCCGCGACCCTGCCCGAGTACATGGTCCCGACCGCCTTCGTCATCCTGGAGGCCCTGCCGGTCACCATCACCGGCAAGCTCGACCGCAAGGCCCTGCCCGCACCCGAGTTCACCGGCAGCACCGGCAGCCGGGCCCCGCGCACCCCGCAGGAGGAACTGCTCTGCACACTCGTCGCCGACCTCCTCGGCCTCGGCCGGATCGGGATCGACGACAACTTCTTCGAGCTGGGCGGCGACTCCATCACCTCCATCCAGCTCGTGGCCCGCGCACGCAAGGCAGGCCTCGTCTTCGCCCCGCGTGACGTCTTCGCCGCCAAGACCCCGGCCGGCATCGCGCTCGTCGCGACCGCGGCGGACCCGGGCGGAGAACCCCAGGACCCGGCGGACGCCGCGCCCGAGCCGGAGTCGCTGGTGGAGCTGAGCGACGAGGAGCTCGACGAGTTCGAGGAGCTGCTCCGTGCCTGACCGCCCCCACCACACCCGCCTCCGCAGCGCCCGCCCGCCACCATCCGCCGGCACCGGCCCGGCACCCCAGAGACACCAGCACCGGCACACCCAGAAGATCACGCACATTCAGCAGAAGGAGTCCGTCATGGCCAACCCGTTCGAGAACGCGGACCAGTCCTACCTCGCTCTGGTCAACGACGAGGGCCAGTACTCGCTGTGGCCCAGCTTCGCCGCCGTTCCGGCCGGCTGGACGATCGTCCGCGGCCCCGAGGACCGGGAGACCTGCCTCGACCACATCGAGGAGGCCTGGACCGACATGCGGCCCAAGAGCCTGATCGTGGCGAGCACCAGGGCCGGGGCCGCTGTCTGACCCCGCCCCGGCTCCGCCCCTGTGCCGCCCGGATCCCCCGATCCGGGCGGCACAGCCGTTGCGGCACACCGGCAACCACGCAGTTGCCGCCCGCTTTCCTTCAGTCCACTGGGCCCCGGTCGCCACACTCGCTGATGTTCCCGCACCCACATTCGCACCCAGCCGCCGTCGGGGCGGCTTCGCCTTATGGAGGATGAAGTGGCATCATCCGGCGCGCTCCCGGTGGAGGCAGTGGTTCTCGCCGACATCGCTATCGTCATCGCTGTCTGCGCTCTCCTGACAAGGCCGCTCCGCCGGCTGCACCAACCGCCCGTGGTCGCCGAGATCACCGTCGGTCTGCTGCTCGGGCCGAGCGCGCTGGGGCTGTTGCCCGGCAACCTGCCCGACCTGATCTTCCCCGCCGCCGCGCGCCTGCCGCTGTCGGCCATCGCCAATCTCGGGCTGGCGGTGCTGATGTTCCTCTGCGGCTGGGAGCTCGACGGACGTCATATGCGCGGCAGCACGCGCACGGTGGGCGTCCTGGCGGTGGTCTCCATGGCGGTGCCCTTCGCACTCGGCGGCGGCTTCGCAGCCCTCATCGAGCACCAGCAGGTCGGCAGCGGGGTGCGCCCGCTGGCCTTTGTGCTCTTTGTGGCCACCGCCTTCTCCATCACCGCGTTTCCGGTGCTGGCCCGCATCCTCCGCGACCAGGGACTGACCCGGACCAGGATCGGCGGCCTGGCGATGACCTGCGCCGCCCTGTGCGATGTCGCGGCCTGGTGCGTGCTGGTGCTGGTCACCGCGCTGGCGAGCTCCGGCGGGACGGACGGCTTCCTCCGGGTGCTCGGTCTGACCGCCGCCTTCGGCGTGGTGATGCTGGCCGTCCGCCCGCTGCTGCGGCGGGCGCTGGCCCGGCTGAACGAGCGCGGCGGTGACAGCTCGCTGACCGCCCTGGTGATCAGCGGGGTGCTGCTCTCCGCCTTCGTCACCTCCTGGATCGGTATCCACCCCATCTTCGGCGCCTTCGCCTTCGGCCTGCTGATGCCGCGTCGGAGCGGCGCGGAGCGCGGGCTCGGGGACGAGCTGGTGCAGCGCGTCGGGAATCCGCTGGACCGGGCCGCAGCGCTGCTGATGCCGGTCTTCTTCGTACTCACCGGCCTCTCCGTGGACATTCGCCGGCTGGGTCTGTCCGGGCTGCTGCTCCTGATCGCGGCGCTGGCGGTGGCCACCGTCGGCAAGTACCTCGGCTCCGCCCTCCCGGCCCGCCTGGGCGGGATGAGCGGGCGTGACGCGCTGGCCTTCGGCGCGCTGATGAACACCCGCGGCCTCACCGAGATCGTCGTGCTCGGCATCGGCCACCAACTCGGCCTGATCTCCAGCGAACTGTTCACCGTCATGGTGCTGGTGGCGCTGATCACCACCGCGCTGGCCGGCCCGCTGCTGCGCCGCTTCAAGCTCACCACCCCCTCCTCGGTGCCCGACCAGGTCCGGCCCGCCGACCACCCCGCCGACCACCCCGCCCGCGAGATCCAGCCCGTCTGACCCGCCCGGCCGCCCCGACCCGGAGAAAGGCAGTCCGTCATGGCCAACACCTCGTACTTCGGCTACTCCTGGCAACCCGAGGAGAACGTCGTGCTGATCACCTACCGCTGCCGCACGGTGTGCAGCGTGCGGGGCACGGACCGGATCGACGCGCTGATGCGGGAGCTGCGCGCGGGCGACCGGCAGGCGGTGCTGGAGCGCTGGAGCGCCGACGCACTCGCGACCACCCGCCACAACAGCGCGGCCTGAGAGGCAGATCCGATGACGACCACCACCGCCCCGACCACCACCGCAGAGGCCGTACGGCTGACCCGCCCCACCGCCCTGATCTGCCTGCCCTTCGCCGGCGCCGGCGCCGGGTTCTTCCGCAAGTGGCGCACGCTGGCCCCCGAGGGGATGACGCTGCTGCCCGTACAGCTCCCCGGCCGCGAGGAGCGCTACTTCGAGACCGCCCTCACCGATGTCGACCAGGCCATGGACGAGGCCCTCCCCCGGGTCCTCGACCAGCTCACCGCGCTCGGCGAGGCCGCCGAGCGGGTGGCCCTCTTCGGCCACAGCCTCGGCGCCGAGCTCGCCTTCGAGCTGACCCGGCGGCTGGCCCGGCAGGGCACGACCGTCGCCCGGCTGCTGGTCAGCGGCGCCCCCGGCCCGCGCGACCGGCAGGTGGAGCGGGTCAGCCACCTGGACGACGAGGCCTTCCTCGAAGGCCTGCGCCGGGTCGCCGGCTACCGCCACCCGGCCATGGACCACCCCGAGCTGCTCGCGGTGATGATGCCGTTCCTGCGCGCCGACAACGCCATGCACGAGGACTACCGCTCCGCCCACGCCGAACTGCTCGACGTGCCCGTCACCGCACTGCGCGGCCGCAACGACCGCCTGGTCAGCGCCGCGGAGTCGGCCCAGTGGGCCGCCGAGACCACCGCCGGCTTCCGGGCCGTCGAACTGGACGGCGAACACATGTACCTGACGGAGACGGCGGGCGCCGAGGCGCTGCTGCGGACCGTCGTCGACGAGCTCGAAAGGGGCCGCTGAACCATGTCCGTGACCGAGGCACCGGTCTCCCGGTGCCCCTTCCAGCCGGCGGGACCCGACCTGGTCGACCCGCGGCTCTACAGCCACGGCGACGCCCCGCGTCTCTGGCGTGAGCTGCGCGCCCTGGACCACCTGCACTGGCAGCAGGTGGACGCGGACCGCGGATTCTGGTCCGTGGTGCACTACCGCGAGTCCGACGCGGTGCTTCGGGACACCGACACCTTCACCTCCGAACGCGGCACCCTGCTGGACCTGCTCGGCACCGACGACCCGGCCGGCGGCCAGCAGCTGGCCGTCACCGACCCGCCCCTGCACACGGCCCGGCAGGCCCGCCTCAAGCGCGAACTGACCAGCAAGTCCGTGGCCCGGCAGCGCGAGCAGATCCGTTCGCTGATCGTCGAGCTGCTGGAGCCGCTGGGCGACGGCGGGGTCTTCGACTTCGCCGCCGCCATGATGGCCATGCCCATGTGGGTGACCGGCACCATGATGGCCCTGCCCCGGACGGACTGGGACTGGCTGACCCGGGTCACCACCATGTGCATCGCCGCCGACGACCCCGACTTCCAGGAGCCGGGCGGCCGCGCCGCCACACTCAGCACCGCACACCTGGAACTCTTCGCCTACTTCCAGGACCTGATCAGGCACCGCTCCGAGAACCTGGGCACGGACCTGCTCAGCGCCCTGATGTCGACCCGCTTCGAGGGCCGGCTGATGTCCCCGGGCGAGGTCGTCTCCAACTGCTACAGCCTGCTGCTCGGCGCCAATGTCACCACCCCGCACGCGCCCACCTTCGTCATGGCCGAGTTCATCGACAGCGACGTCCTGCCCGACTGGGCGGCGCACCCGGAGCTCAACCAGTCCGCCTACGCGGAGGCGCTGCGCTGGGCCTCCCCGGTCAACCATGTGATGCGCTACGCCACCCGGGACACCGTGCTGCGCGGCACTCCGATCGCAGCCGGCGACGCCGTTGTGGTCTGGCTCGGCGCGGCCAACCGCGACGGGCAGGTCTTCGCCGACCCAGAGCGCTTCGACATCCGCCGCCGCCCCAACAAGCACCTGTCCTTCGGCATCGGCCCGCACTACTGCGTCGGCCACAGCGTCGCCCGCGCGTCGCTGGGCCTCCTCTTCGAGGAACTGCTCTCCCGCTACCACGACTTCCGCCCGGCCGGCCGGCCGGAGCGGCTCATCTCGAACTTCGCCTCGGGCTACAAGCACGTCCCGATCACCGCACGCCGTCGCTGACACCGCACCGACACCGCACATCCCACACAACCAGGAGGCTCGACCATGACCCAGCCCGTACTCACCGTCCCCGCCGCCGACCGGCTCACCCTGGTCCGCACCCTGTGGCGGGAGGTCCTCGAGGTGGACGAGGTCCCCGAGGACGTCAACTTCTTCGACGCCGGCGGCGACTCGCTGCTGCTCGTCGCCCTGGTGGAGCGGATCCGGCAGGCCACCGGCCAGGCCGTGCGCACCATGGACGTGCTCCGCGCCGGCACGGTGCGCGGCCAGGCCGAGCTGATCGGCGGCGGGGACACGGTGGCGCGATGAACGAGGAGGAAGACCGTTTGGCCTTCCCCAGCGACCTTCAGGGCCAGGCCTCCTCGGGAGGCCCGGCCCTGCGGGCGTTGATGGCCCCGATCGCGCAGGTGAGCGCAGATGTGACGACACGCTGCGCCAAGCTCGGCATCGGCCCCGACGCGCTGCTGCTGACCGCGTACGCGCTGACCCTGACCCGCTGGACCGGCTGCCGCGTGCTGCCGGTGCGCTGTGGCGGCGGGACCGTCACCGTCGAGGTCGACGAGGACCTGAACACCGATGACCTTCTCTGCACCGTCGACACCCGGCTGCGCACCGCCGCATCCACTTCCGCTTCCGCTTCCGACTCCGCTTCCGACTCCGACTCCGACTCCGGCTCCGGCTCCGGCTCCGCAGACGAGGCCGGGCCGGTGCAGGTCGGCTTCGGCCCGGACGCCGTGCTCGGCGACGGCGTCGAACTCGTCCTGGCCGCCGACTGGCGCGGCGAGGACTGGTCCGGTGCGACCAGCTGCCTGACCGGTGTCTGGACCGCGGCGGAACTCTCCGGCTTCACCGCCGATCTGCTGGCGGCCGTCGCCGAACTGGCCGCCGGCTCCGGGCCGGTGGAGGACATCCGCTGCATCTCCGCCGAGCGGCGGGCACTGCTGCACCGGATCAACCAGACCGACCGGGACTTCCCGACCGCCCCCCTGGAGGAGCTGTTCCACCGGATCGCCCGCCGTCATCCGGACGCGGTCGCCGTCCGCGAGGGCGACACGGAACTGACCTACCGCCGGCTCGCCGCCGACGTCACGGTCCAGGCTCGCCTGCTGGGCGAGGCGGGGGTCGGTCCCGGCGACACGGTGCTGATCGGGCTGCCCAGATCAGTCGCCGAGATCGTGGCCGTGCTCGGCACCGTCCAGGCCGGGGCCGCATACGTCGGCGTGGATCTCGGCGCCCCGCCCGCACACCTCGCCGCGATCGTCGACAAGTGCCGCCCCGCAGCAGTGCTGTACGGCCCCGGGGAGCGCACGGCGCCGCCCGAGGGCGTCCCCGCCGTACCCGTCTGGGACGCCTCCTGGAACGCTCCGGACGCCGGTGCCGCGGCCACGGTCGTGGCCGCGCCCCGGCTGCCGTCGATCGGGGCCGGCGGGCGGCCCGCCTATGTCGCGTTCACCTCCGGCTCCACCGGCAAGCCCAAGGGCGTCTGTGTGCCGCACCGCGGCGTCGTCCGCCTGGTGCACGGCGCGGACTACGCCCGCCTCGGACCCGGGCACGCATGCTGCGGCTTTCGCCGCTGGCCTTCGACGCGTCCACGCTGGAACTGTGGGGCGCGCTGCTGACCGGTGCGACCCTGGAGGTCTACACCGAGCCGCTGCCCTCCCCCACCGAGCTGGGCGAGTTCCTGGTGGAGCGCGAGGTCACCGTCGCCTGGTTCACCGCCGGGCTCTTCCGGCTGCTCGCCGAGTTCGCCCCGGACTCGCTGCGGGGTCTGCGGCAGGTGCTCACCGGCGGCGACGTGGTCCCGCACGAACACGTGGCCCGGCTGCTGGAGCGCCACCCCGGCCTGGTCGTCACCAACGGCTACGGCCCTACCGAGAACACCACCTTCACCACGACGCACTCGGTCACCCGGCCGCAGGACGTGGACGGCCCGCTGCCGATCGGCACGCCGCTGATGGGCACCCGCGTCCACGTCCTCGACGACCGGGGCCGGCTGCTGCCCCCGGGGGCCGTCGGCGAGCTGTACACCTCCGGTGAGGGCCTGGCCACCGGCTATGTCGGCGACGAGGCGGAGACGGCACGGCGCTTCGGCTGGTTCTCACCGGACCTGGTGGAGCGCCTCTACCGCACCGGGGACCTGGTCCGCTTCGACGGCCGGGGCCGGCTGCGGTTCCTGGGCCGGGCCGACGACCAGGTGAAGCTGCGCGGCTACCGGATCGAACCGGCCGCCATCGGCGCCACCATCGCCCAGCTCCCCGGCGTCCAGGACGCGCTGGTCTTCGCCGTCGGCGCGGACAGCGCCACCAAGCGCCTGGTCGCCGCGGTCGTCCCGGCCGAGGGCGAGAGCCCCGCGCCGAACGCGCTGCGTCTGGCCCTGGAGGAGCAGCTGCCCTCCTATATGGTGCCGGCGCTGTGGACCGTGGTGGAGACCCTCCCGCTCACCCGCAACGGCAAGGTCGATCGCAAGGCCCTCGCCGCCTCGGCCCGCCCGGCCCGCTGACACCCACCCCACGGGGCCGGCACGCACAGGGCTCCGTAGCACGGCGGGGCGAACCACAAGGATCGGTGCACCACGGAGGTCGACTGGCCTCGGAAAGGGTTGTGGCGAGACGCTCGGCCGGGGTATCCCGGTCGGGCGTTTTGCGGTGTGCGCGGGCCGCGGTTGCATCCGGTGGTGCCTCGGCCAGGTCGCCGGAGCTGGAGGCTCCCCAGCCGCCGGTGACACCTCGGTCACGGCTGGTCGCATCCTGGTGCTCCGGCCGGGCGAGGCCGAACGGGTGAACCTGTCGGCGTTTCACCCGTGGCAAGCCGCCACCCCGACGAGCTGCGCATGCACATGGTGGCGACAGCGGGTCGGATGTTACCTGTGAAGACTTCGACGGCGGCTTCGCCGGTGTATGTGGCATCTCCTGCGCAAGGGGGCGGCTTCTCGCCCGTGGCGCTGTTCCGGAATCCGTTCACGGTGCCGGTCGGCGCGCCTGCGGGGTCGGGGGCGCTGGAGGCGGTGTTCGTCGACGCGTCGGGAGTGCTGCGGTATCTGAGCTCGAACGGCGGTGTCTGCTGGAGCGTGGAGGATCTGCCGGGCGGGCCCTACTACCTCAGCGGTGGCTCGCGGCGTTACGGCGGGATCGTGGCCGTCGTCGGCTGCTCCGGGGACCCGACCGCGGATACGGTCAACGTCTTCTGGACCGACGGATCCAGCTCCGGCGCGCCCTCGGGGTACCTGGGTCAGCTGGAGCTGACCGAGGACGGGTGGAGCACGTCGCCGCAGTGCCCGGTGGGCTCCGTGCCGATCGTCACCAGTCTGCGCGTCGCCTACACCCCGCCGGTCCGCGGCCGATCGTGCCCGGTCCTGTACGGCACCGACAACAGCGAGCAGCTGGTCGTCACCGCGTTCAACGGCAGCGCCTGGAATCCCTACCAGGGCTTTACCGACGATCGCTGGGCACTGGACTGGTACACGCAGTTGCTGGCCCCGACCGAGGCGCCCGGGTCGAGCGGGGTTCCCCACTTCAACCTGTTCGTCAACCAGGACGGCACCGCCAATCTCATCCAGCTGTCTCCCAGAGATGAAGCCGGCGACATGACCTTGTGGCACACGCTGGAGTCTCCCGGGCTCAGCGGCAGGGTGGGGGACGCCGGCGGTGTCTTCCCCGGGGGCCTGGTCGCGGTGGTCCAGCCCGTCAGCGAGACCGATTCGGCCGTCCCGGCCGCCATCTACCTGGACGACGAGAAGGACGGCCAACGGAACCTGATGGTCTGGCCGGCCGCGTTCGGCCAGGCGATGGCGCTGCCGGTGCCGAACCTGGGGGCTCAGCTGGCGGTCGCCGGGCAGACCGTGTCCGGTTTCAACACGACCCTGTACGTGATCGGCTCGGACAACAGCGTCTACGCGATCCCGCAGATCGGCACCTGCTTCAACGGCCAGATGCCGATGATGGGACCCGCGTCGCAGATCTATGCCGGCGGGTCCGGCACCGACCCGGTGCAGCTCGCCCCGGACCGGATGCCCGGCGACATCCCCGCCCTGCTGGTGGTGGGCACGGACCAGAGCCTGTGGCTCTACGAGCTCACCAACGAGTCCGGCAGCTTCAGCACCACGCTGCCCGGCTACACGGGCCAGTGGTCCGGATGCCAGGTCCAGCAGAACTCCGCGCTCCGGCCCGTCGCCCTGACCGGCCCGTTGCCCGGCGGCACCGCTCTGCCCGTCGGCTCGACCGTCAGCGGCCAGAGCGGCATGGCGCTGGCGGTGCAGTCGACCGGCCTGGTGTTCACCGACGGCGGCACCCAGGTGTGGTCACTCCCGCTCGGCGGTGATGTCGGCGGCGCGGTGCTGACCTGGGACGGCGACCTGCGCGTGGTCGACAACTCCGGCGATCAGCTCTGGTCGTCGGGCACGGCCGGAAACGCGGGTGCGACGCTCCAGTTCGCCGACGCCCCGTCCAGGGTGCAGATCGTCGACGGCAACGGCACCCCGCTCTGGCTGTCGAACCGCGTCCAGGCCCCCTGCCCGCCCGGCACGGCGATCCCGCCCGGCGGTCAGCTCGCCGCTGACGGAGCGGTGCTGGTCATGCAGCTCGACGGCAACCTCGTGCTGCTCGACCGGTTCGGCCAGCCGGCCTGGGCCACCGGCACCACCGGCGGCGACGGCAGTTCCACCGGGCACTCCGCCGCGTTCACCCAGGCAGGCAACCTGGAGGTCTACGACGAGTCCGGGACGACCGTCGTATGGAGCTCGGTGAACATCGGCGGCGGTCCCGGCGACACCTTCACCGTGTCCAGCGAGCCCACCCCCTGCCTGGAGATCACAGCCGCCGGGTCGCCCACCTTCCGGGCCGGGCAGCCGGGCTATTTCGACGGGAGCATCGCCAACTGCCCGCCCGGCTGGTGGTTCACCCCCGGCACCGCCATGGCCGGGCCCTGGAGCGACGAACTCCGGATGGAGTCCGATCAGTTCATCTACTGGGACACGGCATCCGAACGCATCTACTGGTCCGAGCCCGGATCCAGCGCGGTGTTCACCACCGACGGCGATCTGCAGGTCCTCGACGCGCAGGGGTCCGTGACGTGGAGTGCCGGGGTCAACGGCGCCCAGCTCGCCCTCGATCCGAACCGCTTCCCGATCAGGCTCGTGATCCTGGACCAGTCCGACACGGTCCTCTGGTCCGTCAACATCCTCTGACCCGTCAGCGAGGGAGATGGTCATGCCCACCGCGTCGCCCTACACCCCTGCGGCACCGTTCAGCGCGCAGGTCAACTGCGTCCTGATGCAGGACGCCGTCAACACCGACAGCATCGTGATCGGTCTCGACCAGAACCCGCCGCAGAGCGTGGCGCCCTGGGTCGGAACGTTCTGCAACCCCTTCAAGAACGGGTTGGCGGAGGCCTTCGTCATCACGGACACTCCCCCGGACGGCGGCCAGGGCTCCGGTACGTACACCCTGAACTATCTGGCCCAGGACCCCAGTGCGGCGCACGGGTGGACCCTGATCCCGATCCCCGGCGCCCCCACGGGCACACCGACGGCGGTCGTCGCGTGCATCGCCAACGGTCAGCCGAACTTCCTCTGCGTCATACCCGACACCGCCGACTCGTCGAGCACGGTCTGGCAGGGCTGGCTCAACAGTGACAACACCATCGACTCGACCACCTATGCCTTTGAGTTCCCGGCGCAGACCCTCAAAGTGGCCTACTACAACCCCGCCGTCCAGGGCCCGAGCAGCGCTCCCATCGCCACCACCGGAAACGACCCCCTCCCGATCGTGTACGCCTTCTGCGATCAAGTGGAGAACGACCTCGAGATCCTGCAGATGGAAACTCTCACCTACGACGGAAGCGCTTGGCAGCAGAGCCCCACGCTGGGGGGCGTGGGTGTGAACTACGAAGGGAATCCGGTTTTCGCGGACTGGACGCTGTTTCCGATCGCCGGGCAGTTCGGCAACTGGGTCATGGTCACCACCAGCCCCGGCTATTCCGCCGATCAGTCGCTGAACTCCTTCTCGCGCGTGGACAGCGACGAACTCACCGAACAGAACCCCTACTCGTCCAGCTCGCCGGCACCCGCCACCGTGGCCCAGTCTTTCGCCGGTACCTGCTGGGAAGGCGCGACATACGGCTTCAGGCCGCTGTACATCGACACCAACGGCGTGCCCTTCCTCTACGACCCCGAGTACGGCAGCATCGTGCTGCCGGTGAACACGGTCGGTACGATCACCTCCGCCCAAGCGGTCACCGACAGCCAGGGGATGACCTCGGTGTTCTTCACCGACTCCACAGAGACGCTGTCCTTCCTGACCCAGACCGGGTACTTCAGCAACAGCGACAACCCGGACGAGTACACGATCCAGTGGGCGCCGAGCATGGCCATCTCCTGCACGGCGACCACCACCGGCAACATCAACGAGGGCGTCGGCGCGCTGTTCGCGTCCTCCTTCCCCAACGACCCGCCCACGCTGTTCACCGCCAACGCCGTGGGCGAGCTCAGGCTCCATCAGCTCCTGCCGGGCGGCTGGGTGAACCACACCCCCGCACTGGCCCAGGTCAACACCTATGAGGTGGCGACGTACCGCACGCAGTTCACCCTGACCGACGCCAACGGTATGGCGGTGGCCAACCGCAGTCTGACGGTCAACGCCTCCACGACCTGCGGCGCCGTCATCAACGGCACCGTACAGATCATCGGGCCCGGCACCGGGCAGGCCGCCACGGTGACCACGACCGCGACGGGCGTGGTCACCGTGGCCCTCCTCGCGACCGACTTCGCCCCGCCCACCCTGACCTTCACCGACCTGCCGCAGCAGTTCGGGAGTGACGCCGATCCGGGATTCGGCCCCGTGCCGGCCGCACCGGCCGGCCCGGTACAGGCCTACCTCGCCGGCAGCACGGCCGGCATCAGCAACGGCGGCACCAGCGCCACCGGCACGCTCGACTACAAGACCGACGGGTACACCACCTTCACCCCCGACGCCATCTCCGGCGCACAGCGTCCCGGCAACAACGGCCCCGTGTTCCCGGGCGTCCAGGGCGACAACCCCGTCATGACCGCCGACCAGGCACACACCGCCGTCCAGAACCTGATGGCCAAGGGCACCGGCGCGGACCTGAGCCTGGCCGGGTTCATCATCAACCGTGACGTCGTCACCGACCGGCCCGGCTACCAGGAGTTCCACGACCGCGACGCCTACCTGGGCGAGCTGGCCCACCACAACAACGTCATCGGCGAGAGCCTGTGGGGCGACATCGAGGACGTCTGGGACAGCGTCTGGCAGGGCATCAAGTCCGCCGCGATGGCCGTGTACCACATCGGCGTCGATCTCGTTGACGGCATCGTGCAGATCGCGGTCAAGATCGGCGACGCGATCGTCAACATCGGCAGCATCATCATCAAAGGCATCGAAGACGCCGTCAACGCCATCATGGCTGTCTTCTCCGCCATCGAGGCGTTCATCAAGGACGTCATCGACTTCCTCAAGGCCCTGTTCGACGCCACGGCCATCTTCAACTCCGCGCAGGCCATCTCCCAGGGAGTGAAAGCGGCCCTCTCCACCGCACAGGCGGCCCTGGGCAATGCGATCAGCAACATCGGCCCGGACTCGACGTACTTCCACGACCTCCTGGAAACGATCAACAACGCCATCGGCTCCGCCTCCGGCAACGTCAGCCCGAGCCTCTCCGTGGCCAACAGCCCGGGCTGGCAGCAGTACGCCGACCCGAGCTCCACGGCCGGCAACACCAACCAGATCCCGCAGACCGCCTGCGGCGGATCGGCTGTCTCCCCGTCCGACATCACCACCAGCCCGCACGCCCACCTGGTGACCAACCAGACCTTCGGCGCGCTCCCCCCGCCCACAGGGGGCGCGGGCGGCACCGCCGGCACCCGGACCCGGCCCGGCGCCGACGGACCGCACCTCACGTCCACGTCCGCACCGCGCTCGATGAGGGAGATCCTCGAGGAGTGCAAGCGCCGGATGGACGCGGCCGAAGCGCCGGACGCACCCGCCGACGACGACCCCCTCGCGGGCTTCTGGAAGGCTCTCAGCGAGCCTTCGACGTGGGAGTACTTCAAGGACTTCGGCGATGACCTGGAAACCCTCGCGCTATGGATCATGAGCAAGATCCAGTTCGACGACCCGTCCACCTATCCGAACCTGAACATCAGTGAACTGCTGGAGCAGCTGACCGAGGACTTCGTCGACGGCCTCCTCACCTTCCTCGACGTCATCGTCGTCGCCCTCCTGGAGGCGATCCAGGTCTGCCTCGACGAGGTCGACAACCTGCTCAATACGGAGCTCACAGGCCCGCTGGCCATCCCGCTCCTGCTGGCCTGGAACTTCTTCAACGTGCTCGCCGGCAACGACCTCGTCACCAGCATCACCGTCGAGCAGGGGCTCACGCTGCTGATCGCCGTGCCCGGCCATGTCCTCGGCACCATCATCACCGGCGAGTCGGCGAGCATCTCCTGGCCGCCCTCCTTCGACAGCCAGGCCCGATCCACCGAGGACGGGCCCGAGCTCGGCGCCGGCCTCGAGCTCTACTACTTCTTCGGATTCTTCGCCGCTTTCGTCGAGGGAGCCTGTCTGGGCTGGATGGACTTCTGCACGGCGATGGGCGACAGCTGGGCCGGCCCGTTGAAGGAGTGGATAAACGTGATGACCGGGATCGGGGCCCTGGCCAACATTGCGTCGGTCGCCCTCACCTCCCCCCTGTCCGGCCTCGGCGAATGGCCCGTCATCAGCTGGGGCGCAGGAGCCGGCCTCGCGGTACTCGGCATGGGTGTGTGGCAGCTGTTCCGATGGTTCGAGGTGAGGAACTTCGCCGACGGCTGGGGCACCACCAGCGATGTGCTCTCCTTCGTGCTGGCGGCGTTCAACACGGTCTTCGGCGTGACCGGCCTGGTCATCGGAGCCGTCGCCGTCTCCATGGAAGGCGGCGGCTGGCCCGCCGACCGCGTCCTGTCCCTCATCGCCGCGATCATCGGCCCCTGGGCCAACATCGTCTCCCCGTTCGGCACCAACCTGGTCAAGAAGTACCTCCCCAACGACATCACGCCGTTCATTCCGCCGGCCTGCGACGTGATCAGCTACATAGGCGGCGGCATGCTGAGCCTCTTCAGCAACCTCAACCTCTGGCCCGGCGAGGCCCGCGCCGCCGTCGCCGAACTCTGATTGCTTCCGTCGCGCCCGCCGTCTGATCGCATGCTCGGCGTATGCGTCCCCGTACTGTGACGAACAGTCATGATGACTACGCCGCTCGCTCGTTGCTCGTCGGTGAAGTATCCGCGAGCGCGGACGGCCTCGCGTCTGCGGGCGTTGGCCGACGTTCCACGGCGTTGGCGGTGCAGACGGCCTGATGCCGGTGACGGCGGCGTGGCGCCCCGCCAAGGGCGGCTTCGGTGGTCGGCCCGGACTCCACGTCACGCAACGCCGAAGGGGCGGCACGCTCGCGATGCGAGCATGCCGCCCCTTCCGGACAGCTCCCCTACGGTCAGGCCTTCTTGGAGAGCAGGACGCCGAACTGCAGACCGGTGGAGTCGGCACGGGGGTCCGGGTTGGCGGAGGCCTCGACGGTCAGGCCGAGGCGCTCGAAGAGCTCCTCCCACCAGCCGCGGGTCTCCAGGCGCTGCTCGGTGATGTGGTGGATCAGGAAGTACGGGTTGTAGAAGGTCTTCGCCAGGCCGTGGCTGCCCATGACCGGCGCGAGCGGGGTGTGGTCCATCTCGACGACCAGCCAACGGGCCTCGGGGTAGCGCTCGAAGGTCTGCGCCAGCAGCTTCTCGACGAACTCAGGACCCTCCTGCTGCAGCACCTCCTGGAGGACGAAGGCGGTCATGAAGCAGATTCCCTTGCCGTTCTCCGGCAGGTCGAGGGTCAGAGCGTCGGCGGCGCCGCCCTGGACGACGTCGAAGCGGCCCTCCAGGCCGAGCTCCGCCCGGCGGCGCTCGCCGAGCTCCACGGACCCCTGGTTGGGCTCGACGCCGAGACCGCGCAGGTCCGGCTGGGCCACCAGCAGGTCCATCAGGAAGCTGCCGTCGCCGCAGCCCAGGTCGACGATGTCTCCGGGCGGTTCGCCATGGCCGGGTCGAGGATCTGCTCGACCAGCGGCAGCGCGTCGTAGGCACCGATGCCGCAGCTGCCCTCGCCCACCTTGGTGGTGTTGCGGGTGGCGAAGCGGGTGCCGTCGGCCAGGATGTCGCCGAGCTGGTCCATGGACGGCGCGTAACCGCCGACCATCATCTCGTACCAGGGGGCGAAGGGCAGGACCTCCAGCGCCTTGCCGCTGATGGTCCAGCCGCCCTCCTCCAGGACCGCGTAGCCCTCGTTGCGCAGGTAGCGCAGCAGGCCGCCGACGCGGTAGGCGTCGAGGTCGAGCTGCTCGGCCAGCCCCTCCGCGGTGCTGCCGGGCTCCTTCTTCAGCGCGTTGAACAGGCCCGTGTGCATGGCGTGGTGGAGGGCCTGGGCCAGGAAGAAGTAGCGGACCGGCTGGGTGTTGTCGACAAGCCGGCGCTCGAAGTCGTCAGTGAGGATGGTCATGATGGGGTCACCTCTCGATGGGTTGTTGCGATCCGGATGTACTGAGGGGACGTACTGAGCGGATGCACCGCGTGGATGTGCTGGGCTGCGTGTGGTGCGGATGTGCTGTCTCAGGCGGCCGCGCGCTCGACGAGCGAGGCGGCGAGCCGGCTCAGGCCAAGGCCCAGGCGGCCGTGGTCCTGCGGGGTGCCGACGCTGATGCGGAGCCAGCCGGGGAGGCCGACGTTGGCGCAGTCCTTGACCCGGACCCGGTCCTCGGCGAGGACCGCGAGCAGCGCCTCGTGCACGGCCGCGTCGGGCCGGGCCAGCACGAAGTTGGTCTGCGACTCGCGGACCTCAGCGAACAGGCCGCTGGCGCGCAGCATCGCGCACAGGTCGACGCGGGTCTCACGGACGTACTCGGCGAGACGGACCATGAACTGCGGCTCCTCCAGCAGACCGGTCGCCGCGTGGAGGCTGACGGCGTCGATCGGCATGAAGCGTCGCATCGGCTCCAGTCGGGCGATGGTGGCCGCGTCGCCTACCAGGCAGCCGAGCCGGATCCCGGCGAGGCCGGCCGCCTTGGAGAAGCTGCGGTAGACCAGCAGGCCGGGCTGCGGACCGCCGGTGCGGGAGAGGATCCCGGGCCGGTCGGAGAACTCCTGGTAGGTCTCGTCGATGAAGACGTGGCCGGCGACGGACCGCAGCGCGTCGATCCAGGCGGTGGGGACCAGGTTGCCGGTCGGGTTGCCGGGCTGGGCCAGGTAGACGATGTCACCGGCGCCGAGCCCCGCGGGCAGTCCGGCCGGCGGCTGCCAGTCCGAACCGAGCGGGATCGGGTGGAACGGCTTGTTGTTGGCGGCCGCCCGGTCCGGGTAGCCGTCGAATCCGGGCTTGAGGCCCCAGGCCCGGTCGGCCAGGGAGAGGGTCATGTCGATGGCCTCGTCCACTCCGGCCATCAGCAGCACCTGGTCGGTGCCGACGCCGTGGTGGGCGGCGGCCAGCGCGGTGACCTCCTCCAGCAGGCCGCGGGGGTAGCGGTGCAGGCGCTCCGCCGCGTCGACCACCCGCTTGACGGCCAGCGGCGGCGGGCCGATCGGGCTCTCGTTCCAGTCGAGCAGGGCATCCCCGTCAGCGGACGGGTGGGCTGCGACCACGTTCTGCCTCCTTCCCCGGAGTGTCTCCGGGTTCGTCTCCCTGGCGGGTTCGTCCACCTCGGCGATTCTGCTGTCCGGCGACCCACCGCTCCCAGGCAAGGGACAGGCAACTGGAGTGAAGCTCAGCGGGGTCGATCTACCGGTTCTGCCGGTCGAGCGGTTCTGCCGGTCGACCGGCCGGCATGCGAGCAATCAGACTGCCGGGACCGGGGCCTGACGCAGCACCAGGTCCAGCGCCTGCTGAACAGCGGCGCGGTTGGCCGGGTCCAGCAGGTAGAAGTGCGCACCGGGCAGCACGACCACCTCGCAGCGGCCGCTGGTGCGCTGCTCCCACTCGTCCAGCTCGGCTGCCGCCACATAGGGGTCGTCGGCACCGCCGAGGGCAAGGACCGGCAGGTGGAACGGCGCACCCTCGATGGCGGCCGAGACCTCCTCGTCGAGCTGGGTGTCGTTGCGGAAGAGCTCGATCAGCCGGGCCCGCCAGAACGGGTCCTCCAGCAGCTTCGGCGCGGTGTTGCCGACGGCGCCGAAGAAGCCGACGATCTCCTCGTCGCTCAGGCCGCGCATGGACGCCAGTGCGACGCCGGTCGGTTTGCGGGCGCTGACCGCGACGCCGGCGCAGAGTTCGGGGGCGGCCAGCGCGCAGGCCAGGGCCAGGCTGGCACCCATGCTGTGGCCGAAGAGCCAGGTCGGCAGCGTCGGCAGCTGGGCCAGTTCGCGGGTCACGGCGGTGACGATCTCGATGTGGCCGGTCACCGGCGGTTCGGAGAAGCGGCGTTCGCGGCCGGGGAGCGAGACGCCCAGCACCTCGATCCCGGCGGGCAGTCCTGCCACGAGCGGCCGCAGCGAGGCGGCGCCGGCGGCGGCGTAGGGGAGGACCAGCAGCCGCGCCTGCGGCGCGGGGGCGTCCTTGGGCTGCTTGCGCAGCGGGAAGAGCCAGTGCGGGGCGGGGGCGTCGGTCACGGGTCACTGCCTCTCTGCGGGGTACGGAGGCCGGTTGTCACGGCCTCCGCCGCGGCGGGGCCGCGGCGCGCCGGCCCGAGCAGCCGGCGGACCTGCCTGGCTCCGTAGACCAGCAGGCTGGTGCTGTACGGGGTACTGCGGTGGGGCCGCGCGTGGGCCGCGACGGCACGGCCGGAGCCGTGCTCGTCGGGGCCCACGTCGCGGAGCGGCGCGCCCGGCGCACGAGGAGCGGGCGCGGTTTCCGTGGCGGCGAGCCCGGCGGGGTCGGTGGAGCGTTCCTGGACGGCCACCGGGCTTCCCCCCTCTCGGTTGTCAGGAGCCGACTGACCTGGCTCTTGGACCTGTTCTGACTGTGCGGACTGCTCTGACTGTGCGGATTGGGCTGACTGTGCGGACTGTTCTGACCGGTGGGACGGAGTGGCGCAGATGCCGCGGCCTCAGGACTCGCCGCCGGTGTTGCGGAGGATCAGCGCGGCCACGGCCGCCACCGAGCTGTCCTCGAAGAAGTCCTCCGGCGGGAGTACGTCCTCGCCGAACAGCTCCTCGGCGCCGGCGACGAAGCGCGCCGCCGCGAGGGAGGTGCCGCCCACGGCGAAGAAGTCCGACGCCGGACCCTCCACCGTCAGGCCCAGGGCGCGCCAGCTGGCGGCCACCCACTCCTCGGTCTCCTGCTTGGTCACCGGACGGCTTGCCGTCGTCTGCGTGGTCATGCGGACCTCCGAATCTCACGAACCGGGAACGGGTAGCCGTTCACGGTCTCCTGGACGAACGTGTTGTGGTGGAACGTGTCCTCACCGGAGGTGAGGACGGCCCCGTAGCGGGCGAGGCTGACCGTGGAGCCGAACTCCTTCAGCTCGGTGAGCCCCGGGTAGACGCGGGCGGCGGTGGGCAGGTAGCGCACCGAGTAGCCCAGACGGGCCTGGTCCTCGCTGGTGTTGGGGTGCGAGGCGTGCATCAGCGTGGACCAGAAGATGATGAACTGCCCCTGCTTCATGACCGCGGAGATGGCCTTGGACTCGTCCGGGGCCCACTCGGGGTCCTTCTGCAGCTGGCGGTAGTCGTAGCCGAAGAAGCCGCGGTTGGTGCCCTGCTTCTCCAGGTTGTTGATGATGTCGGGGTCGTAGCTCAGGCCCTTGGTCTCGTCGTAGTTCATCTCCTTGTGGGTGCCGGGGATGAACTGCAGCGCCCCGGTCTCGATGCTGGCCTCGGTGAACGCGGTCCAGACGGTGATGGTGCCGCGGCGGTCGGAGTCGGCCGGCCACTGGATCTGCGGGGTGGCGTTGTCGGTCAGGCTGGAGAAGTCCTCCGCCTGGTGCCAGTCGGTGCCCTCGTCCCCGGGGTACTTGGCCAGGAACTCCGAACGCCAGCACAGGGTGTCGGGGCCGAGGATGGAGGAGACGCGGTCCACGATCTCCGCGCGGGTGACGTGCTGGGCCAGGAAGTCGATGTCGAAGTGGCGGTCGTAGTTGGAGATGGACGAGGCCTGCTTCTCGTCGCTGTAGATCGACTTCTTGGTGCTGATCAGCTTCGGGCGCAGCGAGCGCAGGTTCTGCTCCATCTCGGCCGGGTCGTACAGGTCGAACGGGCCGATGTAGCCGTCACGCTCGAACTGGGCTACCTGCTCGGGGGTGAGCGAGAAGTCCTGGGACATGGGTTTTCCTCTCTTCGTCAAGCGTCTTCGTAGGACGGGATGGTGGAACGCTGGTTCTCCGGGCGGCCTGCGCCTGCGGTGGGCGCGGGCCGCCGCGGACGGCCTCAGGCGGCGGACCGCTGCCGGGGGCCGTGGAGTTTGGCGACGAGGTCCTCGATGGCGCTGCAGGCATAGAGGTCGCCGACGGTGACCTCGTACTCGGGCAGCGCCTGGCTCAGGATCGAGTGGACGCGGATCAGCAGCAGCGAGTCGCCGCCCACGTCGAAGAACCAGTCGTCGGCACTGAAGTCGCGGTGGCCGAGGACTTCCGCCCAGGCCTCGGTGATGACCGCCGCCAGCCGCTCGCCCTCGGAGGCGACGACGGCCGGTCGAGCGACCGGCTCGGCCGGCACCGGCACGGCGGCCGGCTGCGGAACGGACGCCGGCTGCGGAACGGTGGCGAGCGGGGTGACTGCGGCGTCCTCCTCTGCGGCGAGACGGCGCAGCCGGTCCAGGTCGAGCTTCCCGTTGGCGGTGACCGGGAACTCGTCCACCTGCGCCCACAGCCCGGGGACCGCGTGGCCGGGCAGGTGCCCGGCCGCGTAGGAGCGCAGCGTGGCGGTGAGGGCGGGCCTGGCGCCGACCACCGCGGCCAGCAGCTGGTGGTCCCCGTTGCCGAGAGGCACCACCACGACGGCCGCGTCGCGGACCTCGGGGTGGCCGCGCAGGACGGCGGTCACCTGCTCCGGCTCGACCCGGAAGCCCCGGATCTTGACCTGGCGGTCGCGGCGCCCCAGGAACCGGAGATTCCCCTGGGCGTCCCAGCGCACCAGGTCGCCGGTGCGATAGAGCCGCTGTCCGCCCGCCGCGCGGCCGAACTCGCCGAAGACGCGGGCGGTCTCCTGCGGGGCCCCGGCGTAACCCGCCGCCAGGCCTTCGCCGTAGGTGTAGAGCTCGCCGACCCCGCCGGGCGGGACCCGGCGTCCGGACCGGTCGAGCACCAGCACACCGGTGCCCTGGATCGGTCGGCCGATCGGCAGCCCGGAGCCGTGGACGGCAGCCGGGTCGTCGACGTGGTGGACGGTGGTGAAGGTGGTGTTCTCGGTGGGCCCGTAGCCGTTGGTGACCCGCAGGCCCGGGCAGGTCCGCAGGACCTGGTCCACCTGCGCGGGCGGGACCACGTCCCCGCCGGTGAGCAGCTGCCGCACCTTGCGGAAGGCTCCCGGGCGGAAGTCCGCGACCAGGCGGAAGAGACCGGCGGAGAGCCACAGGCCGGTCACCTCGCGCTGTTCCAGCACCCGCGCCAGCGCGGAGGCGGTGACATGGCGCCCGGTGAAGACCTCGACGGTGCCGCCGGCCAGCAGCGGCGCGAAGATCTCCAGCGTCGAGGCGTCGAAGGCCAGCGGGGCCAGGCGCAGGAAGCGAGCGGTCGCGCCGGGCAGCAGGTACTGCGGCCGGTGCGCCAGCCGGACCACGCCCCGGCACGGGATCATCGCGCCCTTGGGCTTGCCGGTGGTGCCCGAGGTGAAGGCCAGGTAGGCGATCCGGTCCGGGTCCGCCGGGGCGGGCGGCGGCACGGGGCCGACCGGCGGCTCCTCGCTCACCACGCCCAGCAGCGTCCGGCCCTCGGCGGCGGCGCCGAGCGCCTCCAGCCGGTCGGTGTCGCCGAGGACGACGCGCGCCTGGGCGCCGTCCAGGACAGCGGTGCTGGCCGCGGGCGGGTTGTCGGGGTCGATGCCCACGTAGGCGGCGCCGATCCGGAGCACGGCGGCGATCGCGACGATCTCCTCGACCGAGCGGCGGACCGCCAGGCCCACCCGGTCGCCTTCGACGACCCCGGCGACGGCCAGACGCGCGGACAGTCCGGCTGCCGCCGCCATGAGTTGCCGGTAGGTCAGCGTACGGTCGGGGGCGTCGCCGTCGCGGACGGCGGGGGCGTCCGGGGTGCGGGCGGCCGCCGCCTCGATCAGCTGCCACAGGCCCGCGTCGGCTTCCGCCTCCGGGCCGCGCTCCAGCGCGTCCAGTCGGCGCTGCTGCGCCGGGGTGACCGTGGTGACCTGGGCCAGCGCACCGTTGGGCGCGGCGGCCAGGTCGAGCAGCGCCTGCTCGAACGAGGCGGCCAGGTCGACGGCCTCCTGAGCGGTCAGCACCGAGGTCGCGTACTCCAGTTGCAGCAGCGGCTGCGGGCCCCACTCCAGCACGTGCAGCATCGCGTCGTAGGCGGTGCCGCCGGTGTGTCCGACACAGACCTCGAAGGTCACCTCGCCGGCCGGCAGCACGGTCGGCACCAGCTCGCTGTGCGCGCCGAAGGCGATCTGCGCCAGCGGGTTGCGGGCACGGTCACCGCCCCGGGTGAGCGCCGTCACCAGGTCCTCGAAGGGAACCCGGCCGTAGCGCAGCAGCTCGCGCAGCGCCTTCGCCGTGCTGCGCACGTAGTCGGCCACCGTCCCGTCCTCCGGGATCTCGCAGGCCACCGGGCCGAGGCCGGTGGCCCCGCCGACGACCCGCATCGCGCTGCGGCTGTGCCGGCCGACCGTGGGGACGCCGACGACCAGGCGCTGCCGGCCGGTGCGCCGGGCCACCGCCAGCGCCCAGGCGCCCATCAGTACCGCGTTGCGGCTGACCGCGAGCGAGGCGGCCAGCTCCACGCAGCCGGTCCGGGCCGCCTCGGTGAGCGTGAAGGGCAGCCGGACACCCGCACAGGTGCGCACCGTGGGGCGCTCCAGGTCGCTGGGCAGTTCGACGACGGTGGGCCAGTCGGCGAGCATCAGGGCGCGCTCGGCGGTCAGTTCGGCGACGGCTGCGGTGCGCTCGGCGGCGGCCAGCAGCTCCATGCCGGGGGCCTCGTCCTCGTCCTGGTCCGCGTCGGAGCCGGCGTAGGCGGCCGCGATCTCCTCCCAGAGCAGGCCGATGCTCCAGCCGTCCAGCGCGACATGGTGGCCGATCAAGGTCAGCACATGGCGTCCGGGACCGGCCGAGGTCAGCACAGAGCGGACCGGCGGGGCCTCGTAGGGCCGCAGCTGTCCGGGCACACCCGGGCCCAGCAGCTTGTGCACGATCTGCACCGGGTCGGCGTCCGCGGCGGTCGTCGGCAGCTCCTGCTCCACCATCACCGGCTGCCAGCCGTCCAGCACCCGGGTCCCCAGCGCACCGGTCTCGGCGTCGCGGGTGAAGACCGTGCGCAGGGCGGCATGCCGGCGGGTCACCCGGACCAGCGCGGCCCGGAGGCGGCCGTGGTCGAGCGGGCCGGTGATCCGGGCACTGACCATGATGTGGAACGGAGAGGCCTGACCGGCCAGCGGGCCCTCGGCGGAGAGGATCCCCTCCAGGGTCCGCGTCACCCGGGCATCGGGTTGCTCGCCCGTCTCTACTGCTCGTTCCTGCGAATTCACGTCCGGCATCCTCTGCGGTCCGACTGGTCGATGGGCTGGCTCGTCGTGCGCTGGATCAGGGCATGGGCCGCTGCGGAGCGGCACGGTCCGCTTTCAGTTCGGCGGCGAAGGCGGAGAGTTCGGCCTTGTCGCGGGTGAACCGGACCGGGAGGCGGCTGAAGCCCGCCAGGAAGTTGGAGTGGAACCTGGCCGGCTCACCGGCCACCTCAAGGGAGGTGGTGAACCGGCGCAGGGCGTCCAGCAGCGCGGTGATCTCCACCCGGGCCAGGTGCGCGCCCAGGCAGAAATGCGGTCCGTAGCCGAAGGCCACATGCCGGTTGGGAGTGCGGGCCAGGTCGAAGCGGTCGGGATCGGCGAAGACGGTCTCGTCCCGGTTGGCCGAGGAGTGCCAGACGGTGACGATGTCCCCGGCCTGGATCTCCTTCCCGTGCAGCTCCACGGTCTCGGTCGCACGGCGGCCGAAGTGCATGGTGGGCGTGGCCCAGCGCAGCGCTTCCTCACAGGCGGAGTCGGTACCGACCCGTCCCTCGCGCAGGGCCAGCCACTGCTCGCGGTCACCGGCCAGGGAGTGCACGGCGTCGTTCATGGTGAGCCGGCTGGTCTCGTCGCCGCCCAGGATCAGGCTGTAGCAGTTGAGGACGATCTCCTCACGGGTGAGCGGAACGCCGTTGATCCGGGCGTTGACGAGCACGCTGATCACGTCCTCGGCGTCGCTGCCGCGGCGCTGCTCCATCAGGTCGGCGAAGTAGAGCAGGATGTCGCTGCGCGCACTCCAGCCGTCCTCCTCGCTCTGGCCGGCGGCGCCCGAGCTGAGCGCCTCGCGGCTGCGGTCGAGCAGGAAGGCACGGTCGGACTCGGGCACGCCCAGCAGGTCGGAGACGGTGGACATGGGGATGTGCTCGGACACCTCGGCCGCGAAGTCGCACTCGCCCAGCAGCACCGCCCGGGCCACCCGGCGCGCCGTGTTCCGGCGGACCCGGTCGGCGATCGGGGCCAGCACGCGGGGCGAGAAGGACTTCAGCAGCAGATTGCGCACCTCGCGGTGGCGCGCCCCGTCGGTGACGGCGCACATCTTCCCGCCCGCGGAGTCCTCCCCGGCCAGCAGCGTGACCAGCACATTGCCCTGCTCGGAGGTGAACCGGGCCGGGTCGCGGTAGACCGTCATCAGGTCCGCGTAGCGGCTGATCACCCAGAAGCCCGGGCGGCCCGGCGCGGCCGGGTGCCAGTGCACCGGATCCTCCTGGCGCAGCCGGCGCCAGTACGCCCCGAGGTCCTCCCTCGTGAACGTCTCCGGGTCGACCAGGTCGACATCGAGGTCCAGAACCTGGGCAGCCATGCATCTCACCTCCGCTGGGCGGCGCTCTGCTGTTCCGAGCGATGAGGAGATTCCATCCCCGGATCACGGCCGCCACCAGGCAAGCCGACCGGCAGGAAGAATGCCGCCGCAACAACCGGGCAACGACCGGTACGTTCCTGGTCCGTGACGCCGCAACTGGGAGTGTTGAGGGGCCACGCGCCCTGGCGCGTCCCCGCACCACACAGCCCCAGCCGCACCACCCCATGCCAGGAGGCACCAGTGAGCGAATCAACGAGCCCGCCGTCCCTGTGGCGCAACGGCGACTACGTCGGATGGTGGACCGGGAACACCCTCTCCGCCCTGGGCACGGGCGTCTCGGCGATCGCCTTTCCGCTGCTCGTCCTCGCGAGCACGGGCTCGGTCAGCAAGGCGGGCCTGATCGGCTCGGCCAACCTGCTCGGCGTGCTGGTCACCGCCCTGTGGGGCGGCGCGCTGGCCGACCGGGTCTCGCGCCGCGCGATCCTGGTGGCCGGCCCGCTGGCCCAGGGCGCGGTGCTGGCCGCGGTCACCGTGCTCGCCCGGACCGACCACCCGTCCCTGGCGCTGCTGATCGCCGCCTCGCTGCTGAGCGGCCTCCTCTCGGGCGTGGTGCTGGGTGCGGGCACGCCCGCGCTGGCCAGGATCGTGCCCAAGGAGCAGCTGGCGACCGCCAACGGCCAGGCCATGAGCCGGGACATGCTGGCGCAGCTGCTGGGCGCCCCGCTGGGCGGTCTGCTCTTCGGCGTGGCCCGCTGGCTGCCCTTCGGCGCGGACGCGCTCTCCTTCGTCTTCGCCGCCCTCGGCGCACTCAACATCCGCCGGCCGCTGGGGCCCGACCGCGACGCGATGGCCCCGCGGACCTCGGTGTTCACGGACATCGCGGCCGGCATCCGCTTTGTGCGGGTCCAGCCGTTCGTGCGCTTCGTGGTGGTGATGGCCTCGGTGATGAACATGGTCGCGCAGGCGTTCCTGCTGCTGCTGATCGCCCTGGTCGCCCACCGCGGCGGCGGCTCCGCCGCGGTCGGCCTGGTCAGCGCGACCACGGTGGCAGGCGGCTTCGTCGGGTCGCTCTTCGCGCCCGCGGTGGCCCGGCACTTCCCGCCGCGGCTGCTGCTCTGCGGCGCCGTGTGGGTCTTCACGGTCGGCCTGGCCGTCACCGCGCTGGTGCCGCAGGTGTGGGAGATCGGGCTGGTCGTCTGCCTCGCCCAGGTCGCCACGGTCCCGGTCAATGTGGTGCTGATGACCTATCTGATGCGTCTGGTCCCGGACGGGATGCTGGGCCGGGTCGCGGCAGTGAACCGTTTCGGCGCCTACGCGCTGGAATGGTGCGGACCGCTGCTGGCCGGCCTCTTCGTGGCCGTGTTCGGAGTGCCCGGCGGCATGCTGGCCCTGCTGATCATCATGGTTCCGATGGCCGTGGCCCTCATGGTGGCGCCCGCGCTGAACGTCCTCAGCACACCCGCCGAGGAGGTGACCGAGCTCCCGCTGCCCGCACCGGCCACCTCTCCCGAGGCCATACCGGAGCAGACCGGACCCGAGCCCGGCGTCCCGTCCGCCGCCCAGGGCTGACCCCCGGCACACCGACGGCAGCGCGGCCCCCGCCCGTCCGGGCGAAGGCCGCGCTGCCGTGCTCGAGGGCGGGCCTCAGGCGCTCGCCAGAGCCTCCGAACCCCGGCCGGACCCGGCCAGGAACGCCCGGACATGACGCAGCATCCGGTACTGGTAGCTGCCGCCGCGGTCCACCTGGAGCAGCGAGGTCTCGGCCAGGTCCGCCAGCAGTCCCACCGCCTCCAGTTCGGAGAACTCACCGGGGTCCACCTCCAGTTCACCGACCCGGAAGGTGCGGCGCGAGCCCCGGGCCAGCTGGGCCAGCAGCCGCTCGTGCCGGTCGTCGAGCAGGTCGAGGCTCCAGCGCAGGCTCGCCTCCGGGGTGCGCTGGTGCGGCAGCGTCCGCCGGTCCCCCGAGCTGAGCAGACGCACCGCCTGACCGTCCGCCAGCAGCGACTCCAGCGGCACCATGCGCAGCCGGTGCGCGGCGAACTCGATCAGGCGCGGCAACCCGTCCAGCAGTCCCACCAGCGCGATCAGCCGCTCCGAGTCGGCGGAGAGGTCCAGGTCCGGACAGCCCGTCCGCAGCCGCTCCAGCAACAGCTCCACCGCGGCCTCGGTACCCAGCGGAGCCAGCTCGCACAGCACCGCGTCGGCCAGCCCCGGCGCGCGCCGGGCCGTCACCAGCACATGCACTCCGGGAAAACGCGCCAGCAGCCAGTCGACCAGCAGCGAGGTGGTCTCCGGAAGATGCTCGGCGTTGTCCAGGACCAGCAGCAGCTGCTGCCGGCCGGCGTCGGCCTCCTCGCCCAGCAGATCGATGACGGCCTGCTCCGCCAGTTCCAGGACGGCGGGTCCCGCCAGGTCGCGCTCCCCGGGGATCAGCCCCAGTTCCACCACGGCCACCCCGTCGCGCAGCTGACTGCCCGCGCTCTCCGCGGCGGCGAGCGCCACCCGGGACTTGCCCACCCCGCCGGGGCCGGTGACCACCACGACCTGCTGCTCCAGCGCAAGCCCGGCCAGCAGCTCCACCTCGGCCCGACGCCCCACCAGCGAGGAGCGCGGCGGCCGGCTGCCCCGCCAGACGCCCTTCTCGGGACCGACCAGCTTGAGCCACTCGGCGGCCATACCGACCGGCATGCCCAGATCGTCCATCGGCGCGGAGCGGAGCTTCTCCTTCAGGCTGGGATCGAGAACCTCCAGCAGCATGTCGACGGAACTGCGGCGCGGCCGCTGGATCAGACCACGCTCGACGTTCCTGATGGTCCTGACGCTGATGCCGGAGCGCTCGGAGAGCTCCTCCTGGGTCATACCGCTCTGCAGACGCAGGCGCAGCAACAGGTTGTCGTTCATGTAGTTCACCCCCAGGTGCAACAGGTGACGCCGTGGGAAGCGGCGCTCAGCCCCAGTGGCCGACGCACGAAGTGTCGAACGCACAGTTCCCGTTCCGCTCCTGGTCGTGTACCGCCTGGCAGATCAGCCCTTAGGATGCTCACGCTGGGCTCGGGGTGGGTCGGTGGCGTGCGGGGGCATACATGAGCACAGATGGCATATCCGGCAGAGCTACGCAGGAACCGGCAGCTCCGTCGGTGGCCGCCGTCCGCTTCAACATCCTCGGCCCGCTGGAGGCCTGGTCCGACGGGCGCAGACTCGATCTCGGCGGACCGATCCCACGACGGATCCTCGCCGTCCTGCTCCTGGAGCCCGGCAAACTGCTCACCGTGCCCCGGCTCGTCGACGCCGCCTGGCCGGACGATCCCCCCGCCACCGCCTCCCACCAGGTCCGCAAGGCCGTCGCCGATCTGCGCCGCCGCATCCCCGGCGGCAGCGAAGTCCTGATCACCGACGGCCCCGGCTATGCGATCGCCGCCGGCACCTCGCTGGACGTCACCGAGTTCGAGGCCAAGACCCGCGAGGCCAGGGCCATGATCGTGCAAGGCCAGTACGAGGGGGCCATCGCCCTGCTCAGCGCCGCGATCGCGCTGCGCCGCGGCCCCGCGCTCTTCGGCATCGGCGGCAGCGGCATGGTCGAGTCCGTGGCGCGGGCCATGGAGGAACGCCACCTGGCGGCGGTGGAGCAGTACTTCGAGCTGCAGCTCGCCTCCGGCAGATCCGCCGAGCTGGTCAGCGACCTGCGCGACCACACCAGCAGACACCCGCTGCAGGAGACGCTGCGCGGCCTGCTGATGCTGGCCCTGTTCCGCTCCGGCCGGCGAGCGGAGGCGCTCACCGAGTACGGGCGGCTGCGCGAGGAACTCGCCAGGGAACTCGGCGTCGACCCCGACCCGCAGCTGGCCAAGCTGTACGAGAAGATCCTGGTCGAAAGCCCCGAACTGGACGCCCCGGCCCGGGCCGAGGCACAGGTCCCCTCCCCCCGGCAGCCCGCCCCGGAGGAGCCGGCCGCGGCCGTTCCCGCTCCGGTCCCGGTCGGACGCGCCGCAGTCCCGGTCGGCGCGACGGTGGAGACGGTCGCCGCCGCACCGCGCACCCTGCCCTACGACCTCGCCGACTTCGTCGGACGCGACAAGGAACTGCGGTACCTGCTCGACGCCGCACGGAGGGACGAGCAGCGCACCCGGGTCATCGCCATCGACGGCATGGGCGGCACCGGCAAGACCTCGCTGGCGGTGCGCGCCGCCTACCTGCTCGCCGACGACTACCCGGACGGCCAGCTCTACCTCGACCTGCGCGGCTTCTCCCCCGACGAACGCCCGGTCAACATCGGCACCGCGCTGGAAGTGCTGCTGCGCACCCTCGGCGTCAACCAGGACCGGATCCCCGACGACCTGGTGGGCCAGACCCTGCTGTGGCAGTCCGTCCTGGCCGGACGCCGGGTGCTGCTGCTGCTCGACAACGCCTCCGCCGACGCCGCCCTGGTCAGCCGGCTGCTGCCGACCACCCCCAGCTGCCTCGTCCTGGTCACCAGCCGGGCCCGGCTGGTGGAGCTCGACGGCGCCGAGTGGGTCTCCATCGACGTCCTCGCGCCGGCCGAGAGCCTGCGGCTGGTCGCCCGGCTGCTGGGCGCACAGCGCGTGGAGGCCGAGCCCGAGGCCGCCAGAGAACTGACCCACCTGTGCGGCTATCTGCCGCTGGCACTGCGCATCGCCACCGCCCGGCTCCGCAACCGGCGGGCCTGGAGCCTCCAGTACCTGGTCGAGCGGCTGCGCGACGAGAACCGCAAGCTCGACGAGCTCAACTCCGGCGAACGCGGAGTGGCGACCACCCTGCGCCTCTCCTACCAGGTCCTGCCCGAGGCCAGCCGCCGCGCCTTCCGCAGCCTCTCACTGCACCCGGGCCGGGAGTTCGACGCATACTCGGCGGCGGCCCTGCTGGCGCAGGACGTCCAGGACACCGAGGACCAGCTGGAGCACCTGCTCGACGCCCACCTGCTGCAACAGCCGGAGGCGGGCCGTTACGCCTACCACGACCTGGTCCGCAGCTTTGCCCACGGCCTCTGCGACGACATGGCCGCCGAGGAGCGCGCCGCGGCCGCCGAACGACTGCTGGAGTACTACCTCGCCGCCAGCGAGACCGCCTGCGAGGTTCTCTACCCCGGCCGCAGCCGCCGCCCCACCGGCCTGGACCTGCCCCGGCTGCGCCAGCCCGCGCTGTTCCGCGCCGAGGGCGCGCAGGCCTGGTTCGCCAAGGAGCACATCACCCTGGCCAGCATGGTCCACCGCGCCGTGACGGACGGCTACCACCGGCACGCGGTCTGCCTGAGCCGGAACGTCGCCTTCTACCTCAACGCGCAGGGCAACCTCGACGAGTTCGCCGCACTGACCCGGATCGCCGTCCAGGCCGCCCGGCATCTGGGCGACGCCGGACTGCTCAGCGTCAGCCTGGCCAACCTGGGTGTCGCCTGCTGGCAGCTGGGGCACTACGACGAGGGCATCCAGGTCGCATCGGAGAGCCTCGACCTCGCGGTCAGAGTGGGCGACCGGCACACCGAGGCGCACAGCCAGGGCACGCTCGGTCTGTACAAGAGCCTGCTGGGGCAGTTCGCCGAGGCACTCGGCCACCTGCAGCAGGCCGTGGCGCTGGAGCGGGAACTCGACAGCCCCCGCGCGGAGGCGGACACGCTGACGGCGCTCAGCACCCTGTACGAGCAGTGGGGCCGATACGAGGAGGCCGCCGACGCGGCGCAACGCGCCGTCGCCCTGGTCCGCGGCCTCGACCGGCACGAGAACGCGCTGATCGCGCAGACCGACCTGGCGCTGGCCCGGCTGGGCCTCGGCGACCTCGACGGCGCGGAGGAAGCCCTCGCCGAGGCACGAAGTCTGTGTGCGGACCGCTGCGAGCCCGGGCAGATGGCGCTGACGATGGCGCTGTCGGCCCAAGTGGCCTACTGCAGAAGGGATCTGGCGCAGACCGAGGACTTCGCCGGACAGGCCCGCGAGCTCGTGGAGCAGAGCCTGTCGCCGCTGCGGCGGGCCAAGGTGGAGAACGTGCTGGGCCACTTACTGCGCGGGCTGGGCCGCCATGAGGAGGCGCTGCGCCTGCACAGTCAGGCGTACGAGGTCGCCGCCACCGTCAGCTTCCGCGTCGAGGAGGCGTACGCCCTGTCGGGCATGGCGGCGGCAGCCGGTGCGCTCGGCGACTCCGCCGCCGCCGAGATGCACCACACCGCTGCCGAAGAGCTGTTCACACTGCTGGGCGTACCGGCGGACCGCCGGCGCCGCCCTGCCGTCCAGATCACGCACCGGCTGCCTGGGTAGACGCCGGGGCCGACGCGGCGGCGGTGCCGACCGGGGTGCCCGTCGGGCTCTTGCCGTCGGCGAGCCGCACATGAGCCGGGGAGGGCCGGCCGACGGTCCCGTTCGCGGTGGCGTCGGTGGCGACACCTGCACCGAGACCGGCGGTGAGGACGGCGACAACGAGACCGGCGAGGCTGACCAGCGTGCGCTGCATGGGAGGCTCCAGGGGAGTTCGAGGCCGTTTCTTGCGACGTGGCCTACACTCCCCGAGGCGGTTCCCGAACCGGTCCCGCTGCCTTCCCGGCCCGGAGGGCGGGGACGGGAACGCAACGGAGTCCCAGGTCAGCGGGGGTTCGATGGCCCCCGTCAGAGCGGCCCGGTACGGCAACCGACGACACGCGTCCCCTGCTCGGACATCACCACCTCGGTGAGGGCCGTGCCGGACTCGTGCCCCAACAGGTCCAGATGGCCGCGGACCGCGGTGCGGACCTCGGCCAGCACGGACTCGCTCAGTCCGACCGCCTCGCCCACCCCGTCGTGGCCGAGCTCCTGGATCCGGACCACCTCGTGCATCCCGCCGCTGGTCGTCGTCTCAACGCTGAACACCTCGTCCCCTCCTGTTCCTCCGTCATCTGTTCGTCCCCGTGATGGGTCATGTGGTCGGCCGTGGGGTCGGTTCCCGTGCTCGGTCGTCTGCTCGGTCGTGCACCCGCGCCCGCCGCTCAGGCGGCTCGCAGCGTCGGCTCCGCCAGCACGTCCCGGACGAATCCGAGCAGCGCGGCGGGATCCGTGTGCGGGAAGGCGTGGCCGCCGGGCAGCATGGTCACGCTGAACTCCCCCGTCGCGACCCGCTGCCAGCGCGGCATCTGCTCCGGCGGCGTGATCGCGTCGTCCAGCCCACCGAAGATGTGCAGCGGGCTGTGCAGCGCGGGCGGCTCCGGCAGCAGGTACTCCTCGGCGTAGCGCAGGTCGGTCCGGATCGCGCGGAGGATCTCCGCCACAAACGTCGGATAGCTGAGCAGCTCCCTCGGCAGACCGCCGTTGTCGGCGATCCAGCCGAGCAGCCGGTCGTCGGAGGCGTCCGACATGGTCCGCAGCGAGGGCACCTGCGGTGCCCGAGCCCCGGAGATCAGCACGGCCAGCGGCGCCCGCAGGCCCTGGGCCTCGATCCGCCGGGCCACCTCGTAGGTCAGCAGACCGCCGAGGCTGTGGCCGAACAGCACATACGGCATGTCGAGCTCGGCCCGCAGGCCCTGGAAGAGCGCCTCGGCCAGCGCCTCCGTATTCTCCGGGAGCGGCTCCCGCTCCCGCGTGCCGCGGCCGGGCAGCTCGACCGGTGCGAGCTCCACCCCCGCGGGCAGATGTCTGCGCCAGCCCGAGAACGC
Organism: Peterkaempfera podocarpi; assembly: GCF_042466665.1. Classification (GTDB taxonomy): domain Bacteria; phylum Actinomycetota; class Actinomycetes; order Streptomycetales; family Streptomycetaceae; genus Peterkaempfera; species Peterkaempfera podocarpi. The sequence goes on from NZ_CP162102.1 coordinate 1,393,091, forward strand.
GCCGGCGCCCGCACCCGCCTGCGGCACGCAGATCAGGCGCACCTTTGGATCACCGACGGCGTAGCGCCCGGTGATCCACAGGTTGGTCGGATTCGATGCCACCTTCCACCCCTTTCTCCGCCATGAATCCTCCGTCCCCGGCACCGCTGCGACCAGGAACTTCCTCGGCAGAGCGGCGGTACGGACCCGGCAGTCCACCGGTGCCGGGGGAAAGAGGCGGCAGAAGGGACCTCGCCGCCGCCGCACAGTCCGACCGCATCCGCCCGGTGCCGTCGGAGCGCGCTCCGGGGGCGCTGCGGCATCCGGACGCCCTCCGAGCCGCCGACACCGCTCTCGGTGCTCGCGACCGGGTCGCGGTTCTCGCCTCGCGCGGGCTCCGCCCGCCTCACCGGCGGGACCTCGCCGACACCACGAGACCCCGGCGGGCCGGCTACGGGCACGGTGCTGACGCGGGCGCGCCTCGGTGCTTGCGCCCACGGGCCGTTCGGCAGCACCGCCATGCCGCGCGATGGGGCCGTGCGGAGCCCACTCCCGACGGGCAGGCGAGGCCCGTCGGCTGCCAGGCGGTAAGCGGCGCCACACGGCCGGCACTCACACAGTCACCTGGACGGATCAGGCCAGGAGAGAGCCGGCTGCGCCGCCTCCTCCTGGCCCGGCCCTTCACTGCCTGATCGAGGTCACAGCTCGAAGGCCTTCGGGTGGCGGGGCTCGTAGAGCCGGACCTCGCTGCCACCGGGCAGCCGGAAGCCGGTCACCACTCCCCAGCGCTCATCGGTGATCGGCTGGGTGAACTCCACACCCTTGTCGGTGAGTTCGGCGACCGTGCTGCGCACGTCGTCGCACATGAAGAAGAGCTCGTGGGAGGCCGCTCCTTCAGCGGGGTGTACGGCGATCTCCGCGGGCGGGAGCTTGAAGATGAGCCAGCCGCCGCCGGCGTCGATGTGCGGGAAGTCGAGGACGTCGCGGAAGAAGGCGCGGTCCGCCTCCGCGTCGCTGCTGTAGAGAATGACGTGCGCTCCGTTGATCACACGACCAGCGTAGACGCGGAGCGTCACAGGACACGGCAGGCCGCGATCCAGGCCTGCCCGGTGTCCCGCCCTTCCCTCCGTCGGGGGACGCCACCCCGGGGTGACCCAGAACCCGGGACCCAGAGATCTCGCCAGTCGCTCAGCGTTCGCCGTCTCGATGGTCCCGAATCGGAAAGCCCGTCCAGGCCAGAGAAGTTGATGGTCCATCAGTCGCGATATATCCCCTGAGGTCACGTCGGCGACCCGATACGATCACCGGCGCCCGGGCAACATCCCAGCCCCGGACAGCGCTCGAGAACGTTGGCCCATCCGACTGCCAATCCGTGTCACACATCGAGTCGCTGGCTTGTCATCAGGAGAACGGCATCCCACAAGGGGGTGCCCAAACGACCACTGTCCCCACAGAAGCGGAGAAATCGTGTTCGCCGCGTACCTCACGGTCACCATTGTCGGTGCGTTCTTCAACGGTGCCGCCGCCGTCACCTATCTGATCGGCCATGAATACCCCAAGAGCCAGGCAGACATGAAGGGCCTGCCGCGCAAGTGGGTTCCGGTGCTGGGCGCGTTGCTGGCAGCGGGCACCGTTGGGCTGCTGGCGGGGCTGGCCGTGCCACTCCTGGGAACTCTCGCAGCATCCGGCCTGGTGCTGTACTTCATCGGCGCGATCATCGCCCACCTGCGAGTGGGCTCCCGCAACATCATAGGTGGCATCGTGTTCCTTGCCACCGCGGTGGCGGCCCTGACCCTGGGCCTGAAGTACCACGGCGCCTGGTGACCCACGGGGTCCACATGTACCGTCGCGGCCCCGGCCTCCCGGCTCGACCGGCGAGATCCAGGCCGTGGTCGACGCCCGGAGAACCGCTTGGTGAAGAGGCGTCAGCGATGTATCGGCCGACGCGGCAGGACAGCCACCGGCCCTGACCGGCCCGCCAGTTGAAGAAGCCGACCTGCGGGACGGACCCGGCACCACCGCCCAGCACCCGAACACACGGGTACGGCCAACCGCATACGCCCACTGGGCAAGCGCGTCCGACAGCGGCAGGAATGAGGACCCCGGCGAATCCTCATCCCTGCCGGTTCCGAGGCACCCGGTCTTGGGACCACCCGTCGGGCAGCCTTCTCCACAGGCCGAACGGCCCCCAGGGACCAACCCGCAGAATTCGACTACGGGGTGAGCCGATTGGGCCCGCGGAAGAGGAACGTCGCTTCCCGGATCGAGTCCAGGCCGAGCAGAACCATCAGCACCCGACCAAGACCCATCCCCAGGCCGCCGTGCGGCGGGCAGCCATAGCGGAAGCAGTTCAGGTAGTCCTGCAGCGAGTCCGTACCCGTCCCTCTCTCCTCGGCCTGCCTGAGCAGCACGTCGTAACGGTGCTCGCGCTGCGCGCACCGTCCGGCCGCGGACCGACGCCCGACGCCAACCGCTTCGCTCCTCCGCCGGGGAAGCGCCTCCGGCGGTGCCAGGCCCAAGAGCCGTCAGGATTGTCATCCGCGCCGGCCGAAGCTTGGGCCTGTTATCAGATCCTCCTCGCAAGAACTGCTGGTCGCGATGGTGCGGCGGATATCACCACCGGGAGAACCGCCGGCCCCTCGCCCGCGACGAGGCCGGCGGCGGCAATTCTGTGCCGACGCAGGTCGGCGGGTAGGGTGCCGGGATGCGAATCTTGGTCACCGGCGGCAGCGGTTACATCGGATCCCACACCACGCTCCAGCTCATCGCGGCGGGCCATGAGGTCGTGATCGCGGACAACTTCAGCAGGAGCAAGCCCTCGGTCCTGGGCCGCCTGGAGTCGCTGGCCGGAGTGCCGGTCAAGCATCACGTCATCGACCTCACCGACGAGGAGGAGACCGCCCGCCTCTTCGCCGAGGAGGCATTCGACGCGGTCGTCCACTTCGCCGGTCTGAAGGCGGTCGGGGAGTCCGTGGCGATGCCACTGGAGTACTACTCGAACAACCTCGGCTCGACCCTCTCCCTGCTGTCCGCGATGCGTGCGAACGGCGTCAGGAAGCTGGTGTTCTCCTCCTCCGCCACCGTGTACGGCGAGCATGCGCAGGTGCCGATGCAGGAGGACTTCCCGACCTCCGCGAACAACCCCTACGGCTGGACCAAGGTGATGCAGGAGCAGATCCTGCGCGATGTCGCCACGGCTGACCCGACGATGCGGATCGCGCTGCTCCGCTACTTCAACCCGGTCGGTTCCCACCAGTCCGGGACGATCGGCGAGGACCCGCACGGCGTGCCCAACAACCTGATGCCGCTGCTCGCCCAGGTCGCTGTCGGACGACGCGAACTCCTTCACGTCTACGGCACCGACTACCCCACCTCCGACGGCACCGCGCGGCGTGACTACCTGCACGTCGAGGACCTGGCCGCCGGGCACGTCGCCGCCCTGGACAGGCTGGGAGCAACCGACGAGCCGGTCTCGACCTGGAATCTGGGCACCGGAACGCCGACCTCGGTCCTCGAGATGGTGTCGGCCTTCGCCGAGGCGAGTGGCCGGAAGATCCCCACTCTCGACGCGCCCCGCCGTCCCGGCGACATCGCGGACTCCTACGCGGACCCGGCGAAGGCCCAGGCCGAACTGGGCTGGGTGGCCTCCCGCACCATCCAGGACATGTGCACGGACACCTGGCGCTGGCAGTCGCAGAACCCGGACGGCTTCCCGGACGCCTGAGGCAGCGTTCAGGGGACCGGGCCCGACCGGCCCGCTGCCCGGTCTGCCCCGCGCCATGACGGCGCAGGGCAGACCGGGCAGCGCGGCACGGGCGGTCTGTGACAGTCCTGTGACCGCGGGCGTGGCCTTCCTCACAGCCCGAGGTGGTCCCATCTGATCGACTTGGTGGATGCGTCGCATCCCCCTCGCCCTGCCCGCCGCTCTCACCGGTGCCCTGCTGCTCACGGCGTGCGGAACGCAGAGGGCCGATTCGCAGAGCCTCGGCTCGAGCCCGGCGCAGGGGTCCGCCTCCTGCAGCGACCAGGCCACCCCCGGCAGTTCGGCCCTGCCCGGTAACTCCTCAGGTCCGGGGACGGACGGGGTAAGACTCGTCGGTGGGGCCGACTGCCCGGCGTTCGAGGTGACCAACGACGCCGGGGAGACCGCCACCTACACGATCACCTTCCAGTTGATGTCCAACGGCGCGGCGATGGCGAGTGCCAAGCAGACCCTGCCGCCCGTGACGCCTGGTCAGACCGTCAGGCAAGCAGTCGACCGGGGTGGGATGCCGACCCGCGCGGATGACGGGACGCAGGTGCGGATCCTCACGGTCAGAAGTGTCCCCACCGCTGAGGCACCCTCGAAAGGGGGCCCCTGCCCGCCTTCGGGAGTGCGGATGTACGCCGACGACGGCGACGCCGCCATGGGACTGCGGGTCGTCGGACTGCATCTGGTGAACTGCGGGACTCGCGACTACCGGCTCGACGGCTACCCTCAGCTGCAGCTTCTCGACGAGCGGCACCAGCGGGTGGACGGCGTGCGGATCCTCCACGGCGGGGACTCCATCGCCACCGGCACCGGAGCCGACGGCCCGCCCCGGCCCATGGTGTTGCGGCCCGGGGAGAGCGCCCAGGCCGGGCTGGTCTGGCGCAACATCACCGGTACGGAGAGCGATCCCGTGAATGTGCCCTATGTGCGGGTGGTGGCGAAGCCCGGCGCCGCCGCGGTGATGGTGACACCGGAGCTGGACCTGGGCACCACGGGGAAGCTCGGTATCGGCCCCTGGCAGAAGGACGCGACATCCCGTCCCTCGCCGACCCCGTCACCGGCGACGTCGAGCTGAGACCACGCACCCGGCCCGGTCGAACCGTTGGGTTTGCGGTCCGTCCGGGCCGCCCCTGGGGTACGCGGCGGGCAAAGGGCACCGGCCTGATGTCACCAGCCGCGGCGGGCAGCCGGGGCAACTCCGGTGCGCAGCCGGGCGACCAGCGCGCGGCGCAGTTCGCGGTCGTGGTCGGTCTCCATGGGCAGGTCGAGCTGGACGATGTCCACGCCCGCGGAACGCAGCAGCCCGATCCGGTGGGCGAGGGTCGCCGGTGAGCCGGTGAGGGCTGCGGCGAGCGAACGGCGGATGTAGCCGGCGACCTGCTCGGTGCCGCCGTGCGGATCCGCGCGGCCGCGTTCGCGGTCCCGGTCCAGCTGGACTGCCTCGGCCCAGCGCCCGGCGTCCGGGCCGCCGGTGAGGCGCAGGGCGTCGCCGCGCAGGCGGCGGACGCGTTCGCGGGCGGCCTCGTCGGTGTCGTCCGGTACAGCGGTGACATGCCGCCAGATCCGCAGGGTCCGCCCGTGCCTGGCGGCGGCGGCCCGTATCCCGGCGATCCGGCGGCGGGTGTCCGGCAGCGGCAGCGGGGCGATGGCGTACACCTCGGCGTAGCGCGCGGCGAGGTCGACGCCCTGCGGCGAGGAGCCGCCCAGGGAGACCAGTTCGCCGCCCGGTTCCGGTCGCAGGCCCGGCCGGGCGCCGCGCACGGCGTAGAACTCCCCTGTGTGGTCGATCTCCTCCTCGGACCGCAGGTAGCGGGTGAACAGGTCGAGGTATTCGCCGGCGCGGCGGTACCGGTCCTCTTTGCCGAACAGGTCACCGTCGCGGGCGACGTCGAGATCGCTGGAGCCGATGATGACATGGGCCGCCGCCCGTCCGCCGGAGAGCCGGTCGAGGGTGGCGAGCCGGCGGGCGGCCACGGTGGGGGCGGTGGTGCCGACTCGGTGGGCGACGGCGATCCGCAGCCTGCTCCAGAACGCCGACCGCCAGCCCGCCGCACCCGCCAGCAGCCCGCGCAGTGGCACCCCCACCACCTGACCGCAGGAGAACAGCGCCATGCCCAGCCCGAGCGCCCGGCCGCGCACCTCCTCCGGCGCCGTCTCGGCGATATGCGCCCAGATCGCGGGGCCGGCAGCGGCGGCGGCCAGACCGGCCACGGCCCGCGACACCACCAACAGCGTCAGCCCGGTGGACAGGGCGGCCGCCCCGTTGGAGAGAACGAACAGCAGCGCACCGGCAAGCAGGGTGCGGCGGCGCCCCAGGCGGTCGCTCAGCAGGCCCAGAAAGGGCGCGGCGAGGGCGTACACCAGCACATAGGCGGTCACACTGGACGCGGCCTCGGCCTCGCGCACCCCGACCGAGTCGGCGATGGTGGGCAGCAGCGGGGAGATCAGAAAGGTCTCGGTGCCGAACAGGAACAGCAGCAGGAACACCCCGGCGTACCGCCACCGGTCCAGCACCGGCGGTGGAACCGCCGGAGGCGCCTGCGCCGCGCTCTTCCCGGGCGCGGGCGGGTCGGAGACGCTGCTCACACGATCACAGCCTTCGTTGCACTGAGCGCCGCGGCCATGCCCTCGGACAGCGGGCGGGACAACGGCCTACGGCAGGTGGCAGGGGGTCCGATGCCGCCATCGTCAGCCGGGCCGCAGCGGCCAACCAGGCAGGCGTTCATGCTGTGACCGCAGCTCACAGGCTGCTCCGCGCGGCACCTCGTACGGACTCCGCCCCGGGGCCGCGGGCGGGCACCGACGCTGAGCGGTACCGAGGGTCAGCGTGCGCGGCAGGGCTCATCGACCCGCCCGCCGTACCCCGTCCGGGCGCGAACACGGAACGCTCATGGCCCACCGCCGACCGGAGTCGCGGACCCCTGCGCAGGGTCGGGTCGCGCTGCCCGGCCCTCGGCCGACCCGGCCCGGACCGGGTCGGCCCGGACCGGCGAGCGGCGGAGACCGGGACAGTCGGGGAAAGTGGAGAGAGGAGGGTCCAAGGGAAGGGGTGCGCCATGCCGAGCCCGGGGCCGCACACCGTCCGGATGTCGGACGTCATGGCGGGAGCCGTCGGCCTCCTGGAGAGCCTGGAGACGGGGCTCTACCTGACCGACGACACCGCCCGTATCGTCTGGGCGAACTCCCGGGCCGCGGAGCTGCTGCGCAGGCCTGCCGCCGATTTCCAGGGGCATGACGCCCACGATCTCCTGCACCGGATGCCCGACGGCAGCTGCGCACCGCGCTCCACCTGCCGGCTGCTCCAGGCCGCCCTCGGCAGGCACCCCGCGATCAACGACGAGGCCTGGTTCGCCCGCGGAGACGGGACGGTGCTCCCGGTCAGCTGGGTCACCGTGCCGTGCATGACCGGCGAGCAGCAGCTCGGTGGATCGGTCCTCTTCTTCGAACGGACCCCTGGAGTGCCGCTCGAATCACCGGACTGGGCCGCCGAGCGGCTGGCGCTGGTCGCCGAGACCACCATGGTCCTCACCTCCACCCTGGACGCCGGCAAGGCGCTGCGCCGTCTGGTGCGGCTGGTGGTGCCCCGCCTTGCCGACTGGGCGGTGGTCGACCTGCGGACGGACCTTGCGGAACTGCGCCGGGTGGCGGTGGTCCACTACATCGGCGGCGCCTATGTGAACATGGAACAGTTCGAGGGGCTCATGCCGCCCGTCTCCGAGGACTCCATGATGCCGCTCTCCCGCGTCCTGCGCGGCGGCCCGCCCATCCTGGTCAGCCCCAAGGACTACCAGGTGCCGCCGGACACCTCGATAGCCGTGATCCAGCGGGACCTGTTCGTCGCCACCGGCATGAGCTCGGCCATCATCGCCCCGCTGCGCGGCCCCCGAGGGGTGCTGGGCGCGCTCACCGTGGCCAGAAGCGGCTGCCGACCGCCGTTCGGACCCGACGACCTGGCCCTGGTCGACGACATCGCCCGCCGGGCCGGGCTTGCCGTGGACAACGCCCAGCTCTTCGAGCGGCAGCGGCGGGTGTCGGAGACCATGCAGCGCCATCTGCTGCCGGCGCTGCCCGTGGTGGCGGGGATGCAGGCGGCGGTCCGCTATCTGCCCGCTCCTTACGCGTCGCAGGTGGGCGGCGACTGGTACGACGCCTTCGCGATCCCCGACGGGTCCACGATGGTGGCCATCGGGGATGTGATCGGCCACGATCTTCAGGCGGCCGCGCGGATGTCGCAAGCCCGCAATATGCTGCGGGCCTTCGCCTGGGCACTGCAGGACCCGCCGAGCCTGATCGTGGACCGGTTGGAGGAGGCGCTGCCCCATCTCTCCGACGACTTCCTGGCCACGCTGGTGCTGGCCAAGGTGAGCGGCCGACCCGGTGGACCATGGCGGCTGAAGTGGACCAACGCCGGGCACCCCCCGCCGCTGCTGGTCGACGCGGAGGGGCGGGCCGACTTCCTGGAGGCCGGGTCGGGCCTGCTGGTCGGATCAGGGGTCCGGCGCGCCCGCGCCGACGCCGGGATTGAACTGCATCCTGGCTCGACGCTGCTGCTCTACACCGACGGGCTGGTCGAGTCCGCCGGTGAGGCACTGACCGTGGGGTTCGCCCGGCTGGCGCGGCATGCCGCCGCACTGGCGCAGGCCCCACTGGGCGAGTTCTGCGACACACTGCTGGAGAAGGTCAGACCGGCCGAGGGCGAGGACGACACCGCGCTGCTGGCCCTGCGGGTCCCGTCCGCGGCCGCCGGGCCCTGAACGGCACGGACGGGCGGATTCCGGCCCCGGGCCTCGGCCTGGACCCGGCGGCACAGCGGGCTGTCGGTGCGCACCATCCGGAACCGGTCCGCATCCGGGCCGCACGCGGTGCGGGTGGGCGCCCATCCCGCGATCCGGCAGGAACGGCCCTCCTGGACGCCGACTTGAAGCGCCACCACCGGAGGCCGGCCGGGGCGGGACCCGAGGCCTGCCGGGCAGTCAGACCGTCAGCGGTGATCCGGCCCAGGGGGATGCGGGACGCCGGATGGCCGCTGCGCGGGCCGGGAGGGCGGAACGCCCGGCTGTCACCATGGGGGCGGCTCCACAAGCTGCTGAATGATGGTCGCCGACAGTCCCAGGATGGCCGCCTGCACCGCGTAGTGGGCGTCCTGGTAGACCCGGCCGAGATGCTCCCGCTGGTCCTCGGGGGCCGCCGCCCAGGCGCGATGGGCGGATTCCGCCGCCTGCAGCGCGGCTGCGGCCACCTCGTGAGGGTCCCGCCCGTCCTCGGAGGAAGGAGGCTCGGGAGCCAGGAAGCCCGCGATGATCGCGGAGTCGGACACAGGCTACTCCCGAGTGAAGTGATGACAATGCCCAGCCTGTAGTGAGTCACCCGTGCCGGCAGGGAGCGCCCAGCATCGCCCCCGGGATGGACGGTACGTGGTCGGTTCGCCGAGCGGGAGACCTGTGGGGAGTCATTCCTGTGCCGTGCACGAAATTGACTGGGTTCCGTCAGGTCCCACCGCGCTCGTGCACGTGTACAACCGGGCGCGACCGTGAAGTGCCACGGGAACCCCGGCGGATGGATGGAGGGGAGCCGGGCGTCGGTTCGGCAATGCCGCTCCGGTGGTGATCACGTGGTGATCCGCTCGGCCTGCCGCGGTTTCCGGAGTTTCCTTGGAGCGGCCTCGAAGGACCCGATTTGCAGTGTTCCGTGACTGTCCGGGGGCACCGCGATAACGCGGGCTGTCGTGATCCCGCAGATCCTGGCGACGCGAGCGTCTGCCTACGAAGTGTGGTGGTGACTCTCCGGGAGTCAGAGGCCTCCCAGGAAAGTCATGATGTGAACATGTCGTGTATGGATTTTCCTGCACGGCGGCGGCCGAGCCCCTGGTTCCGAGCCCTCGGGAAGTCGGGGCCGACCGGCCCGCAACCCGGTGCTCACCGGGGGCGAAACGGGTCCTCACCTGCCGGTCCGGGGCTGCCGCGGCAGGGCCGACAGCACAAGCGGGCCTGGGTGTGTGCAGGTTGGAAGGGCCGCCCGGCGTCGACAAATCGGTGCCCACCGCCACGGAAACCTGGCGCGGAACCGCATTCAGCAGCCCTGAGCCGTCCTTCTGCACGGCCCGCGACTTCCCTGCGACGGGCGGCCGGTGATCGCGCCGCACCCCCTCCGCTGCACTACGGGTTCAGCAGCACCGGGAGGCCGAGGTCCGGCTCCTGCAACGGTCGACCTCGTGGCCGGATGACGCGCAGGCTAACCGTGCCAGACGCATTCAACAGGGATATTCCTGGACCCCCCTGCTGTGCTCTGCCGCACTCATCCGTCATGATGTGCTCTAACGGCCGAGCGCATCATCAGATCCCGTCCCGCGCGGCCCGGTTCGATAGGAGCGGCACATGCGCGCACCCAAGGTCCTGCTGGCTCTGGGCGTCATAGGTCTTGCGGCGGCTGCTGCTGTGGGCGCGGTGGGTCCCGCCGACAGCGGTTGGAACAACCCTGCCCCCGGCAGCAAGGTTGTGGTGTCGGCGGACAGCGGCTGGAACGCCAACGTCCAGCCGATCGACTCCACGGTCAGGAACGCAGGCAGCACCACGCACTGATCGGCACCGACCCGGAGGGACCGCAGCCGCAACGGCTGCGGTCCCGAAGGCGTGCGCCCTGCGGGCTCATCGCTCGGCCGCGGCCGTGCTGTCGTCCGCTCCGCCGATGGGGTCGAGCTGCGGCAGGGTGTCCGTGCCGATCACCCTGCGGAGTTCATCCAGGTGCTGGTCGAGGGTCTGCATGTCCAGGCCCAGTGCCCGGGCGATCTCGGCGTGCTCGTCCCCGACAAGGACCATACGCACAACGGCAAGCTGCAGATCACCCTGTGCGGCACGGACCGCGTAGCCGAGCTGGTACAGGCTCTCCACCCCGAACTCCGTGCGGAGTTCGGCCAGATACCGGGCGGCGGTGCGCACACTCAGGCTGAGCTCCCGCGCGATCTGCGCGTGCTGCTTGCCGGCGAGGAGCATCTGCAGGATCCGGCGCTTCAGCGCGTCGGTGACCTCGACCGGGACCTCGCGTTCACCGGTGAAGGGCAGCGCCAGGCTCCACTGCCGCTCGAAGCCCGCCAGCAGGTACGCGATCACCGCTTCCTCGCGGATGAACGCCGCCTGGCCGGTGTCCCCGGCCACGGGTATCACCGCGGTGTGGCCGTCAGCCACGATGAGCCGGGCGAAGGGCTCGTCCAGGGTCCGTACCTGGCCACCGGCGGCGGTGATCTCCCTGACGTAGGAGATGGTGGCCGGGTCGTAGCGTGCGGTGGGCTGGTAGATGGTCCTGATCATGCCGCCGCGCTCCAGCACCGCCAGGTCGCGGTTGACCACCCGCTTGAGCACGGGACCCGGGCGGGCGCCACCGGGCTGCACGGTGATGAGGTCCTGGCAGACGTCCAGAAGGCCGTCCAGCAGTTGATTGATCCGCACCGCACCGCGGACGCGGGTGATACCGGCCACGGAGGCCTGTGGCGGGTGCGCGTCCTGGTAGGCCAGGGTCACCTCGCGCATCGCGGCGGGCAGGGAGGCTGCGCGCTGGAGCAGTCCCACCGCGTCGGCGTGGAAAGTGGCGGCCTTCTTGGCCGTGGCCTGCTGGGGATCGACCGCTACGAACCAGCCAAGATGGTCGAAGTCCTCCTCCAGCAGGCCGAGCCCGATCAGCTCGCTGATCACCGGGTCGGCGCAGGAGTCCTCGGGTATGCGGATTCGGCCACCTTCGCGTGACTTGAGGATCTCCATGTACAGGTCCCGTGCCGCCTGCGACAGCACGTCCTCGGGTGCGGCCCCCGCCTCTACGTCCATCGTCCCCTCACAATTCGCCCCCGTCGGGCCTATCCTGCCCGTTCGAGCGTTCTGGCGCAGCGGTCCCTCGACAGATTTTCGATCCCCCGGATCATGCAGTCACAGGCCCCTGAAAAGCCAACCGGCTTGCGTTGGATGTCGTGGACACACCACCATCGACCTGGGCGCGAGAGCCGCAGGGCTCTGGGGACGCGCCCCAGCGGTGCAGTCCGGCCGCGCAGCGGCCGCCTTGCCGAGGGGGTGGGGCGGCCGCCTGTACAAGTCCCGCCGTGCCGAGGGCACCGGGGTGCGGCCGCACCCCGACGGGCCGAGGCCCGCAGCCCGGGAAGCAGCCCCACACCGCCGGCCTCGCCGCAGCGGGGTTGCCGGCGCCCGCCGGGCGCTACGCCCTCGGCGCCGCCGGTACCGCATCGGCCGTACGGCGGGGCGCGGCGACCGGGGCGGCCGGAGCACGGGAGCCGCGGCCTGCCGACCGGTCGCGCCGGCCGCATGCGGGGCGGGGCGTCATGACCGCCTGCCCTGCTCCCGCCCCACGGCGAGCGCGAGCTGGAAGATGGTCTCGACACCGTAGTGCGCGCGGATCCGCCCGACATGGTTGGCGACCGTGCGCTCGCTCAGGTTCAGCTTGACGGCGATCTGCGGCTGGGAGTCGCCCCCGGCCAGCATCCGGAGGATCGCCTCCTGCTGGGAGGAGAGCCTGCCCGGCTCGGAGACCGACTCGTCGTAGGGGGCGGCGCGTGCCCAGTCCCGTTCGAAGACCCGCGCGGCGTAGGCCGCGATCGCGGGATCACTGGTGACCAGCGCGGCGGTGGGATCCTCCGGCATGCAGATCACGACCCAGGACCGGTCGAAGATGTAGAGGTGCGGAAGCGCCTCGTCGAGGATGCGGATCTGGCAGCCCGCCTTGGTGAGGGCCTTGATCACGCCGCGATGCCGGGGGTCGTGCCGGGCGTGCGACTGATACAGAGCGCGACTGCGCACCCCGCTCCTCACCAGCGGGCCCTCCACGGACGTGGCCTCCTGCCGGGTCAGATACCGCTGCGGGCCTGTGGCCTGCATGCTCGACGCCTCCCGGGTGCATCTGGAGGCGAGGTCGCTCAGCTGGGCCCGGATGTTCTCCACGCCCTCCACATAGACCGAGGTGGATTCGCCCGCACCCTGCGGGCGGCCCTGCTCCAGCTGCTGATAGGCGTCGGAGAGGACCCGCAGGGAATCCGGGACGCGGGCCGCATGACTGAGCAGGTTGATCGCCTGGGCCTGCAGCTTCAGGGTCAGCTGCGCGGCTGTCACCTGCGGGTCGGCCGCCACCCAGTGCTGGTCGGCCGCATCCCGGACCAGCAGCCCCAGCCGCTGGAGTTCCTGGGCGGCCGCCCCGTCGACACCGCCGGCCGACTGCCACCACCCCCCGCCCCGGTGCAGGATGCGCCGGTAGAGGGCGTGGGCGTCGTCGGACATCAGCCGTGGAGAGGTGTCGAGGTCGTCTGGGGACTCGGTGGTCATCCGGCCGGGTCCTCCCGTGCGCCCTCGTCCTGTCTGCTCTGCTCGCGACCGATGGCGAGGCCGAGTTGGAAGAGCGTGGTGGCACCGTAGTGGGTGCGGATGCCGGCGACATGGTTGGCGACGGTGCGCTCGCTCAGGGACAGCCGCCTGGCCATCGAAGGCTGGGACAGGCCTTCCGACAGCAGTCGGACGACCGCGTGCTGGGCCTCGGAGAGCTGGTCGGCCTTGCGTGAGTCGAAGTCGTCGAACGGGTCGGCGCGGGCCCAGTCCCGCTCGAAGCAGGAGACCAGAAAGGCGACCGCGGTCGGCTCGGTGATGAAGGCGGCGCTTTCGGGATCATTGCCGTGCAACGGGATGACCGCGGTACGGCGGTCCAGGATGAACATCCGGCCCACGGGCTCGTCGAGGGTGCGCAACTGGATCCCCAGGTCGGAGACGGCGCGGGCATACGCCCTGACCGCGGGCTCCCGGCGCACATGGGACTCGTAGATGGTGCGCCGCTGCACACCCTCGCGGGCCAGGTCGAACTCCCGCCGGGTCAGCTCCGGCGCGAGGAACCGGGGAGGTCTCTTGCCGGGTTGGACGGTGAGGAACTCCTCCTTGACGGTCTCCGTCAATGCGGCGATGCGGCTTCTGATGGCCCCCACCCCATGGACGTACTGCACCGGCTCGCGCCGGGGGGCCACGCGGCCGTGTCTGGCGTAGAGCGCGGACAGCTCCTCGACCTGGGCGGGCACCACCGATGCCAGGGCGAGCGCCCCCACCGCCTGGGCGTGCAGCTCCATCGCCCAGAGCGACTGAAGCTCCCGGGGGTTGGTGGCCACCCACTGGGAGTCGATGGGCTCGTGCACGACGAGTTTCAGGTCGGCCAGCCGCCGCAAGGACTCCTCGTCCTGGGGCCCGACAAGCTCCGCTGAGAGCGCTCCGCCCTGGTCGACGATGCGCAGGTAGAGCTGCTGCGCGTGCTCAGGAAGCGCGAACCGCGCCGGAAGCCCTGCCGGCGGTTCCCCCACTGTCCCCATGGCCGCACTCCCCCTGATCAGGCCGACTGCTGATCAGATGTGATCCCCGTGGTGCATGCGTGAAAGCAGAATCGTACCGAAACCATCCTGCCGAGGTGCGGCCTCATCATGCACCGGACAGACGCAGCCGATCCCGGCACCGGGAGCCGGTCGCACAGCGGATACGCCCGTCGTCCATCGGACGGGCAGCGCGGGGCCGTTCTGAGCCCCGGCCGTTCCATGCCGTCGCCGCCGTCGCCCCTCGACGGCAGTCATGGCATCCCCGGCTCGCGGCTGCTCCGAGGGCGCCCGAACCGACGCGGCCCGCCGGGGCTCCCAGGGCCCGCCGGATCAGCGCTTCACGGAGTCGAAGCCCACCAGGACCAACTGCCCCATCGGCTTCATGGACACACACAGCTTGGTGGGGTCGGTGAACCCGCCCGCGCGCCGGCAGCCCGATCCGGCGGCGTCGAGATGCCACCCTCGCTCCGACTCCAGATGCGTCCGGAGCCGCTGCACGATCTGCTCGGGCGTCGCACCGTCGGTACCGGCGATGCCCAGCACCGTGGAGCAGCCGTCCGCTGCGCACCCCCCGCTCTGCCCGCGCGCCGTCAGCCCCGCGGGCAGCGGCAGCAGCTGGTCGCGCGACGGTGCGGAGACGTCGCCGCCCTGGTGGTAGGCCAGTCCGGCCGCGGCGCCGATGACGACGGTGTAGAGGATCAGGGTGGCGATCCCCGCACTCTGGCGGTTCTCCAGCGGATGCTCCGTCCGGGGCCCGGCCTTCCAGCGCTCGACCAGCCATCCCGCGATGATCAGCGGTATCGGCAGCAGGCTCCCCAGCACCACGAGATCCTGCTTGTGCACGGTCACCCCGAACAGGGCACCGGCCAGTCCGAACCGGGTCGCCGCGCAGACGCCCAGAAGCACGCCGACCGTCCAGCCGACCCGGCGGGTCCGCACGGTCATACCCCAGATGACCAGCGGCAGAGCGGCGAACACCACCAGGAAGACGCCTATCGCACCCACGTTCCAAGCCCCCCGAACGATCAACGCAGCACCGCACAATCCCATGGATCGGCGCACCGCACCAGGGGTGTCCCGAAAGCGGCCCTGCCTCCGGCTGCCGGACCCGGGGTCATACGGGTCGATCCCTCGGTCACCACCGCCGGGGCAGGCCTGTGACGGGGGCGCCGTGAACCCGGCCCGCCGGGTTCACGGCACGGGCGGACCGGAGACGAAGTGACCCTTCTTGTCATAGGGCCAGGCGCTGGCGACGCATCCGGACAGGCCCTTGATCTGCTGCATCATCACCGGGGCCGGTTGCCCGGGGCCTGCGCAGGTCATATGGGAGTAGCCCAGGAAGTGCCCCATCTCATGGTTGGTGATCAGGGTGTCCCTCCCCTCAGCCACCCGGCCATGCTCCAGTTGGCGTGCACGATGGCCCATGTGACTCCGCCGTCCACCGCGCTGCCCACGGAACCGGACCGGGACGGCACCTCCGGGGCTCCGGCTCTCTCCACGCAGCGCTCCCCAGCACACAGGAGTGTCCGTGTACTCGGGGACGGCTGGACGATGACGCAGTCGGACGACTCGTGCCCCGACCTGATCCAGCGGTAGGAGGACCCCGGGCACGGCCGGACGGCCCGGCGGCACGCGGGACGGTCGAGGGCGGACGTGGATGACACAGCAATGCCGTCACGCGGGCGCTGCCGGGCTCCGGAGCAGCGCATGTGACCGATCGTCATACCTCAGTCCGGAGTCGGATGCGCACGGGGTCGGCGGCTCACCGGAGCACCACGGTGACGCCGCACCGCTCGAGGAGGTGCACGATCTCCTCGAAGTAGGAGAGACGGCTCTCCGGATCCCCCGGAACGTCCGCCAGTGCGCGGCGTGCGACCTCGGAGTCGTGCCAGGTCAGGGTGAAGGGCGGGGCCACCCCGAATCCACCGCCCAGGCAGTCCTTGAAGGCGTTCCACTCCCGGCCGAAGTAGCGGCCGGGCCCGAGCAGGGCCTCGGCGATCGCGCAGTGCAGCCCGGGAATGTCCGTGACGAACCGGCCGTCGAGCTGGTGGTCACCGCCGGACCGATCCGGCCGGGGCACGGGCACCCGCCAGGCACGAGTGGTGAGGTTCAACCACTCGGACCGGCCCTGCGAGTCGTACGGGGCCCACACGTTGGGCTCCGTGGGCGCGCCCTGGTGCCACGTCTCCCAGAGCGGGCGGGCTGCGGGCGACGGTCGGTCCTCGCCGCCATCGGTGAGGGTGATGTCGACCAGCGTGCCGCCGAGCACGGACGGGCGGGCTCCGGTGACGGCCAGGCCCACCGCGAGGGAGGCCATCACGGCACCATGGCGATCCAGCACCATGAGCCCGGCCCGGTCCCGCTCCCACCGACGGGGGCTCCGCAGCGCCGCGAGCAGAGGCTCCGCAGGCTCGCAGCCGATCAGCTCCATCGGGACGGGAGCCGGAACCGCTCGCGACCGGAACAGACCGTCCACGGCGGAGCACCGGCCGGCACGTGCAGCGGGGACCGTCGTTCCCGCGAAGAGCTCGAAGCGCGGTGCCTCGGGCAACTCGGTGAAGCCCTCCTCGTTCCTGACGCCGGCGCCGAGCACGATGTCGAGCCGCGCCGGGTCGGCCGGGTGGGGCTGATGGGCCACCACGACCGCATCGACGAGAGTCCACCACTGCACGGGCCTCTGGTCGTCCCAGACCTCGACGCACACGTCACCCAGCCCCCGCAGCGACACGTCGGACTCGGCCAGGACGTCGCTCAGGAGACCGTCGGGGCTGCATCCACGCAGGGTGAGGACCTCCCGCGGTGGGGGGACCGGGTCGACGAACAACCCCTCGACACCCGCGCACCTCCCCCAGAACTGCTCCACGCCGTCCTCGTCCTCCTGGACCAGGAGGTACTTCACCGGGAAGCCCCGGTTCCACCCGACGTGATCCGCGATGCGCACCCGACCCCCGACCATGTGAGCAACCTTCGCGCGCCCACGATACGGAACCCCTGGGGTCGGGCGGAGGGCGGTTGCTCGCACTCGATCACATCTCGTCGGCGGTGCTCGGATCGGGTGGCGGTCGAAGGCCGCCGGGCGGTTCCCCACCCGGCTGCGTCCATGGGGCCGTGGCGCGGCGGCCGGGGCCGCCGCGCCACAGGTGCGGTGTTGCTGGTTGTGCGGGGTGGGTCAGCTGGGGCTGCAGGTGACCGTCGGCCAGGTGGTGCTGCCGTTGGTCTGGATGGTGGCGCCCCAGTTGTTGCCGCTGCCGTTGGGCTTGGCCACCAGGGTCTGCGCGTCGGGGTAGCTGGCGTTGATGTTCCAGGTCGACATGACCTTCTCCGGCGACGGGACCTTCATCGTCACCGTCCAGGTGCTGGAACCGGTCACCGCGACATTCAGGTTGTACCGGTCACTCCAGGACTGGCCCGCCGACAGCGTCGCCGTGCAACTGCCGCCGCCGCCCGTCGTGCCGCCCGTGGTGCCCCCGGTCGTCCCACCCGTGGTGCCGCCGGTGGTGCCGCCGCCGCTGGAGGAGCCGACGGTGATGTTGGAGCTGCCGCTGCTCTGGTAGCCCTCGGTGGCCAGAATCTCGTAGTTCATCGAGCCCAGGTTCATGCCGTGGCTGGCCCAGGCGTCGAAGTGGTTGCCGACGGTGATGGTGCCGCCGGTCCGCTTGGACTGCCGCACACTCCAGTACTGGTTGAACGTCGCGGTGCCCTGGATCGAGGGCTGGTTGACCCGCTGGGTCTCGTAGATGTCGTACGTGCCGCCGTCGGAGGTCACCGTGCCCTTGTAGGTGCCGGTGGGCTTGTAGGAGCCGTAGTTGTCGACGATGTAGTACTCCACCAGCGGGTTGGTGGTCCACCCGTACAGCGACAGGTAGGCGTTGCCGGAGGTGCTCCAGGTGCCCGAGTAGGTCACCGGGTTGCGGTTGCCGGTGCTCCAGCCCTTACCCGCAACGAAGTTGTCCACATTGTTGAACGTGGTGCTGTACTGGCCGCCGGCACCCATGGTCATCGAGGCCTGGCCGGTGGTCTGGCTCCAGAACGAGTAGAAGTACCCGTTGTTGCTGCCGGTCTGGTTCGAGGTGACCGTGGTGTCCGCGTGGGCGGTGGCCGGGATCAGCAGCACAGCCGCGACCATCGCGAGAATCCACCTGAGGCGCCCGCGCATGCGGAACCTCGAGCGGGTGAGGGGGGTGTTCATGAACGCGCTTCCTCCTGGTGAAGCCGGGTGGGAACGCCGGAGGGCATGACGCCGACCGACGGGCTCAAGGTGGCCGCGGTGAGGGGGCCACAGTCGCAGGGACCGGCACGGCACGCAGGACACTCAGCCCGCCACCGCACCGCAAGGGCAAGAAGAGAAGGGCGGCCGGCCGCCGTGCGATCGGCAACCACACACCCACGGCCTGATCGCAGCAGGCCCACCGGAACAACCCCCACCGCAGGACCGCCGACAACGACAGCACCCGCACCACAACCCGCAGTTCAGGACCGCCGATACGACGTCCACCACAACGGCCCGACCGCACCACGAGCACCCCAGGCACGGACACACACGCCATCCACGATGACCGCAACCTCAGCTTCCGGTCACCGGACACGCACACCAGAACGCGCCCGGAGGTGGGACGGGTGGATCCGTAACCAGTCGCCTGCATTACGGGGAGGTTTCCGATCGCTGGACAGTATGCGCTCGGCTCGAAGCGAGGGTCAATGACCATTTTCCGAAAGTTCGTCGAAACTTATGCCGGTCAATCTGGATGAAAACTCGAAATATTTCGAGCCCTTCACCTACTTGCGCCGGTGGGGGGTTCTGCCAATGCTGCAAGCTGTCTTGACATGGCGTCAGCCGCGCCCTACGGTTCCCGGGATCGTTCGCAAATTCTGCAAACTTTCGGAGATCCAATGGTGCCTCGCGTGAGAGCATCGCCTTGAGCGCACGGCCGCGGGCGGTGCCGGAATTACCGTCACAGCGGTAATGCACCCTGCTTTGACCTCTGCGGGCTGCAATACCCTGCACCGCCACAGGCTGCCGTGCCCCCGCTGTCACCGCTCCGCCCGCCAGGCCGGGCGTGGAACGGAGGCCCAGTGTGGGCACGGCAGAGGACTGCGGCTCCCGGCCAGGTGCCCTGTCCATCAACTGACGCCTGGAGTCGGACAGTTATATGCCTCGCCCGCAACTGCGTCCGACCCGGACCTCGGCGACATCCCGGCCGCACCGCATCCGTTGAAAGACCTGCCCGGCCCAAGGAAGCCCCAGGGGCCCAACCGCGCCCGGGGTTCGTCGCCGCTCTCCGCGGAGGACGATCGGCCGGAACATCCGCCGGCGCGTGTACGCGAGAGCCGGCCTTCACTGTGCCCCTCGGGCCCACCCTGCGCTTGGTGGGCACCACCACCCGGTGAGGACCCAAATGCCGAACAGCCGTGCAGATCGTGCACTCTGAGTAGGCGTCAAGTATTTGGACCGGTCCCGATCGAGCGCCACCACCTCGTCCATGCCCATGGCCCGGTTGACGCCCCTGTTCGCCAACCGGGCCACCCGCCCCCGGGCCCCGAGCGCCCTGCACCCGACCGCACACCGGCCCGCCCCGTGCTGGGCAAGGACCCCGGGCCGCCGCACGGCCGATCGGCGCCCTGACCACATGGCCGGCCCCGTACGAGCGGGCCTCCCCCGCCGCTCAGGCGGTCACCAGCCGTACGGGCCGAACCGTCCCCACGCGACAAGCACGGCGAGCGCGAACAGGACTGCGTTGACCGCCACCCCGGACAGCTCCTTGCGGCGGATGTGCGTGGCCGCCGCCAGAACCATCAGCACGGCCACCCCGGTCCCGGCGGCCGGTGTGAGGACGGGTGCAGTGCGGGTGGCGGCCGGTACGATCAACCCGATCGCTGCGAGCAGTCCCATCACACCGATGAACCGCACCGTCGCCGGTGAGAAGTCCTCCACCCACGGAAGCATGCCGGCCAGCTTGTCCTTCGGCTGGGTGGTCTTCGCCACCCCGGACATGGCGAACCCGGCGGCCAGGATCGCCTGCACGATCCACAAGAACACGTTCATCGGAGGGCTCTCCTGTGTCGTAGGTGTCTGTCTCAGCAGTCCGACGGGACAGCCCCACGGAATGTCAGGCCGTGTGTCCGCCTGACATTCCGCAGGGCTGTCCCGTCGGACCTGTGACGGCAGAGGTGACCGAGGGGGTCGGCCAGACCATGAGCAACCAGTCGGAGCCAGCAGAGGGCGTGCCCGATCCGGGCCTGGGCGCGATCATGAGCGAGCGGCGTCAGCTGATCGGTCTCGCCTACCGGCTCCTCGGCTCCCTGGCCGATGCCGAGGATGTCGTACAGGAGACGTACACCCGCTGGTACGCCATGTCCCCGAAGCAGCAGGAGGCCATCGCCTCCCCCGGCGGCTGGCTGACGAAGGTCGCCGGACGCATCTGCCTCGACCTGCTCGGCTCGGCACGGGTGCGGCGCGAGAACTACGTCGGCCAGTGGATCCCCGAGCCGCTGCCCCACCGCACGGACTGGATCAGCGGGCGTACGGGCGGCACCACCGCCGACCCGGCCGACCGGATCACCCTCGACGAGTCGATCACCATGGCCTTCCTCGTCGTACTTGAGTCGATGACCCCCGCCGAGCGCGTCGCGCTCATCCTGCACGACGTCTTCCGCTACTCCTTCGCAGAAGTGGCCGAGATCGTCGGCCGCACCCCGGCGGCCTGCCGCCAGTTGGCCTCCTCGGCCCGCCGCCGCCTCCGCACGTCGCAGGCTCCCCCGACGTCGGAAGCCCGGCAGGCCGCCATCGTCAGGGACTTCAAACAGGCCTGGGAGGCCAAGGACATCGACGCCCTCATCGGGCTCCTCGACCCCGACGTCACAGCGACCGGCGACGGCGGCGGCATCGTCACCGCGGCCCTCCGGCCGGTCGAGGGCGACGAGCAGGTCGCAGAGCACATCATGGACATCGCGGTCAGGGCGACCGGTCTCACCATCCTGGAGCGAACGGTCAACGGCCGACCCGGACTGGTGGCCCTGCAGGACGGCGTCACCGTGGCGGTGTTCGCGTTCGAGATGGCAGGCGACCGGATCAGGCGCATCTGGGGAGTGCGCAATCCCGAGAAGCTCCGGCCCTGGGCGACGGACTGACGTCCGTCCCCGCACGGCCGCACAGCCGCGGACCGCTGGCGCTGATCGCGGGCCGCGGGACCGCGCTGGGCCGCGCTCACCGGCTCCGGTCCCGGGGCGGCCTCGTCCGGTCGGCCGTCCGCCACAAGGCAGCCGCCCACAGCGGCGACCCCGGCACACGGCGGTGAGCGGTACGACGCCCCCCGCTCCGCTTGGATGTCACCACCGCCTCGAGACGCGAGGCCTGGAAGACGGAGGGGCACCCGACACGTGAACCAGCTGAAGGAAGCACTGAGGGGCAATCGATACCCCGGGCGAGGGGTGCTGTGGTGCAGGACTGCCGACGGCGCCTCGCTCGGCGCCTATTTCCTCACGGGACGCAGCCCGGCCTCCAAGGCCCGTACCCTGCGGCACACCCCCGAGGGGGAGCTGATCGTCGCTCCCACGCAGGCGTGCGACCACGACCACCTGCGGCATTACGTCGCCGCCCGCCAGAGCGGGGACCTGGTGGTCTTCGGCAACGGCGAGCAGGTCTCAACCGTCGCCGACCGTCTCGGCTCCGGGGCGCCCCCGGCCTCGGCGCTGGACGGACTCGACTATGAACCGGACCCGCCGATCTTCACCCCTCGTCTGACCGTGATCGCGGACGGCAGCCGGGCCTGGTTCGGCGCAGCGCGCCGCAGCGGTGGGGGGCGCAGCGCGACCAACCGGCTGACTTTGCAGGTCGGCGATCTGGAACCGGGCGAGGGGGTGCTGATGACCACCTACCACTCGAACGGCCATGAGATCGCCACCGGTGCGCCGTTCCTCGAAGTGGGCATCGATGCGGACGGCCCGCGCAACCTTCTGGACGAACTCTGGGAGTCGCTGCCGCCGCAGCTTCGGATCGCTGCGGCCGTCTTCCCGCCCGGAGGCCTTGCCCGCTCCGACATCCGGCAGGCCGCTGCGGCTCCCGTCTGATCCCCGCCGCGGGACCGGGCCGGCGACACCAGCCGCCTCCGCCGGCCCGGTCCCGCAGCGTCCGGCAACCGGGCCGAAGCCGCCGGTGTCCATACGGGCCGGGCCGGCCCGCTCCCCGTACGCACGGGCGGGGCCGACACCGGGCCGGCCCCGGCGGATCCGGCCCAGTCGTGCTGCACGGCAACGACAGCCCGGCGCTCGCCACCGGTTCCTGCTGCTCAACGGGGCAACGTCCCCTGGCGCCACCGCGGCCCGATGAGAAGCTCAAGGGAAGCTCTGAACCGGTCCGCCCAGCGGTAGGGCAGGCCGGCCGGTGGGGACCATGGACGCAAAGGATCACATCCGGGGGAAAGGTCCACACACCGATGCTCTCCATCGTCTTCCTCGCCGTACCCGCCCTGATGGCCGCCGCCGCGCTCACAGCAGCGGCCCTGCTGCTGCGCTGGTGGTGGCGTGTACGGACCGTACTGCGTACGGGCGAGCGCACCATGGGCCGCTGCCTGCGGATCCACACCGGGGTCGAGGGCTCCGACCACCATGTCCGGACGGTGTGGCACTCCATCGTCGAATACCCCGTCCCTGACGGGCGCCGGCTGCGCATCCGGACCAGGGCCCCGGGCACGCTGTGCGAGGGCGACACGGTCACCGTCGCCTATCTGCCCCACCGCCCGCACCTGGCTGCGCTGGTACGCGACGACGGCCGGACCGGCTCGCCGGCGATGCTGGTCGCAGCCACGTTCCTCGTCGCCTTCGCCGTCGTCAGCGCGGGCTTCGGCGCCGTCGGTTACTTCGTCGCGCACGAGGCCGAGACGCTCGTCTCCACCGTGCCGAACATCGGCACCCAGGTCACGACGGACCCGCCACAGCTCGTACGGTGAGCGACGGAGGCCCGACGCCGTCTCCGCCGGTCGGCCGCACGATGTGCACGGGCGCAGTTGCTCCGCTCCTCCGCCCACGACTGGGTCAGTTGCGGCTGCGCCGACTCCGGGGTGCTCCGTGGGGAGCAAGCGCAGGATCCGTGGCCTGGGCGTGGACGGAACGGTGGACGGGCCCGCCGGGGGCACGACGCTGAGTGAACGTCAGCAGCGTCCGGACCGGCCGGATCTGCCGATGCGCACGGGGCTTGCGCTGCAGTTCGGGCACCCGGGGAGCCACCGTGCGGTCCGGGGTCCGCCCCGGATGTCCGAGGCGGCTGCCATCATCGCAGGGTGCTGATTCCCAGGGCGGTTGCGGTGGTCGTCGACGGTCAGCAGGCACTGGTCATCAAACGGTTCCTCAAGCACAGGGCCGCTGATGCCTGCGTGATGTGCCAGGACCGCGGCGAGGCGGAGCCCGGGTGCCCCGGGCACCACTACGCCGTCCTGCCGGGCGGTCACGTCGAGGAGGGCGAGAGCGCCGAGATCGCAGCCCTGCGTGAACTGCGGGAGGAGACAACGCTCGAAGCGAGGATCGAGCGCCTGCTGTGGACCGGGCGGCACAACGGCCGGCCGGCGTCGTACTTCCTCATGGCGGACGTGACGGGGACGGCCGAGCTGTCCGGCCCCGAGGCCGCGGCCCAGGGCCCGGACGACAGGTACACACTCATGTGGGCGACCGCTGACGCGTTCGACCGGTTGAATCTGCATCCGGCCGACATCCGGGCGCCGCTGGCCCGCCTGCTGCAAGAGCGCTCCCCCTCCTGACATCAGCCGATCACCCGGCCCGCTGTGACCCTGCCCGGCGGACAGGGCGTGGTGGGGCGTAGGCCGAAGGCCCCGGCTCCGCGAGTGACCCAGCCCGCACGGCACGGTGCGGCGCGCCTGGGCGCGGATGACGCAGTCCACGGCAGGGGTGAACGCAGGCCGACCCCTGAGAACCGGCGCCCCCGCTGTCGCGGCCAGACCTCTTCAGGTGGCCCGGGACGGCTGTGTCATCATTTGATGACATCGTTCGATGACATCAAGGAGAATCATGGAATCGCCGGCCGTGGATGGACCGCCGTCCTTGAGACAGCGCGCCCTGGTACCGGTCCTGGTGTTCCTCGGCATGCTGGTCGCTGTGATCAGCAGCCTGGGGGCGCCGCTGGTGCCGACCATCGCCGCCCAGGACCACGTCTCCCCCAGCGACGCCCAGTGGTCGCTGACCGTCACACTGCTCGTCGGTGCCGTCGCCACCCCGGTGATGGGCCGCCTGGGCGACGGCCCGCGCCGCCGCCAGGTGATCATGGGTGCCCTGGTGGCCGTGCTGGCGGGCAGCGCGCTGGCCGCACTGCCGCTGGGGTTCGGCTGCCTGGTCGCCGGGCGGGCGCTGCAGGGCCTCGGCCTGGGACTCACCCCGCTGGCCATCGCCACCGCCCGCGACGCGCTGCCGATGCACCGGTCGCGCCCGGCGGTGGCGCTGCTGTCGGTCACGACTGTCGCCGGAGTCGGCCTGGGCTACCCGATCACCGGTCTCATCGCCCAGTCCTTCGGGCTCTACGCCGGGTTCTGGTTCGGCGCGGCGGTCTCCGCCGCCGCACTCGTCGCCGCTGCGCTGGTCCTGCCGCCGGCCCCGCGCCGTCCTGCTTCCCCGCTGGACGTCCCCGGTGCGCTGCTGCTCGGGGCCGCGCTCGCCGGGCTGCTGCTGGCGCTGAGTGAGGCGGAGCTGTGGGGGTGGGCCTCGGTCCGGCTGCTCGTCCTGGCCGGGGTGTCCCTGCTGCTGCTGGGGGTCTGGACCGTCCATGAGCTGCGGACGGCGCACCCGCTGGTGGACCTGCGGCTGACCCGGGACCGTACGGTGCTGACCGCAAACGCCACGGCTCTGGTGGCCGGCGCGGGGATGTACCTGCTGATGACCCTGATGACACGGCTGGTGCAGACACCTAAGGACACCGGCTACGGCTTCGGGGCCTCCGTGGTGGTCACCGGGCTGGTCCTGCTGCCGTTCTCGGCCGCGAGTGCGGTGGCCGGCCGGGTGGCACCGCTGCTTGCCCGCCGTACCTCCTCGACCCTGATCCTGTCGGCGGGGTGCGCGGTCTCCCTGGTCGCCGCGCTGGCCTTCGCCGTAGGCCACGGGCAGCTGTGGCAGCTGTTCGTGGTCATGGGCATCTCCGGGTTCGGCGTCGGCTGCCTGTTCGCTGTGATGCCCGGACTCATCACGGGCGCCGTGCCCGTGCACGAGACCGGCAGCGCGATGAGCTTCAACCAGGTGCTGCGCTACGCCGGGTACTCCACCGGCAGTGTGCTGAGCGCGGCCGTCCTGCAGGCCCACACCGCGGCGGGCGCCTCAGTGCCCGGGGGCGACGGCTACCGGGCGGCCGCCCTGCTGTCCTGCGGAGTGTGGGCCGCCATGATCCTGGTGACCCTGGTCCTGCCGCGCGGGCGCAGAAGCCGCACGGAAGCAGTGCCCGTACCGGACGCGGTACTGTCCGGAACGGCCGGCTCGGAGGCGGTCGGCTCGGGAACGGCCCCACGGGAGGCGGTACGGTGACAGGCAGCACGCAGCCGCGCAGGCGCGACTCGGCGCGCAGCCGTGAACTGCTGCTGGCCGCGGCGGACGAGCTGTTCGCGGAACGCGGCTTCGAGCGGACCACCATCCGTGAGATCGCCGAGCGGGCAGGGGTCGACGCGGCGCTCATCGCCCGCTACTTCGGCAGCAAGAGCGGCCTTTACATCGCCGCCCTGCGGGCCGAGACAGGCGATGCCACCCCGCCCGACCTGCTCGATCCCGACCGCCTGCGCGCCCTCTTCGAGCGCTCCGGCCGGCGGGGCGCCGGCCCGGTCTTCCAGTCGGCCGTTCTGGTCCACGACGACCCCACGGTGCATGACGCCGCGCGCGCCCAGCTGCACAGCCGCCTGGTCGCCCCGCTCCATGAGCGCTTCGCCCGCGAGGGACTGGACCGGCCGCAGCTGCGGGCCGAGCTGGCGACGGCTGCCTTTGTGGGGGTGCTGCTGGCCCGCGGCGCGGGGACGCTCGACCAGCTGGCGGCCGCGGACATCGACGACCTTGTTCCGCTGGTGCGCTCGGCCCTGGCAGGACTGGGCCTGGGCTCCTGACCCGCCGAGGCCGGTCGCGCCCGGCGCCTGCCGCACGACCGCCCGGCCACCGGCAGCAGTGCGCAAACGCCGGCCGGCTGGCCGGGGCAGGCCGGCCCGGGCCCTCGGTAGCCACCGGAACCCCGGTCCGTCCCGGCTGAACGGTCGCGTTTCAGGACGGCCCGGCCCGGGTGCACAGGCGGGTCTCAGTTCTGCGCGGCGATCCGCGCGAAGCGCTCGGGGTCGCGCAGGCCGACGCAGTCATGCGCCCAGAACGCCTCGGAGTAGATGAACGTGCCGGTCATCCAGGGCTCGTACGACGACAGCACCGCGACCTGGAACCCCGCCACCGGGATGCGCAGCGACGGTGACCGGAACCCGTGCAGGTCGGCCCGCTGGAAGCCACGCTCTCCGTAGTAGACCGGCGAGCCCTCCAGGAAGACCAGCGGAATGCCCTGCTCCTCGGCGGCCTTGAGGGCCGCGGCGACCAGCTGGCTGCCGACGCCCCGGCGCTGGTGGTCCGGGTGGACGCCCAGCGGCGACAGGCTGAGCACGTCGACCAACCGCCGCTCGGCATCCAGGCGGCAGGCGCTGAGCATGACGTGCCCGACGACCTGGTCGTCCCGTGTCGCCACCAACCCGATGGGCTCGACTGCACCCGGCGCGGCACGCAGTGCGTCGACCAGCCCGGGTACGCGGTCCGGATCGCCGAAGGCGAGGGCATGCAGTCGGCCCACCGCCTCATGGTCCTGGGCCCGTTCGGGCCTGATCTCGGCGTGGGCGGGAGTCATGAGCGCCAGGGTAGGGATCCGTCGGCGCGGTGGCCAGCGGATTTTCCGCGACCGGTCCGTGCAGCCCGCCGGGTGCCACGGAACCTGCTTCCGGCCGGTGCCCTCGTCGAGACCTTGTCCCGGTCGGCTCTCCGCCCGGCCCGGATTGCGGAGAGCACCCTGCCGGGCCCGGTCCTTCCCTGGCCGGGCAGGGCGTGACCGGGGCTGTCGGTGGCCCGGTCGTCAGGGGAGGTGGGGGCTGAAGTGGTCGGCGACGGTCTCCGCGACCGCGGCGGCATCCTGGGAGCCGTCGACTTCGATCACACGCACCCCGAGTTCATGGGCCCTGCGGACCGCGTCCTCGGCGACGAGCCGGTCACGGCCGAGCCGGTTGGCCTGCGCCCTGGCCGGGTTGCTGACACGCTGCGAAAGGCCTGCGGCACGGGGAAGTTCACGCAGTTGGCGGGCGCGAAACTCCGGCGTCGGCACCATGACGACCATCCGGCGGGCCGAGTCGAGGACGGGCGCGACCAGTTCGGGGCGCAGCCCCCAGCCCTCGGCGACGACCGGGCGGCCCGAGACGAGAGCTCTCAGGTCGTCCAGGGCCCATGCGAACCGGGCGGGGAAACCGGCCAGGGTCGCGGCGGCCATCTCCTCCGGAGTCGTGCGCACCCATACGTCCTCGGGGTCGGGGTCCGCGAAGGGCTCTCCGGCCCGGACCAGCCGGGCGATACGCCGATCGTTGTGGGCGCGGGCGTCGTGGTAGTCGTAGTGGTACGCAGTGAGGCCGTACCGGCAGGCCAGCAGCCGGGCCACCGTCGACTTGCCGGCCCACTGGCCGCCGCCGATCCACAGGGCGCGGCGCAGTGTGCCGAAGGGGTCCTGGACCGGTGTGTCCGTGGCGGCGTCGTGGCTGCTCATCCGGTCTGTCCTCCTGGGTCGGGGGCTGCTGCACGCGGGGCGGGCGGGCTGGGCCGACGGCCCGGACGGTCACGCCTGTCCGGTTGCGGGGGCGGCGGCCAGCTGTGCGGCGAGCACTGCGGGTGCCTCGGCCAGGGAGGGCCCGTACCAGGTGAGGTGCCGCCCGCTCACCAGCGCTGCGGGAACGCCGGGGAAGGCCTCAGGACCGTCGGTCCGGGTGAAGCGGTAGGGCTCGTCCGGCAGGACCACCAACTCCGGCCTGTCCGAACGGAGTCGGTCGAGCGGAACGGCCGGGTAGCGCTCCGTGTGGTCGGCGTACAGCTGGTGCACACCGAGGCGGCGGAGCAGGTCACCCGCGAAGGTGTCGCGGCCGAGGACCATCCAGGGCCGGCGCCAGATCGGCACCACCGCGCGGCGCGGGGGTCCGGGCGGCGTGGGCGGGGACTGCCAGGCCCGGCGGGCGTCGTCCAGCCATGGGGGCGCGGGCAGACCGCAGGCGACGGTGAGCAAGCGGTCGAGGGAGGTGAAGGCCTCGTCGAGCGACCTGATCCGGGTGACCCAGACGGCGAGCCCCGCCTCGCGCAGTGCGGTGAGGTCGGCTTCGCGGTTCTCCTCGTCGTTGGCGATGACCAGATCGGGGCGGAGCGCCGCGACACGGGCGGTGTCGGGGTTCTTGGTGCCGCGGACCCGGGTCACATCCAGTCCGGCGGGATGGCTGCACCAGTCGGTGGCCCCGGCCAGCAGGCCCGGCGCGCTGACCGCGACCGCCTCGGTGAGCGAGGGGACCAGCGACACCACCCGGGTCGGCGGCGGGCCGAGCCGCAGCGGTGTGCCCTGGTCGTCGGCGACGGTACGGGTGTCGGCTGGCACGGCCATGGGTTCACCGTAACCGAGCCCGGCGGCCCCCGGCAGGGGCTGCCTGAGGCAGCGGACGGTGCGGGCGCGGGGCGGGTCCCGTGTGCTCCAGAGGGTCTCGACGCCGCGAGCGGCACTAGGCTTGGGGCCACGGCATCGCGTGTCGGTCATCGGCTGGGTGAGGCATGGAGGTGCCGTGAGATGCCTGCGGAGGCATTCCACCGATGCCAGTCGAGTTGAACCACACCATCGTCCATTCCCCGGACAAGCGGGAGTCCGCCGAGTTCCTGGCGGGAATCCTGGGCCTTGAGGTCGGGGAGGAGTGGGGTCCGTTCATTCCGGTCGCCACCAGCAACGGAGTCACTCTGGACTTCGCCACCGTCCCGGCCGGGTCCATCGTCATGCAGCACTATGCGTTCCTGGTCTCGGACGAGGAGTTCGACGCCGCCTTCGGCCGGATCAGGGAGGCCGGGGTCGCCTACTACGCCGATCCGAATCTGAAGCAGCCGGGCGAGATCAACCATCACCACGGCGGGCGCGGTGTCTATTTCCTGGACCCGGGCGGGCACGGCATGGAGATCATCACCCGCCCGTACGGCAGTCATGTCGACCCGTTCGCGGCGTCGTCGTAGGGCGGGCGGCGTCCTGCTCCCCAAGTGATCGGCCGTGCTGACGGGAGATCCCCTGCCGGGGTCCGGAGCCATGCGGTCGGCCCGGCGGGGAACTCCTGACCACTCCCCTGCGCAACAGGTTCCGTCCCGGTCCCGCCGGGGCAACGGAGGGAGCAGCGCCGGCTGCCGGGTGCGGCCGAGGGGTTCCGCGCTCGTCCCGCAGCGGCGGCCGGCCTCCTCGGCCCGGACAGCGTGGTGGTCACCGTTGCGGAACACGGAAGATCCCGTCGAGTGGTTCGCCCTTTGCGCAGCGGAGCCGAGCTGTACGGACAGTGCGCGACACCACACCCGGCAGGACCGCTGGCCCGGCGGGGATTCCCCGCCGGGCCGGCGGCACTGCGCCGCCGCGCGGCGGTCAGCCCTGCTCGGCCTCGGCGGCGAGGCGGTCGCTGAGGGCCGCGAGGATACGGGCCGCCTCCGGCAGTCCCGCGCCCTCACAGCGGCGCACGCCCTCGGCCAGGCGGGCACGGGCCGCCTGGGTACGGCCCAGGCTGCGGCCCTCGATGAGTGCGGCGATCCGCAACGCCTCGGCGCGCGGCTCCTCGCCCTCGCCGCCGCCGGTCCCATAGGCGGTGATTGCGGCCTCGGCCTCGGCCAGCGCCTCCTCGGCGCGCTTGCCGAAGCCGAGCACACGGGCGCGCTCGTAGTGCACGGCACCGCGCTGGTACCAGACGGTGACCGGGTGTCCTTCGGCCTCGGCCCGCTCGCGCACCTCGTCCGCCTCGGCCAGTCGGGCCAGCGCCCCTTCGACGCCGCCCTCGCCGTGGGCCTGCATGGTGGCCTGTGCGAACTCCCGCAGCATCGCGCAGACCTGGTCGGCGCGGGGGGCCTTCAGATGTGAGGCGAGGGCGCGCTCGCGGGCGGCCTCGGCAGCCTCCCAGCGGCCGGACTCGGCCAGGGCGGCCGTCGCCTCGCAGGCGACCATGGTGTGGATGTCCTGGTCCTCCCAGTCGGCCACCTCGTCGGCGAGCCGCAGATACTCCTCGGCGGCATCCCGGTACTCCTCCAGACCGGCCAGGCCGCGCGCCAGATCGAGCCGGACCTGGGCGCGCTGCCGCTCGTCGAAGCCGGCCGCGTCCGCCTCCAGAAGTACGGACTCCAGGACGGCGACGGCGTCACCGGTGCGGCCGCTGTCGCGCATCACCGAGGCGAGCCGTACCCGTACGCCCGCCGCGTCCCCGGCCCGGCCCTCGCGGTCGAAACGGGCCGCGGCCTCGGACAGCGCACGGGCGGCGCCGGCCTCGTCCCCGGCGTGCTCGCAGGCGTGGCCGAGCATCGCGTACGCCGGACCGTAGGGGAAGGAGTCGTCGCCCCAGCGGACGGCCTCGGCGAGCCCCCGGTGGAACACCTCGACGGCCACTGCGGCCTCGTCGCGCACCATCGCCACCTGGCCGAGCAGCATCAGGATGCGCGGGGCTCGCCAGGGCAGGCCCTCCCGCTCCACCTGCTCCAGGACCTCGGTCAGTTCGGTGTGCGCCTCGGCGGCCCGTCCCTGCCGGGCCGCCATGTCGGCGGTGTACTGACGGGCGGTGATGATCCGGTGCGGGAGGGCACGGCGGATGCTCTCGCGGTGGTAGGCGCCGACGGCCTCACCGAAACGTGCCGCCACGTCGGCGGGCGGCTCCGGGAGGGCGCCGGCCAGCTCCTGGTAGGCCGCATAGGTGCGGGAGTGCAGGATCGACAGGCGGTCCTCGGGTCCGATGCCGGGCCCGTCCCCCTCCCCCGCCGAGGCCGGGAGCTCATCGGCGCGGCGCAGCGCCTCGTCGAGCATCGCCCAGTCGGGGGCGCTGTCCTCGCCGGCCGCGGCGGCGTCGTCCTCGCCGAGGTGGGCGACGGCGGCCCGGGTGCGCATCACCAGGGCGCGGCCCGGCAGCTGGGCCTGCTCGAACAGCTCGGCGGCGGCGTGCAGTTCGGTGCGGGCCGACTGCCACGCTCCGCGTTCGAAGGCCTGGTGTGCGCGGTCCTCGGCGAGGTCGGCCTGCAGCCGCGGAAGCGGCCCGACCTCGGGGACCTCGCTGTGGGTGTAGCCGTCGGCCGCCACGGTGTCGGCGATGGTCCGCCACAGGGTACGGGCGTCGGGGTGGTCGAGACGGCGCAGTTCGCGGGCGCGCACCACCAGGGCGGTGAAGTCCTCGGGGACCGGCTCGGCCAGCGGGCGGGGCTCGGCGGCGACCGCCGGGGAGGGCACTGCGGCGGCGCGCACACCCAGGGCGAGGGGCTGGTCGACGAGCGGACCCCGGGCGAGGCGGGCCCGGCGGCGGTCGCTCACGGTGGTGGTGACGTTGCGGGTGTCGAAGCGGGCCGCCAGCGTCTCGGCCTCGGCGCGGACGTGGTCGTGCAGGGAGGCGACCGTCCAGGGGCCGCCGGCCGGTCCTCCGGCGGGCAGCTCACCGTGTCCCAGTGCGGCGAGGCGGGCGGTGAGCAGTTCGACTCCGGTGAGGAAGTGCAGCCGGGAGAGCAGGTCGCCGTGGCCGTCGAAGAGCCCGCGGTTCTCGGCCAGGATCTCCAGGCCGCGCGGCTCGTTGCCGGACAGCGCGCAGAACTCCAGGTGCAGGCTGATCTGCATGGCGGTGCTCGACTTGCCGCGGGCGCCGCGGTAGCCCACCAGGTGGCTGGAGCGGGCCTCGTCCAGCCGGCCCTGGCGCAGCTGTGGCAGCAGCGCCTCGGCGTGGCTGGTCCACGGCTCCTCGGAGCAGTGGTTCTCACCGCTGAGGACGGGCTGCCACTCCTTCAGGGCGCGGGCGTCGTCACCCCGGCGCAGGTGGTGGCGGGCGCGGGTCCGGATCTCGCACGCCTCGCAGTCGCTCATCCGGGCACGGGGCCGGGTGGCCCACAGGTCGAAGGCGTCCTCCTCGCCGGTTCCGGTGTGTGCGGCGAGGTGGAAACGCTGGGCGTAGTAGGGCTGCAGGTCGTGGTCGGCGGCCCGGTAGCGGGTGCGCATCTCGCCGTGCCAGCGCTCGATGGCCTCCAGCGGCACGTCCGGGGTGGAGCGCAGCGCGGCGGCGACCCACTTGAAGCGCCAGAAGACCTGGAGGCGGGCCCACTCGTTGAAGGCGTCGGGGTGGGTGTCCCAGAGCTTGAGGATGCGGGCGAAGACGACGGGGGCCTTGCGGGGCTCGGCGTCGTACTCGTAGGCCTCCATGAGGTCCATCAGGGCGAGGACCTGTATCTCGCGGTCGTCGAACTGCTCGGCGGCCTCGGCGAGTTCCTCGGCGGTGACGGTGCGCTGCCGCCCGTAGGGACGGGCGTCATTGGCGCGCAGCGCCTCGGCGAGCGCCTCGGGGGTGTCCGTCATCAGGACTCCTTCTGCGGGTCGGCGGTCTCACGGCCGAGCATGGCGTGGTCGAGCAGGCCGAGGAACGAGCGGTTGATCAGGGCGCTCTCGCTCGCGGTGAGCGGGCGGCGGGTGAGCAGCACGGCCTGCCCGTACAGGGCCTCGGCGGCGATCACGGCCAGGCCGTGGTCGGCGATGGAAGCTGCGCGGCGCACCAGCGGGTTGAGGTGGTTGAGGACCAGCTGGGCACGGGGTACCTCGGCCCGCAGCGAACCGAGGATGTCCGCCCACAGGCCGTCGGCCTCCTCGGCGAGGCGGGCACGGGTGCGCTCATGGCGCGCCTCGCGGTTGTCGAGGAGGAGGGCGGGTGCGCTGGCGGGGTGGAAGGTGCGCAGGGCGACGTCGCAGTCGAAGCGCCCGACGACGTCGCGGGCGGTGGCGAGGAAGGCCGCCGCGGCGAGTTCGGCGGCGGGGTCGACGCTGTCGAGGTGCGCGGTGACGGTGCCCGGGTCGAGGTCGGCGACGGAGGTGCCGGGCCGGATCTCGGGCAGCCGGTGCACCAGGTCGCTGTCGTAGGTGTAGCCGCCGTTGACGACACCGAGGCCGGCGGCGCCGGCGATCGGTGCGACCTGGCGGAACTCCTCGACCGTGCGGGCGACCAGGATCACCGGGTGGGCGCGGGCGAACTCGTCCAGGGTGACATTGCCGTCGGTGGTCTCGAACGGCAGCCAGGGCAGCAGCATCCGCAGCAGTTCGTCGTCGTAGCGCGCAAGGGCCTTGACGGCGAGGTGGTGGACGCCGATGAAGCGGTGCAGCAGTGCCGGGTCGCTGGCGGACAGTCCGGTGAGCCAGTCGCGGATGCGGGCGCCGAGGGCGTCGCGGACGGCGGCGAGGGTCTCGTCGGCGTACAGGCCCTCGCGGGAGGCGGTGGGACGCAGTCCGTCCGCGTCGACGACGCAGCGCACGAAGAACGCCCAGTCGGGAAGGAGTTCGTCGGCCTGGTCGGAGACGAGCATGCCCTTGAGGTGGACGCGGTGGCCGGCCCGGCGGGAGGGCGGGGCCGCGTCGGGCAGGACATAGGCGGCACCGCGCAGGCCGACCAGCGGCAGGTCCAGCTCGATGGTGTCGAGCGGGGTGAAGTCGAAGGTGTCGCGGCAGTAGGCGTTCAGGGCGTCGCGCCGGGCGAGCGGCGAGGCGTGCCGGACCTGCCATGGCGGGGCCGCGTCGATGCGGGTGGCGGTGCCGTGGGCGTCGGTGACGGTGACCTCGTGGCGCAGCAGGCTGCCGTAGTGGCGGGCGAGTTCGAGGACCTGGCCGTGGCGGGTCCACTGGGCGGCGTCGGCGCGCGGGGTGAGGCGGACGGTGGTGCCGGGCTCGGGCATGGCCGACGCGGGCAGGGTGGTGATGGTGTAGCGGCCGTCGGAGTGCCCGCGCCACTCGACCGTGGGCGCGTCCGGGCTCTTGGCGGAGCGGCTGACCACGGTGATTTCGTCGGCGACGACAAAGCAGGCGAGCAGGCCGATGCCGAACTGGCCGATGAAGTCGCTGCGGGCGGCGGCGAGCCCGCTGTTGTCCAGTCGGCCTTCGGCGTCCCGCTTGGAGCTGCGGCCGATGGTGGCGAGGAAGGTGTGCACATCGGCCTCGGTGAGGCCGACGCCGGTGTCGGTGACGGTGAGGTCGCCGTCGGCACGGACGGTGATCCGGGCGGGGGCGGCCGGGTCGAGGCGCTGCCGGGCGGAGATGGCGTCGACCGCGTTCTGCAGGAGTTCCCGCAGATAGACCCGGGGACTGGAGTAGAGGTGGTGGGAGAGCAGGTCCACCAGGCCGCGCAGGTCGACCTGGAAGGTGTGCGCGGTGGGGGTGTGCTCGGTGGAGGCGCTTCGTGTGCTGTCGGTCGGGGGCACCGGGGCGGGCTCTTTCGGTCGGCGGGCTTGGGGGCAACGCGGTGCGGCAGTCGGTGGACGGCGGACGGCGCGGTCTTCCCGCTGCGCGGTTCGGCGGGTGCGGCAGGTGCGGCAGGTGCGGGCTGGGGCTTGGCTGACCAATCGCGCCGTTGCGGCGTGCGGCGTCCCGTTCAGGGCCCCTCCTCGCCGAAGGCGGCGGGCAAGGAGGGCGCATCGCAAGGCGGAGGATCGACCTCGTACGGGCGTACCCGGTCGACTCCGACAGCGCAGCGAGGTGCCGTACCTGGGGGTACCTCCCGGCCGAAGGCCGGGGGAGCGTCGCACGCCGGGCGCGAACGGTCGGACAGGCCCTAGCGGGCGGCGGCGGCGCGGTGGGCGGTGAACGCCTCGACGGGCGTTCTGCTGAGGTAGTTCCACGGGAACTGGGTGACGGTGTCGCCCAGTTCCCGGAACAGCAGGTGCGCCGTCTTGGGCTGCCCGGCGATGGAGAACGCCATGGCGAAGGTGTTGTAGGCGGCCTGCCAGCCGCGCGGGCGGCCGTAGGCGGGGTGCAGCACGGACCGGTCGGCGGCCTCGTGCAGCTGGTCACGGACGGCCTTGCGGTTCACATAGGTGTGGTCGGCACCGCTGTCGAGGTCCAGCCAGTGCTCGATGTGGGCGAGGGCGACGAGTTCGCCCAGCGGGCTGCCCTCGGGGGCGGCGAGCATGGCGATGCGGGCGAAGTCGTGCATCTCCTCGTGCGAGCCGCCCCACTTGGCGCACAGCTGCTGAAGGCGCTGCCGGTGCGTGCCCAGGTGCTCGGGGCGGCGGCGCAGCGCGGCCTCGAAGCGGTGGCGCGCGACGTCCGGGCCGAGTGAGGCACCACGGGCGCTGATCTGCAGGAAGTACCAGGGGCCGAGCCAGGACGGCTCACGCTCCGCCACCTCGTAGAGCTGCTGTTCGGCGATCTCCAGGCGCTCGCCGAAGAGCTGCCACTGCTCGCGGGTGACGTGCTTCGCACGGGCGCCGGTGCGCGCCTCCCAGGCCCAGGAGACCTGGCGGGCGCCGGAGAGCAGCAGCGGCAGGGCCGAGTCGGGTTGCTCGGCGACGGCCTCGGGCAGCCACTCCTGGGTGCCGGGGACGTCGGAGACCGCGGCCAGCAGCCAGGTCTGCTCGGCCTGGTCCTCGACGGCGGCGAGGCCGGCGAGCAGCGACTGCCGGTCGCCGGCGGCGGCCTGGGACAGCATCAGCCGCAGTTCCTCGTCGCCATAGGCCGGATCGACCGCGAGCGCGGTCCCGCCACCGGACCGCCGCCCCAGCAGGCGCCCGAAAAACGACATGCTGCAACCCCCTCCGTGTCATCGACACGCGTTCACAGATTCGACCGGGCCGTCACATCGGCCACACAGACGGAGTACATATCACGGAGTGCGGACAGCGGTTGCGGCGGTCCTGCCGCCCGGCGCCGGGCGGCAGGACCGCCGCGAGACACCGCGGGGCGCGGCAGGACGGCGCGTCCCCCGGTGGGCCGCGCGCAGACCACCGGGGGCAGGGCCCGGTCGCAGCAATCGGACGGCCCCGACGGATCCACAGGTCACCGTGCGGGTGCGGGACCGGGCAGCGCTCCCGGCGGGCCGGCCGGGCGCTGTGGTCTGATGGCATCGTGAGCTCCGCCGCAGAAGAGACAAACCGCCGCATGCTCCGCGCCCGGGATGCGATGGACCGCGCCTATGCGCAGCCACTGGACGTCCCGGCCCTGGCCCGGATCGCCCATGTGTCGCCGTCCCACTTCAGCCGTACCTTCCGGGCCACGTTCGGCGAGACACCGCATCGCTACCTCCAGCGCCGCCGTGTCGAGCGTGCGATGTTCCTGCTGCGCGAGACCGGCAACAGTGCGACGGACATCTGCTTCATGGTCGGCTTCGAGAGCCCGGGGACCTTCAGCCGTACGTTCCACCGCATCGTCGGCAGGTCGCCGCGGGAGTACCGCAAGGGGGCGGTGGCGGCGGACGTACCGACGTGCTTCACCAAGGCGTGGACCCGCCCGAGCGCCTGAGCCTCCGCGTTCCCCCGTACGGCCCGGAAGAGCAGTTTTGGATAAGTTCCGGCCGGGTCTGCCCGGGTAGCGTGATGCACATGTTCACTGCCATCACGCACTCGCAGATCTACGTCCTCGACCAGGACGAGGCCCTCGACTTCTACGTCGGCAAGCTCGGCCTGGAGGTCAACGCCGATGTCGACTTGGGCTTTATGCGCTGGCTGACCGTCAGCGTCCCCGGGCACCCGGAGCGTCAGATCCTGCTGGAGAAGCCGGGCCCTCCGGCGATGTCCGACGAGACGGCGCAGCAGGTCCGCGGGCTGGTGACCAAGGGCGCGGGGGGCGGCTCGCTCATCTTCAGCACGGACGACTGCCGCAAGACGTACGAGACGCTGCTGGGCGGGGCGTCGAGTTCACCGAGGAGCCCACGGACCGCCCGTACGGAATCGACTGCGGTCTGCGCGACCCCTTCGGCAACAACATCCGCTTCACCCAGCTGAAGGCCTGAGGCCCTCGGAGCCGGGAGCACCCCCGAAACGGCCGTCCGGGTCGTGCAACGCCTCGGGGGTGCTCCCGGGCGCCGGGGCCGAGGGCACTCGACGCCGAAGGCCGTGCCCGGGGCCGCAGGCCGGGCCCGGGCACCCGGACCTGACGTCCCGGTCCGGTGGCGGCCTGAGGGGTCTCCTGAACCATTCCGACCGGAAGTCTGCAAAAGCGCGTGGGATGGTTCGTGCCCGCAGTAGGGTGGCAGCGCGCAATGGCATGGTCAGCGCAAGAGCGAGCCGGGGGGCCATGGATTTGGAGACATCCGCATCCGAGCGAGTGCGTGACGTGGTCCGCGGGGTGGTGGCCGACTCCGCCCCCGAGGAACTGCCGCTGGTCGACGGGCTGTTCCAGTTCGACGACGCCACCGTGGTACGGCGGTTGAGCGGCAGCGGCCGACGCCGCGACCCGTTGGGTTTCGGGGTGGGCGAGGTCGTGGCCCTGGCGACCCCGGTGGTCTGGCTGGCACTCAACCAGGTGGCCGAACGCGTCACGGACGCCGCCCTCGACGGCGCCTCGCGAGGCGTCAGAGGTCTGCTGCGCAGGCTGCTGCGGCGCCCCGCGGCGCCGCGCACCGTACCGCCGCTGACGCGCGAGCAGCTCGCCGAGGTACGCCGCCGGGTGGTGGAGACCGGCAGGCAGCGCGGGCTCTCCGAGGAGCGTGCGACGGAGCTCGCGGATGCGGTGGCGGGCAGGCTTGCGCTGGCCGAACCGGGCGACACCGATCAGAGCGAATCGGCACGGCCGTAACCGGATGACGCAGACCGGCACTCTTCCACGGCTGGACGAGCGGGTGGTCGGCGCCGGCACGACGGTGCGTTTTGTGATGCTGGTGGTGCTGCTGCTGGCCGCCAGCGGCTCCGTGCTGACGCCGGTGCTCAACTCCTTCCACGACTCGGACCTGTGGAGCTGCGAACTCGCTGCCGGAGCGGACCCGGCGCACCATGCGACCGACGCCAGCATGCTGGTGAGCACCACGGGTCAGGACGTCCCCTATCAGGCCTGCGTGGCCCGGTACGCACCACCGCCGCCCTGGTGGCTGGTCGTCGTCTGCCCGATCGCGCTGTCCGTCCTGACCGCTCTGCTGTTCCTTGCCCTGTCCGCCTGGAAGGCCCGCCGCGGCCGGGTGGTCCCGCTGGCCTCCATGGATCCGGACGGCGCGCTGGGCACCCTGCTGACGGGGCTGGCGGCGGCGGCCGGCCTGTCCCGCCTGCCGAGAATCGTCGTCGACCCGGCAGCGGCCTCGGTGGGCGCACTGGTCTTCGGGCGCAACCGCCGTCCGACCGTCTGTCTGCACGGCGGCCTGCTGACCTGCCGGGACACCGACCCGGAGCGGTTCCGTGCCGTGCTGCTGCACGAGTTCGCCCATATCCGCAACGGCGACGTCACCCTGACCTACGCCACCGTCGCCCTGTGGCGGGTCTACCTGGCGGCGGTGCTCGGACCCTATGCGGTGTGGGAGGTCCGAGCCCTCGTCGACGGTCCCGGGGAAGGGCCCACCGCCGTGCCCTCACTGGTCCGCCATGTCGTGCTCCCCGGTGCCGTGGCCGCACTCGTCTATCTCGCCCGCTCGGACGTGCTGCGCAGCCGCGAGGTCTACGCCGACCTGACGGCGGTGCGTACGGGCGCGCACCTGGACGGCTGGGCCGTCCCGGCTCCGGACACGGACGACGGGCCGCTGCGGCGCGCGTTCGCCTCCTTCGCCGAGCTCTGGCGCACCCATCCGCGCTGGGATCTGCGCCGGGGTGCTCTCACCGACCCGGCACCGCTCTTCGGCGTCCGGGCGCTGCCGATGTTCCTGGCCGGCGTCGCGGCGACGCTCATCAACACCGACCTGGCCGCCTACCTCGTCCCGTACGGCGTCCTCTCCCTGTGGTATCTGCAGCTGATGGCGCTGGCCCCGGCCGTGCTGGTCACCGGGGTGGTGGGGATCTCCCTGTGGCGGGCGGTGACACACGCCGTGCTGACCGGGCGGCCTGTCCCGTCCGGGGTGCGCACCGGGCTGTGGGTGGGTTCCGGACTGGCCGTCGGCGAGCTGCTCACCGGGCGCGGCACGGGGTTCGGGTGGCTGCCGGTCCAGCCGGGGTTCCTGGTCTTCCTGGTTCTCGCAGGTGTGGTGTTCTCCTGCTGGGTGACGCAGTGTGCCTCTCTGTGGGCCCGCACCTGGCGGGGACGGTCGATGCGCCCGGTGATGCTGCTGAGCCTCACAGCTGTGTGTCTGCTGCTGGCGGCATGGCTGGGGTGGTGGCAGCTGTCCGGCGTCCTCTACACGGACGGGGTGTCCTACAGCCTCGCCGGTGCCCGGGCCGTGCTGCTGCGCGTCTGGCCCGGTCCGGCCGGCAGCCACTCCGCCGCGCTGTCGGTGTTCGCGGCGGTCTGGCCCAGGCTGGGCGACATGTTCAGCCAGCCCTTTGCGATGCCCGGGATCACCGCGCTCTGGGTGGTGCCGCTGCTGGCCTGGACGGTCCGCCCGGCCACCGGCACCCCGGGCTGGGTCGCGGCCGCCGGTGTGCCGGGACTGCCACCGGCGGATCCACTGCCGCCGCTGCGTCGGGTGCTGGGTCCGGGACTGCTGGGGGGAGCCCTGTCCTGGGTGGCGGCCGCGGTTCCGCGGGCGTCCGTGCACATCGAGCAGCCCGGCGCCCAACACCTCGGGAACCTGGATGAACTGATCTATTTCTCCTGGGTGTTCGTGGCCCTGGCGGCATCGGCCGCGCTGGCCGCCGTCCTCGCCGGGGTGGTTGCCTCCACCAGTCCGTACCGGCTGCTGATCGTCCTGGTCGCGGCCGAGACCGCGGTGCTGGTGGGCATGGCCGGGATTCTGCTGCTGGTCTGGCATCCGACCGCGGTGTGGGTGGTCTTCGTCCTGATGGGGCAGCCGGCCATCCTGGTCGGGGCGCTGGCCGCCCTCGCCGTCGCAGCCGTCGGGACCACACCGCCCTCCCTGCTGCGCGCCCTGCCGCCGGGACCTCGCTTCGGCGGTTCCGCTGCCCGACGCCGGTGCCTGGGCGCGATCTGCGTGGTGGCGCTGGGGGTCTCCGGAACCCTGCTGGCATCCCAGACACGGCGGGACACCCTGCAGGGCGGACCCTCGCTCGGCCAGCAGCAGACCCAGCAGTGGGCGGCCACACCCAGCGCTCCGGTGTCCGCACAGACCCGGGCGGAGCAGGTGCACGCCTGGCGGCGTCTCGGCGGCCTGTGGCTGCTGCAGCATGCCGGCAGCTACTCCGACCAGCTCGGCCGGACACTGCAGGCCGCCGACGCCGCCGAGCACCTCACGGTGAGCAGGCTGAGCCGGCTCCGCCCCCTCTGCCTCGACTTCGGGCAGCTCGCCCTGCGGGCGAGCGACTACTTCCGCGTCCCGGATCCGCAGGCCCAGACGCTCTGGCAGCAATCCGTCCTCCAGATGCTGAAGGGCAGCCGGGACTGCCTGCACGCCCTCGACCAGCAGGACGACGCCCTCTTCGGCCAGGCGCTGGGCGAGTATGTCGAGGCGCACAAAGCCGCCGAATCCGCGTCCACGCGGGTCGACGCGGTGCTGCGGGCCGCCGGCTACTGAGGCCGCGTCGGGCGGCGCCGGCGCGGCCGTGGGCGTGGGCGTGGGCGTGGCCGTGGCTGGGATCTGCGTCCGCGCGCGGACGCCGAGCACCCCGTCACTGCCCTTCCGCGAGACGGCGGCCCGGCCGCGGCGGCGCCGCGCCACGGGATGGGGCCGCGGCGCCGAGCTGCGGATCCGCGGTCCGCAGCCCTTGAGCGGGCACCGCAGCACGGTGAGCTCGCGCTCGGACCCCGGCGATCGAAGGTTGCGACGGCATTACCGAATGATGTCGGAAATCGGGCACCGCGACCGAAGCCGGTCAAGGGGCCATCCCATCCAACTTCGACCTGCCGAAAGGCACCCCCTAGGGGCTACCATCCCTCCCGTGAACTCTTCTGAAGTGCATAGTCAGCAGGAGAGGCCGACCCTGGCGGAGTCGGCCACGGGGTCGGCAACGCTGGCTGAAATTGCACGCGAGGCAGGCATCTCAGCTCCGACAGTTTCGAAAGTGCTCAACGGCCGGGGTGATGTCGCACAGGCCACCCGGGAGCGCGTGGAGGAGCTGCTGCGCCTGCGCGGCTACCGGCGCCCGCGCAGCACCGCCCAGGCGGCACCGCTGCTGGAGCTGGTCTTCCACGAGCTGGAGAGCGCCTGGGCACTGGAGGTCATCCGCGGTGCGGAGATGGTCGCCAGGGAGGAGGGGCTCAACCTGGTGCTGTCCGAGTCGGCCGGGCGGCTGAGCCTCGGTCAGTCCTGGGTGGAGGGGGTCCTGGCCCGCCGGGTGGCCGGGGTGATCCTGGTGCTCTCCGGGCTCGACCGCGCCCAGCAGTCCCAGCTGACCAGCCGCGACATCCCCTTTGTGGTGATCGATCCGGCCGGCGACCCGGGCGAGGACGTCCCTGCCGTGGGTACGACCAACTGGCAGGGCGGTCTGGCCGCCACCCGCCATCTCCTGGAGCTCGGCCACCGGCGGATCGGACTGATCGGCGGCCCGAGCGGGATGATGTGCAGTCGCGCGCGGGTCGACGGCTACCGTGCGGCGCTGGAGACGGCCGGGATCGGCTTCGACCAGACCCTCATCCGGGAGGGCGACTTCCACCACGAGGCCGGCTACACGGCGGGCCTGGAGCTGCTGCGGATGCCGGACCGGCCGAGCGCCGTGTTCACCGGCAACGACCTGCAGGCGCTGGGCCTGTACGAAGCGGCCCGCGAACTGGGCCTGCGCATCCCGGAGGACCTCAGCGTGGTGGGCTTCGACGACCTGCCCATCGCCCGCTGGGTCGGACCGCCGCTGACCACCGTCCGCCAGCCGCTGACCCAGATGGCCGGAACGGCCGCCCGGCTGGTGCTCGACATGGCGCGCGGCCACCGGGTGGCGACCCCGCGGGTGGACCTGGCGACGCGCCTGGTGGTGCGGAGCAGCACCGCCCCGCCGGCGGCAAGGCCCGACTGAACCGCGACGGGGGGAGCCGCGCCGCCGGACCGTGGCCTGCCGCAGGCCGGCGGCGTGGCGGCCTCTCCGGACCGTCCGTCCCGCGGTCCGTGCGGACACCGGCACACCAATGATTCAGCGACCGGACGGCCCTGTCGGCGGCCCGGACCGCGCACGACGAGGAAGAGCACATGACGACAGATCAATCTGCCGAGGTCCATGCAGCCTGGCTGCCGCCGGAGGCGTTCCGGGCGATCGGTTCGCGCCGGACCCTTGTGCACGGCGCCGGGCTGCTCGTCGGGACGGTGCATCAGGAGGTCGAGCAGGCCTGTGCGCGCTTCGGCGGCACCGTCCGCCGCCAGGAGGAGGCGGCCGGGGACATCTGCGACGGCACCTTCGACCTGGTGCTCGCCCTGTCCGCGCCCGGGCGCTCGACGCCCG
Source organism: Peterkaempfera podocarpi (assembly GCF_042466665.1). GTDB lineage: Bacteria > Actinomycetota > Actinomycetes > Streptomycetales > Streptomycetaceae > Peterkaempfera > Peterkaempfera podocarpi. Next base: position 1,435,582 of record NZ_CP162102.1, read on the forward strand.
GGGCGGAGGCGGTGTCGGCCGGCCTGCGCGAGGAGGACGGCCGTCCGCTGGAGGCGATCGGCGACGAGGGCTTTGTGCTCGCCCGGGAGGGCGGGGTCACCGTGGTGCTCGCGGACACTCCGGCCGGCCTGCTGTACGGGCTGTTCCAGGTGGTCAGGCTGGGTGAGTCGGCGTTCGACCGCGACCGTGCGGCGGAGCTGCACCGTCCGGCCGTACGGCGGCGGATGCTGGACCACTGGGACAACATCGATGTCCATCCGGTGATGGGGCAGGTCGAGCGCGGCTATTCCGGCGGGTCGATCTTCTGGCGGGACGGCGGGCCGCGCGGCGATCTGACGCGGGTACGGGCCTACGCCCGGCTGCTGTCCGCGTCCGGGGTGAACGCCGTCGCGGTGAACAACGTCAATGTGCACGCCACGGAGACCCGTCTGCTGACGGACCGCCTCGGGGATGTCGCCGATCTCGCGGAGGTGTTCCGCCCGTACGGGATCCGGGTGCACCTCTCGGTCAACTTTGCCTCCCCGGTGGTCCTCGGCGGGCTGCCCACGGCGGACCCGCTGGACGAGGGCGTACGGGCGTGGTGGGCCGAGGCCGCAGGCCGGGTGTACGAGGCCATCCCGGACTTCGGCGGCTTTGTGGTGAAGGCCGACTCCGAGGGGCAGCCGGGCCCGTTCACCTACGGGCGCAGCCACGCCGACGGCGCCAATATGCTCGCCGAGGCGCTGCGGCCGTTCGACGGGGTGGTCAACTGGCGTGCCTTTGTCTACAACCACCAGCAGGACTGGCGGGACCGCTCCACCGACCGGGCCCGTGCCGCCTTCGACCATTTCGCCCCGCTGGACGGGGAGTTCCACAGCAATGTGATCGTCCAGGTCAAGCACGGCCCGATGGACTTCCAGGTCCGTGAACCGGTGTCGCCGGTGATCACGGCCATGCCGGCCACCCGCCTCGCGGTGGAGTTCCAGGTGACCCAGGAGTACACCGGGCAGCAGCGCCATGTCTGCTACCTGGGGCCGATGTGGAGCGAGGTGCTCGGTTTCCGGCCGTGGGGCCCGGACGCCGCGACGGTGGCCGCGGTGGCCGCGGGCGGGTCCGCAGACGGGACCGCGGGCGGGTCCCCAGACGGGACCGGCGGTGCGGAGGGCGGCGGTCTGGTCGCCGTCTCCAATGTGGGCGACGACCCGTACTGGACCGGCCATCCGCTCGCCCAGGCCAACCTCTACGCCTTCGGCCGGCTCGCCTGGGCGCCGCAGGCGGACCCGCTCGCCGTGCTCGACGAGTGGATCGACCTCACCTTTGTGCCGCTGGTGTCCGGCGACCCGGAGCCGCTGCGGCGCACCCTGCACGCGATGATGGACGGCTCCTGGCACAGCTACGAGCGGTGCAGCGCCCCGCTGGGCGTGGGATTCATGGTCCGTCCGGGGCACCACTACGGTCCGGACGTGGACGGGTACGAGTACACGCCGTGGGGCACCTATCACTTCGCCGACCGGGACGGTGTGGGTGTGGACCGCACCCGTGCCTCGGGGACCGGGTTCACCGGTCAGTATCCGCAGCCGTGGTCCGAGGTGTACGAGTCGCCGGAGCGCTGCCCCGACGAGCTGCTGCTCTTCTTCCACCATGTGCCGTACGGGCATGTGCTGCAGTCGGGGTCCACGGTCGCCCAGCACATCTATGACACGCACTTCGCCGGGGCGGAGGAGGCGTCCGAGTCGCGGCGGCACTGGGAGAAGCTGGGGGCGTCCGGGCTGGTCGAACCCATGCTGTACGCCCGGGTGCTGGAGCTCCTCGACGAGCAGGTGCGCTCCGCCGAGGAGTGGCGCGACCAGATCAACGCCTACTTCCACCGCAAGTCCGGGGTGCCCGACGCGCTCGGGCGGCTGATCCCCTGACATGTCGGACGAGAGCCTGGCGGGGATGTCCCCGCCAGGCTCTCGTGGCTCTCGTGGCTCTCGTGGCTCTCGTGGCTGTCGAAGCCGTTGGCTGTCAGCCGTCCTCGCGCAGCACCCGGACGCCGCACGGTTCCAGGACGACCGGCCGGCCCTGCTCGACCCGCTCCCCGGTGAGCAGGTCGACGCCTCCGCTGTGGGCCGGCACCTCGACCGGCTCCTCGCCGTGGTTGAGCAGGAACAGCAGCCGCGTCCCGTCGGGAGCGACCCGGACGGCTGTCTCCAGGCCCGGGTGCTCCGGGTGACGTCCGCTCAGGCCGTGCCCGGCCAGCACCTGCCGTACCACCCAGCCGACGCCCTCCTGGTCCAGCCCCGCTGCGACATACCAGCCGTGGCCCTCGCCGAAGGCGTTCCTGGTGACGGCGGGGGTGCCCGCGTAGAAGTCGGCCCGGTAGGTGCCGACCACCTCGGCGCCCTGCGGGATCACCAGCTCGAAGAGCAGCTGGGACGCCACCTCCAGCGTCTCGGTCCCGGCCTGGAGGAGCACCGGGTTGGTGAACTCCGGTCCGCGGGCGTCCCACTCGTCGATCCGCACACCCATCAGCGGGCCGAGCGGGCCGGGCACATCCATCAGGAACGCGTTGTCGTCCTCGTCCACCCGTCCGGAGAGGTAGGTCGCCACGACCGATCCGCCGCGCCGGGCCACCTCCTCCAGCCGCTGCGGGAGGTCACCCTTGAGCATGTGCAGCGCCGGTGCGACGACCACGTCGTAGTGGGTGAGGTCGGCGGTCACCGGGACCACGTCCACGTCCACGCCGGCTTCCCACAGGGCGCGGTAGTAGGCCAGCACGACCTGCTGGTAGCGGACCAGCCGGGAGGGGCCGTCGGAGGTCTCCAGCGCCCACCAGCTGTCCCAGTCGAAGAGCAGGGCGACCCTGGAGGGGGTGCGCGCGCCCAGTGCGGCGCCGCCGAGCCGGTCCAGCTCGGCGCCCAGCTGGGCGACCTCGCGGAACACCCGGGTGTCGTCCCGGCCTGCGTGGCCGATGACGGCCCCGTGGTACTTCTCGCAGGCGCCCCTCGACGCACGCATCTGGAAGAACAGCACGGAGTCGGCGCCGTGGGCGATCGCCTGCCAGCTCCACAGGCGCATCACACCGGGCCGTTTCAGCGGATTGACGTCCCGGCAGGCGGTCATGCTGGGCGTCTGCTCCATCAGCCAGAACGGCTGCCCGCCCTTGAGACCGCGCATCAGGTCGTGGCTCAGTGCCATCCACGCCGGGGACGCGCCCTCGGGCGGGTAGTTGTCCCAGGAGGCGAAGTCCAGGTGGGGTGCCCAGCGGTGGTAGTCGATCGGGCGGTACATGCCCATGAAGTTGGTGGTGACCGGGATGTCCTGGCTGTACCGGCGGATCGCCTCCTTCTCGTCCCGGAAGTTGGCCAGCATGGCGTCGGACATGAACCGCAGATAGTCCAGGGTGATGCCCTGGAACGCGGTGTGGTCCGGTCCGCGCCAGTGCTCGGTGAGCGCGGACGGGGGCTCGATCTCGTCCCAGTCGTGAAGGTGTGCGACCAGAAGGTGGTGCACCAGGCGGTGTTGAGCGCGTCCAGGGAGCGGTACTTCTCGCGCAGCCAGTCGCGGAAGCCGGCGGCGCACAGCTCGCAGTAGCACGCGCCGCCGTACTCATTGCCGACGTGCCAGGCGATCACGGAGGGGTTGTCCGCGTAGCGCTCGGCGATACGCCCGGCGAGCTCGGCGGAGAGCCGCCGGAAGACCGGCGAGCTGGGGCAGGAGTTGTGCCGCTGTCCGTAGCGGTGGCGGCGGCCCTCGAAGTCGGTGCGGGTCACCTCGGGGTGGGTGCGCGCCAGCCATGCGGGGTGGGCTCCGGTGCCGGTGGCCAGGCAGATGCTGCGGCCCTGCTCGGTGGCCTGCGCGACGATCCCGTCCAGGACGGAGAAGTCGTAGACGTCCTCGGCGGGCTGGGTCTGCGCCCAGGCGAAGACGCCAAGGGTGACGGTGTCGATGTGCGCGGTGTCGAACAGCCGGTAGTCCTGCTTGCGGACCTCCTCCGACCACTGCTCCGGGTTGTAGTCCCCGCCGAAGGGCGTCTTGGGGGTGGCGGGCAGGCTCATACGGTGAATTCCTCGCGGATCTCGGTGATCATCGGACGGCAGTTGAGCAGGGTGGCGGCCGCCAGCACCGACGCCAGCAGCAGCGGCACCGCCTCGGAGTAGGCGACGGTGACGGCGGCCGCGGCCGCCAGCAGACCGAGGTTGCCCAGCGTGGCCCGGACGGAGCGGACGAGGAAGTACGCCGCCAGCCGGGCGGTGTCGGCAGGCCGGAACGAGAACAGGGAGGTGATCACCAGGGCGTTGGCCACCCACAGTGCGGAGACCACCGCCATGAGCCCCAGCAGCGCCGCCCACCAGCGGGGGATCCCGGCCGCGCCCAGATGGGTCAGGGTGGTCCCCACCAGGGTCGCCCCGACCAGCCAGGGGACCCAGATCTTCAGGGTGTCCGTGAGGTTGGTCCGGTAGCCGCGCCGGAACGCCGGCGCCGGCCGCAGGTCGGTGATGTCACTGCTGCGGTGGTGCCAGGCATACAGGGCCGCGGACCAGGCAGGGCCGACCGGCAGCGCGCAGGCGGCGGCCAGCGGCACATTGCTGGCGTCCCGGTCGAGCAGCGCGAGCAGCAGCAGGCAGGGTGCGGTGGTGGCGAGCAGCAGCAGCTCGATGGTCATCAGGCTGTAGACCACGGCTGCGGCGCGGGCGAGCGGTCCCTCGCCGAACTCCCGGCGGCTCGCGGCGGTGCCGCTCATGCGGGGCCTCCTGCGTCGTTGCGGCTCTCCAGGCCCAGCAGCCGGCTGTCGTCCCACCACGGGGGCGTCTCATCGGTGACGCCCGTGAGTTCCAGCAGGGTGACCTCGTGGCGGGCGAGGGTGATGTCGCACTCGACCCGTCCCTGGACCACCGGCAGGCTGCGGTGGGACCGGGCGGGCTCCGCGGCCTCCCGCAGGGCCTCCAGCTGCCTGCCACTCGGCGAGAGGGGCCGGCCCATCTCGCACCAGGCGGTCCAGGCGTTGCCGGCCTCCTCGGAGACCGAGGAGCGCTGCACATAGACCGAGGAGTTCTCCGCCGTGCCGACAGGGATGGACAGCCGGACGGTGTGCCCGTCGACCGGGGACCGGCCGGTGACGTCCACCGGCGCCCAGGCCAGCACGGTGACCCGGCCGTCCGCGTCGCGGGTCACCAGGTGGTCCTGGCCGCGGGAGAGGACCAGTTCGCCCATCCGGGCCATGAAGGCGTACAGGTGGTAGGTGGGCTTCTTGATCTGACGATGGGTCAGCAGACCGAATCCACCGTGGAACAGCGAGGTCGGAATGCCGACCTCCTCGAACATGTCGCTGAAGGTCCAGTAGGAGAAGGAGTCGACGAGGTCGCCTCCGGCGGCCACCACCGGTGCCAGATAGGCGGCGTGCAGCGCCGTGTCATGGATCGGGTTGTCCGGGCGGTAGGAGGAGTTGAACTCGGTGATGTGCACCGGCAGTTCCGCGAGCGGACTGCCGTGGAGCTGCCGCCGCGGGGCCGCGAACTGCTCCAGCAGCGAGGACGCGGGCGCCAGGGTCTGGTGGACCCCGAAGGGGACGTGCTGGGCCGGCCCGGTGGTGTAGGCGTGCCGGCTGATGAAGTCGATGGGGACCGAGCGGGCGGTCACAAAGTCGGCGAACCGCTCCAGCCACTCGGCCTCATAGCCGGGGGCCAGGGAGGGGCCGCCGACCTGCAAGGACGCATCGACGTCCTTGACGGCCGCGGTGGTCACCTCATAGAGCCGGTGGTAGGCCTCCTGGTCCGCACCGGCCCAGAAGTCCTTGAGGTTGGGCTCGTTCCACACCTCGATGGGCCAGCCGCGCACCTGGTCGAGACCGTAGCGGTCGATCAGGTGCCGAATGGTGGCGCGGACCAGGTCCGCCCACTCCTTCCAGTCGCGGGGCGGGGTGACATTGCCCTGCCACCAGAAGACCGTCTGGTCCCCGGAGGCAAGGCCGGAGGGCATGAAGCCGAGCTCCACGAAGGGTCGGATGCCGAGCTCGAGGTAGGCGTCGATCACCTGGTCCACATAGGTGAATGAGTGCCGTATGTGCCGTACGCCTTGGTATTCGTACGGCCGGTGGACGCCCACCCCGTCGCTCAGCAGGCCATGGCCCCGGATGTGCCGGAAGCCGATCTCACGCTGGACCAGTGCCAGGGACTCCTGGTAGTCGCGGCGCAACGCGAGGTCGAACCGGCCGGTCCCGACGCAGAAGCGCCATGCGTCCGACAGTCGTCCTGAGGGGTGGTCGGGAACAACAATCCGCATAGTGGTGATCCTTAGTCTGGTGCCGGCGCGGTCGAACCTAGAACCCGCGCGCTATCAGCCGTTCTTCTGCTTGTAGCGGTCGCGGGCCTTGTTGACGAGGTTGATGTAGGAGTCCATGTTCTTGCCCTTGAGCTCGCTCAGGTACGCGTCCCACTCGCCCAGGTCGCGCTTGCCCAGGATGAACTTGAGCGTCTGCTCCTGGACGTAGTCCTTCAGCGGCGCGTCCCACAGGGCCGACTGCTCGCGCTCGTCGGCGCTGAGCGGGGCCGGGGGGGCCACCGGGAGGCCCTTGCGGGGGTTCATCACCTTCTGGAACTCCTTCTCCTCGTCGGAGAAGGTCGACTCCAGCAGCTGGGTGCTGCCGCCGTAGGCGAAGTTGCCGTTGGAGAAGCCGAAGTCCACGTTCAGCTTCTTGGTCGCCGTCGGGTTGAGGCCGATGTAGTCGACGTCCTTGGCGAGGTGGAAGTTGCCGGAGGAGTCCTTGGTGTAGGTGACACCCTCGACGCCCCACTTGGAGAACTCCTGGCCGGCGTCGGAGTACCACAGCCAGTCGATGAACTGCATCATGGCCACGAAGTCCTCGCTCTCGCGGGCCTTCTTGGAGATCATGATGCCGTTCTCCAGCCGGAGGCCGTACTTCACCGGTCCGGCAGGACCGATCGGCACCGGGATCTTGACGATCTTGGCGTCCGGGGCACCCTTGGCCAGACCCGGCCGGTAGGTGTTGACCAGCTCCTGGGCGTTGGTGCTGATCACAAAGGACTTGCCGGAGGTGAACTTGGCAATGGCCTGGTCGTCGGTCTGGGTGAAGCTCTCCGGGTCGAGCAGCTTCTCCTTCACCAGCGTGTTGAGGTACTGCAGCATCTGCTTGTACTGGTCCATGGCACCGGTGAAGACGAACTTCCCGGCGCTGGCGTCCCAGGTCGCGTTGTTGTAGCCCCAGCCGCCGCCGGCGCCGCAGCCGTAGGCCTGGCCGAGGGTCTGCAGCAGCGCGCCGGCCGGGGTGGGGGGCGCGACACTCCACCGGTCGGAGAAGGGGTAGATGTCGGGGTGGGCGGCCTTCATGGCCGTGAGCATGGCGTGCACATCGTCCCAGGTCTCCGGGACCTTGAGGTTCAGCTTCTCGAGGATGTCGGTGCGGACCGCCAGGGAGTAGTCGATCCAGATGTCCTCGTGCAGTCCGGGCAGGACGTAGAAGCGCCCGTCCTCCTGCCGCAGGGTGTCCAGGTCGCCCTGGAGGTTCCACTTGGCGACCTTGGCCTTGAAGTTCGGCATCAGGTCGAGGTAGTCGCTGACCGGGAGGACGGCACCGGAGGCGACGAACGGGACCTCCTGGCCGGGGTAGGTCTTGGGGATGATGAAGGGCGCGTCACCGGAGCCGAGGATGACACTGCGCTTCTGCTCGTAGTCGCTGAGCGGGACCACGGTCGGCTTCAGCGTCACATTGGTCCGCTTGCTGAGCTCCGACCAGAACAGCCAGCTGCTCTTCTCGGGGTAGTTCGGGTTGTCGTTGAGCAGCGTGGTGAAGCTGATCGGCTTGGACGCCTTGAACTGGTCGCCGGCGGCAAAGGTGGCCATTGCGTCGGCCTTGTTCTTCGACAGGTCCGACGACTTGCCCGAGCCGCCGCCACTGCTGCTGCTGCAGCCGGCGAGACCGAGGGCGGTCGCGCCCACGGCGAAGAGCATGGAGCGCCGGGAGATCTGGTTCATTGGGGGTGGACTCCTTTCCCGCGAGTGCGGGAATCCGAGGGTGGGTGGGTGCCTCGGCGTGTCAGCCCTTGACGGCCCCGAGCGTGACTCCGGAGACGAAGTACCGCTGGACGAAGGGGTAGACAGCCAGGATCGGGAGGGTGGTGAGGATGATCGCCACCGACTGGATGTTGGCGCCGGCGGCCGTGGAATCGGCGCCGAGGGAAATACCGACGGAGGTGGCCGTGGTTGCCCCGGCGATCAGATTGCGCAGGTAGACCGTGACCGGGAAGAGGTTCGAGTGGTCCATGTACAGGAAGGCGCCGAACCACGAGTTCCAGAAGGAGACGGCGTAGAAGAGCACCATCGTGGCCATCACGGCCTTCGAGAGCGGCAGCACGACGCGCAGCAGAATGCCGTAGGTGTTCAGGCCGTCGATGGCGGCGGCCTCTTCCAGCTCGATCGGGAGGTTCTCGAAGAACGCCTTCATGACGAGCAGATTGAAGACGCTGATGGCGTTGGGCAGCGCGATCGCCCACACGCTGTTCTTCAGCCCCAGGCTGGTGACCAGGATGTAGTTCGGAATCAGGCCGCCGGAGAAGAACATGGTGAACACGGCGATACCGACGAGCAGACCGCGTCCGCGCAGGTCCTTCTTCGAGAGGACATAGGCATAGCACGTCGTCAGGAAGAGCGCGACGATCGTGGACACCACCGTGTAGACCACGGTGTTGCGGTAGTTCGTCCAGAACATCGAGTTGGTCATCACGGCCTTGTAGGTCGTGACATTGAACCCGCGCGGCCACAGTGACACCTGGCCGGCGTGGATGTAGCCCTCGCTGCTGAAGGAGCGGGCGACGATATTGACGATCGGGTACAGGGTCGCCACCACGACCACGGTCAGGATGAGCGCATTGAAGCCCTGGAAGACCCGGTAGCCGCGGGTGGGCTGCTGCAGGAAGGTCCGGTGGGCCGGCTGCTCGGCGGCGGTTCTGTCCAAGGTCACCACAGGCTCGTCCCCACTGTCCGACGGGATATCTGGTTCGCGGACAGGACCAGCACCAGCCCGATCAGGGACTCGAACAGCCCGACTGCCGCGGCGTAGCTGAAGTTGTTGGAGAGCACACCCATGCGGTACAGGTACGTGGAGATCACGTCCGCCGTGGGGTAGGTCAAGGGGTTGTAGATCAGCAGGATCTTCTCGAACCCGACCGACATGAAGGTGCCGATGTTGAGGATCAGCATCGTCACCATGGTCGGCCGGATGCCGGGAAGCGTCACATGCCAGGTCTGCTTCCACCGGTTGGCGCCGTCGATCCGGGCCGCCTCGTAGAGGCTCTCGTCGATGGACGTCAGCGCGGCGAGGTAGAGGATCGTTCCCCAGCCCACGGTCTGCCACAGCTCCGAGGAGACATAGATCGACCGGAACCAGCCGGGCTGCTGGAGGAAGAGGATCGGCGTGTGCCCCACACCGCGCAGCGCCTGGTTGACCGGTCCGTCGGCGGACAGGAACTGCATGACGACGCCGGCCACGATGACCGTCGACAGGAAGTGCGGCAGATAGGACACCGACTGGACGAACCGCTTCAGCTTGCGACTGCGGAGCTCATTGAGGAGCAGCGCCAGGATGATCGGCATCGGGAAGCAGACGATCAGCGTCAGCGCACCCATCACCAGCGTGTTGGTGAAAACGGTCCAGAACGACGGGTCGCTCCAGAACATCTTCACGTACCGCAGGCCGACCCACTGCTCCCCGAACATGCTGCCGCCGGGCTCGAACCGCCGGAAGGCGATCACGTTGCCGATCATCGGCAGGTAGCGGAAGACCAGGAAGAACAGCAGCGGAAGTACCGCCAGCGAGTACAGCTGCCAGTCGCGGCGCAGCGACTGGGTCCAGGTGCGGTTGCGGGGTCGGGCGGGGCGGGAGTCGGCCCTGCCCGGGCTCCGCGCGTCGGGCGACAGATCAACTGCCTTGGTGGTGCTCATTCTTGGGCCTCCCGTGCGGTGTGTGGGGGCGTCCGGTGCAGGCAACGCGCGCGCCCACTGTCGCTGTCGCTGGTGGCTGGCGAGGCCCCTCCAGGAAGTGACACAGTAGAAGCGGCTCGAAAGTTTCGAAACTTTCGCTTAATGTGCCGGGCAGCCTAGGGACGTCGTCGACGGGGTGTCAATAGCCCAGACGCTGCGGATTTCAGCCTGGCCGATCGCGGTCCCGTCGCGTAGATTCACCGCTGGCCCGTCCTAGACTGAGCCAACCCAAGGCACAGGTAACCGAAAGTTTCGACAATGAGCGTGGGGCTCCGTTGACCAGTTTCGATTCTGCAGTCGAGCCTCGCTCCGCGACGATCGCGACCATCGCCCAGGAGGTCGGCGTCTCCGTGGCGACGGTCTCCAAGGTGCTCAACGGACGCACCGATGTCGCACCCGACACCAGGGCACGGGTCGAGGCCAGCCTCGACCGGCACCACTACCGCCGCCGCACCAGACGGCAGCCCGTCGCAACGAACAAGATCCACCTGGTCTTCCACGAGTTCGACTACGCGTGGGCCATGGAGATCATCCAGGGAGTCGAGTCCGCCGTCTCCGCCTACGGAGCCGAACTCGTCCTGGCCCAACTCGGCGGACGGCACCGCCCGTCGGACTCCTGGCTGGACACCCTCCTCGGCAGGCAGCCGATGGGAGTGCTCTTTGTGGCCTGCGGTCTGACACCACCCCAACAGGCCCGACTGCGCCGGCAGCGGGTCCCCTTCGTCGCCGTGGACACCGACAGCGCACCACCGGAGTCGGTGCCCACCGTCGGCTCCAACAACTGGAACGGCGGCCTGATCGCCGCCCGCCACCTCCTCGAACTCGGTCACACCCGCATCGCGGTCATCTCCGGCCCGGAGGAGCTGCTCTGCAGCAGGGCCCGCGTCGCCGGCTTCCGCTCCGCCCACGACGAGGCGGGCCTGACGGTCGACCCCGACCTGGTGCGGTACGGCACCTTCTACCTCGACGCCGGTTATGAGCACGGCATGGATCTCCTGCGCCGGCCGAACCGCCCGACCGCGATCTTCGCGGGCTCGGACACCCAGGCCATGGGCGTACTGCGCGCCGCCCGGCGACTGGGCCTGCACCTCCCCGGAGACCTCTCGGTCGTCGGCTACGACAACCTTCCGGTGGCCGCCTGGATGGAACCCGCACTCACCACGGTCAACCAGCCGCTCCAGGACATGGCCAGCACCGCCGCCCGGATGCTGCTGGACCTGGCCTCCGGGATCGACCTGACGAGCAACCGGATCGACCTCGGGACCGAACTGGTCGTCCGCGAGAGCACCGCACCGCCGGCACCCGGCCTCTGACCCAGCCCGCCCCGGGCGCCACCCAAGCAATGTATGGAGGATCCGTGGCCCTCTTCGACCTTCCGCTCGACCAGCTGGAACGCTATGTCCCCGCCGTGCCGGAGCCTGCCGACTTCGACGCCTTCTGGCGTACGACGCTGGAGCAGGACGCGGCCGGTCCGGTGGTCCTCGACGTCCGGCCGACGGACAGCGGACTCAGCCTGGTCGACACCTGGGACGTCACCTTCGCAGGCTTCGGGGGCGACCCGGTCCGGGCCTGGTACACCCGGCCGGCGCAGGTGGAGGCCCCGCTCCCCGCGGTCGTCGAGTACCTGGGCTACGGCCGCGGCCGCGGCCTGCCGCACGAACGCCTCACCTGGGCCGCCGCGGGCTATGCACATCTGCTGATGGACAGCAGGGGCCAGGGCGACCAGTACGGCAACGGCGGTGACACCCCGGACCCGCACAGCGGCGCGCTCGGCGGACCCGGCCCGGTGACCCGGGGCATCCTCTCGCCCGAGGACTACTACTACCGACGGCTCATCACCGACGCCGTCCGGGCGGTCGGCGCGCTCCGCTCCCTGCCGGGCGTCGACCCGGCACGTGTCGGCGCGGTGGGCAACAGCCAGGGCGGCGGGCTCGCCCTGGCTGTCGCGGGGCTCGTACCGGACCTCGCCGCGCTGATGATCTCGGCGCCGTTCCTCTGCCACCTGCAGCGCGCCATCGAGATCACCGACGCGGCACCCTACGGTGACATCGTGAACTTCCTCGCCGTGCACCGGGAGGCCGAGGAGCAGGTACGCCGGACGCTCTCCTATGTCGACGGCGTCTCCTTCGCGCGCCGCGCCAAGGCACCGGTGCACCTCGGTGTGGGCCTGCGCGACACCGTCTGCCCGCCGAGCACCGTCTTCGCCGCGTACAACCACTACGGCGCCGCCGCCGCAACGGCCGCCCCGGCGGACCGGACCGTCCATGTCTACCCGTTCAACCACCACGAGGGCGGGGAGGCCCTCCACACCCGCCGTCAGCTGAGCTGGCTCGACGGACACCTGCGACCCGGACAGGCGCAGCCGCGCCCCGGCCTCCCCCGGCCGGCCGGCGCGCCGGCTCCCGTCCCGGCGGTCGCCCGCGGCTGAGAGCCCTCCGCCGCCGGGCCGCTCCCCGCAGCGGACCTGGCGGCGGATCCGGGCCCCGGCCCGGGCGCCGTGGCTGCGCAGCCAACCGAGGCCCTCTTCTCCACCGGCGCTCAGGACGGCTATCCTGCCGCCCATGTCCGTCTCCGAACCGCACTGACAGATCCGCTGTCCGCTCCCCCCGGCCCGTCCTCGTGACAGATCCCGAGCGACGACCGGTGGAGCAGGCACGCCGATCCGTCCTGCCCGCACGTGAACCAGGCCCGGCGACGGCCCGGTCACGGCACACCCGTCTCGGAGACCGCCTTGCCACGCCTCGACGGAGGCAGTGCGTCCTATCGCGCTGTCCTCGCACTCCCCCACGCCCGCAACCTGTTCGCCGCCGCCATGCTCGCCCGGCTCTGCTACGGGCTGCTCAGCCTCCCGCTGCTGCTCACCCTGCGGGAGGGCACCGGCTCCTATGCGGTGGCCGGGACCGCGACCGGCCTGTTCGGACTGGCCAGCGCCCTGCTCGGCCCCGTCAGAGCCCGGCTGGTGGAGCGCCGTCCCGCCGCGTTGATGCGGCTGGCGCTCTGCTACGCACTGCTCCTGGCCGCGCTGGCCGCCGTCTGCGCGGCCCGTATGCCCACCCCGCTCGCCGTCTGCCTCGCGGTGTCGGCGGGCATCTGCCCACCTCCGGTCGGCCCGCTGATGCGGACCCTGTGGAGCAGACTGACCACCGACGAGGCCCAGCGGCAGTCTGCGCTCAGCCTGGACACGGCGGCGGAGTCCACCGTCTTCGCGCTCGGCCCCGTCCTCGGTGCGCTCCTGGTCGCCGCCTCCTCGGCACCCGCCGTGCTCACCGGGTGCGCGGCACTGGTCGTCACCGGCTTCGGCCTGCTGGCGAGGTCCCTGCGCCGGGCCCCCTCGCACATGCGCGCCGCACCGGCGACGTCCGCCCGGCGGCGAAGTCCGCTGCGCGCCAAGGGGTTCCCGCCGCTGCTGTTGCTCGTACTGGGCGCCGCGGCCGCACTGGCCCTCTTCGAGATCGCGGTCGTCGCCGCCTGGGGGACGGTGGCGGCCGGGATACTGACCACGCTGTTCTCCGTGGGCGGCGTCCTCGGCGGCCTGGTCTACGGACGGCGTCAGTGGCGCGGCGCCCTGGTGCACCGGCCGCTCCTCCTGGGTGCGGCCTCCGCCGTCTGCTACGCGCTGCCGGTCCTGCTGTACACCGCTCCGGCCGCGGGGGCGGCTCTGCTGCTCGCCGGGGCGTGCGCCGACGTCCTTCTGATCACCGTTTACCAGCTGGTCGGCACGCTGGTCCCCGAGAGCGCGCAGACCGAGGCCGGCGCATGGGTCAGCACCGCCTACAACCTGGGTGCGGCACTGGGTACGGCCTTCGGCGGCGTCCTGGTCGACCGGTCCGCTCCTCCGACCGCCTTCGCCGCCGCTGTCGGGGTGCTGGGTGCCGTCACCGCGCTGTGCACGGCGGGCGCCCCGCGCCGTCGTGGGCCGGCTGCCGGGGAGGCGGGGCCGGGGACCGGAGCCGCTACGACGGTTGCCGTACCGGAGCGGGAGTCGACAGCGGACGTAGCGTCAGAACCCGGACCCGACCGGTCCGGACGGTGCGGCGCGGCGGCTGAGCCGCTGTGGGGGCCGGTGGAGGACGGCGGACCCGTGGCGGGCGGACGGTCGTGATGACGCGCCCGCACGCCCGGAAGTGATCCACCACCGCGTGGCCCTTTCCCTCCCGAGGTGCGGGAGGGAAAGGGCCACGCGGCCTGCGAACCGGGCAATCCGGGCCGGAACCGGTCGGCGCGGGACGCGAGGGGCCACCATCCGCAGCCGAACGGCCCCAGCCGTCGGCCGGATCGGTGGCTCCTGGCGAGGAGCGAGTCCGGGTGATCGCAGGCACCCGGCAAACTTCATGACGACTCGTCAGCTGCTGCTGCGGAGGGCGGCCCAGGTCTGCGGACCGACCTGGCCGTCGATCTCCAGGCTCCGGTCCGTCTGGAAGCGCTTCACCGCGGCCAAGGTGTCACTGCCGAACTCGCCGTCCACACCCGACGCCCCCACGCTGTAGCCGCGCTTGGTGAGGATGCACTGCACCTCCTTCACCGCGGCGCCGGTGTCGCCGTACTCGGTCTGCGCGGTGCCGGAGTAGTAGGTGCACCCGGTGATCCAGGCGGGAGGCGGCGGCGGCGCCGCCTGGGTGGGCGCGGGGGCAGCCGTGGTGGCCGCCGGGGGTGTACCGGCAGGGCTGGTCCGTGCGGCCGGAGGCGTCGTACGCCCGGTCCGGCCCGGCGCGGCCGGGGCCGTCCCGGCCGAGGCGGTGCTCGGCGCGGTCGCGGCGGTGGGTGTGGCGCCCGCGCTCCGTCCGGGGCCGGCGACCGTGGCGCTGGGCGATGCCGACGGCTTGCGCGGTCCGCGCGAGGCGGCGGTCGGCGGAGCGTCCGCCGAGGCGGCGGGGGCGGCGGGCTGGTCGGCGGACGGTACCGGTCCGCCCGTGGTGGGTACAGAGGCGGCCGCCGCCTGGTGACCGTCCGGGGTCACCAGCACAGCGGTGACCGCGGCGATCACTCCGACCGCCACCACCGCGGCCCCGACGAGCAGGCCGGTCCGACGCCTCGCGGGACCCATCGGACCCGTGACCACCTCCGGGGCCGGGGGCACCGGAGCGGGACCGGGGACGGGCTGCCCGGACCAGGCCGCGGCCGGGAACGGCTGCGGCTGCGGCTGCGGCTGCGGCTGTTGTACGGCCGGGGCGGGCCAGCCCGGCGGAGGGGTCGGGGCCCACTGCCCCTGAGCGGGACCGGGCATCGCCTGAGCGGGACCGGGCATCGCCTGCGCAGGAGCGGGCATCGCCTGCGCCGCCTGCGCCGCAGGCCGGAGCTGGGTGGCCGGAGTGACCGGCCGCACGGGAGTGTCGCCCTGGCCGTAGCCGCCGTCCGTCCCGCCGCGCTGCGGCAGGAACCCGTCCTGCCTGGCCTGCCACTCCACCTCCTGGCAGGCGGCCACCCGGGCGAAGATGGCATCGCCGACTGAGGGGGGCCAGGGGGCCGGCACCTGACGGGTGCTCGCCGCCTCCACCACCTCCTCCGGAGTGGGCCGGCGCTCCGGGTCCTTGTCCAGGCAGGAGGCGATCAGCGCCGCCAGGTCCCCGTCGACCGCGGCCACCGCCGCCAGCACGTCCTCCTTCGGCGCCTCGTAGGCGACCCGGTGCAGGACGTCGACACTGGTGCCGTCGCCGAACGGCGCCCTGCCCGTCACGGCGCAGGCCACGGTGGAGGCCAGCGAGAAGACGTCCGAGGCGGCGGACACCGCCTCACCCCTGACCTGCTCCGGGGACATATAGGCGGGGGTGCCGACCTGCTGGCCGGTGCTGGTGATGGCGCTGGTCTCGGCCGCCTGCGCGATACCGAAGTCGATCACTCTCGCGCCGTCGGCGGCCAGGACCACATTGGAGGGCTTCAGATCACGGTGGACGACCCCCACCCGCGCCATCGCCTCGATCGCCCGCCCCAGGTCGGCCGCCAGCCGCCAGGCCGCCGAGGCGCCCACCGGCCCCTGCGCGGTCGCGGCGGAGAGGCTGAGTCCGGGGATGTACTCGGTGGCCATCCACACCAGGTCACCGTCGAGGCCGGTGCCCAGCAGCAGCGCGGTGTGGTCTCCCCGGACCCGGGCCAGCGCCGTGGCCTCCCGCTCGAAGCGCAGCCGGAACTGCGGGTCCTCGGCGTACTCGGGGCGGATCACCTTGACCGCCGCCAGGCCGTGCCCCGCGCCGGTGTCGCGGCCCAGATAGATGCGGCCCATCCCGCCGCTGCCCAGCACGGCCAGCGTGGCGTAGGGGCCGACCTGCCCGGGGTCGCTCTCCCGCAGCGGGACGGCGCCCAGTCGGGACAGCCCCGCCGCTCGGGCTCCCGGGCCGGACGGGCGGCGGTGCTCTTCTGGCATGGGGCGTCCCTGCTTCTCGGGCGTCTGATGGATGAGCGCGAGGGTAGCGCAACGGCCGCCTCCGCCACCGCCCTGACCGGACATCAAGACCTCGCCCGCGCCCGCACGGTGGTGTTCCGGCTGCGGCGCTCCCCCACGCCGGAGAAGGCACGGCGGTTCCACCCGGCCGGGGGCGACGGCGAGCAGAGCAGGGCCGCCGCGCGGACGATGTGGCGGGAGAACAGCGAGGAGATCAGTGCGGGACTGCCGTGGCCCGCGGACCGGATGCGCGCTCTGGTCCGCTGTCCGGAGCCGGTCCGGCAGGCCGGACGACCCGGGCCCGGTGCCCCCGCCGCGGCCGGACGCGGCCTCCGTGGGGGCTCCCCGGAAGCATGGTGCCGGTGCGGGCCGGGCGCCCGCCCGGGCGGACGGTGACCTCGCGGGCGCCGGCGGATCAGCGCACGATCACGGCCATGTCGCCGTAGGTGGCGTAGCCGGCGGTGAAAGCCGCCTCGCTGACCGTGTAGCGGCCGCGTGAGGGGTCGTTGACGGCAACCCGCCCGCCGGAGAAGGAGGTGACGACGACGGTGTGTTCGGCCGGTCCCGCGTAGGGGATGCGGCGGCCGTTGTAGGCCGTGTACCACCGTGTCCTCAGGTGCCGCCAGAGGTAGTCGACCCAGACCACCGCGGGGTGGCCCCGGGAGACCTCGGAGCGCAGCCGCGCCGGTCCGACGCCCTGCCCGGCGGCGATGACGCCGAGCCCGTAGGACCGGGCGGCCGCCGCGACCGGCGGGTAGTAGACGCCGAAGCCCGTGCCGGCGAGCTCCGAGCCGTCGGGGTCGCCGACGAAGGCACGGAAGGGATCCCCCGACAGCGGGCCGGAGTGCCCGAAGCGGTAGTGCACCCGGTCGACACCGATGCGGCGCAGAATGGCCCGGTCCCCCGCGTGCCGGCCACGTGCCGCCATCACCATGCGCAGCGCGCCGGCCTCGCAGTCGTTGCGCAGTTGCTGGTGGTACCAGGGGACCGTCACCGCGCTGCGGGCGGCGGCGGGTGCGCTCCCGACCGCCAGGACCAGGCAGGCCGCGGCGGCTGCGGCCGCACCCTTCGAGCAGGTGTTCGCCATCACAAGACGCAACCGTACCGTCACCCCAGAGGGACGGCATCCGCTGCGCCTTGGGTGGCGCCCAGGCCGCTCAGCGCCATTCGTGCACGTCGAGCAGCTCCCCCGTGGTCAGGTCCGGCCGGCCCCAGAGGTCCCCCGCGCGGGTGGCGTAGACAGCCACCAGGCGGCCCTGGGGATCCTCGTAGGCCATGTAGTAGCCGATCCGCCAGGAGGGCTCCGGGAGGTGGGGCGGTGCCAGGCGCAGTCGCTCGGTCCCGTCCTCGTTGAACACCACCGCGTTGCTCGGCTTCGCCGCGCCGCCCTCCAGCGCTTCGACGACCAGGACGCCGGGAGGGTCGTCGCGCCCCACGACCGAGGCCGGCGGCTGGGCGAACGTCTTCTCCACGGCCCCGCCCCAGCGCACGGTGCGCGACCCGGCTTCCCAGTCGATGTCCATCGCTTGCCTTCCCTGCTCCCGCTCGTCACCCGATCTCGACGGGATCGCCGATCGGGATCAGTCTGGCACGGTCCTCGAAGTTCAAGATCTCCAACTGGGTCGCTCCGCCGGGCAGATGACCGAGCAGCGGGTCCTCCTGCGGGCCGATGATGCTCTCCTGGATCCGGATCGGCTCCCCGTCCGGGAAGGCGTACCGCTGCACCAGGGAGACATCCGGCTTCCAGTCGGTGCGGATCGCCAGCTGGTTGCGGACGAATGCCTGGTTGGGCACGTCGTCGAAGGTGCCGAACCCGCCCGGCCGGGTCGCCGGCTGGCCGCGGGAGATCACCATGCTGAACGTCTCTCCCGGCCTGCCCAGCCGTGAGGTGATCGTCGAACCGGGCGCGTTGGGGGGTTCGCGCATGGCGGGCGGCAGCGCGGCGCGGGCGTGCGGTGACAGGCCGAGCGGGTCCGACCAGCTGTGGGGGTTGCGGACATAGCCGTCGGGGTTGGGAGCGGGGACCAGCCCGAGCGGGTCGGGGGTGACATAGCGGGCGGTCTCGGGGTCGTAGTAGCGGTGGACGTTGTAGTGGAGGCGGGTCTCCGGGTCGAAGTACTGGCCGGGGAACCGCAGCGGGGTGTACGTGGCGCTGTCGGCCTGCCAGGTGGTGTGGCCCCAGAGCGTGGGGGTGGCCCGCCAGGCGATGGTGTCGGTGACCGGGTCGACGAGCTCGGTGGGGGTGCCGACCAGGTCGGTGACGATCGCGAAGAACCGCCGGTCGATCTGCTCCTGCGGGGTGTCGACGGTGGCGGGGGTGGTGATGGTCTCGCTCTGGGCGAGGGGGTGGGGGCCCCTGTGGTCCCAGGTGAGGGTGTGCGGGCCCGGAAGGTAGGGGGCGCGGGTGGTCTGCTCGGCGAGGGTGTGGCCGTCCCAGCTGAAGTCGGCCTGCTCCTCGACGGCGGTCCCGTCGGGGGCGAGGCGCTGCTTGGCGATCCGGCGGCCGAGGGGGTCGTAGAGGTAGCGCCAGCGGGTCCCGTCGGGGGTGGTGACCTGGGTGAGGTGGTCCTCGGAGTCCCAGGTGTAGTGCCAGGTGTCGGGCTTCCTGGAGATCCTGGTCTTCTGCCGCAGCACGGTACGGCCTGCGGCGTCGTACTCGTAGCGGACCCGGCCGGCGGCGGTGAGCTCGGTGCCGTTGTAGGTACGGGGCCCGAGGGCGGCGCGGGTCGCGCCGGTGGCGGGCCATTCGGCTTCGGTGAGATTGCCGGCCGGGTCGTAGGCGTAGCGCTCGGTCCAGTCGGCCGCGCGGACGGCGGTGACCCGTCCGGCCGGGTCCAGATCGAAGGTGCGCGGACCGGCGAGGAGGTCGCCCACCCCGGTCAGATTGCCGTCGGCGCGGTAGCTGTAGTCGCGCTGCTGAAGGACCGACGGACGGGCGGGTGAGCCGCCACGGAGGGTCTGGCCGGTGAGGCGGTGCCTGGAGTCCCAGGTGCTGGCCAGCGTGAGGCCGCCACCCAGGGTCCGCTGCTGCTCGCGGCCGACGGCGTCGTAGCCGAAGGTGAGCTCTCCGCCGGGTGTGGACAGGGCGGTGGGCCGTCCGACCGGGTCGTACGTCCAGACGCTGGTGTGGCCGCTGGGCGTGGTGCGGCCGGTGCGGCGGCCCAGCAGGTCCCTGGTGTGGGTGAGCGTGCGGCCGTTGACCGTCTCGGTGAGGAGGTTGCCGAGGGCGTCGACGGTGCGGGCGAGGTCCGCGTCGGGGCCGGTCGCCCGGATCAGGTGGCCGGCGCGGTCGTAGGTGTAGGCGGTGGTACGGCCGTCGGCGTCCTTGGCGGTGGTACGGCCGAGGACGTCGTAGCTGTAGCGGGTCTGCCTGCCGAGCGGGTTGGTGACGCCGACCGGCCGGCCGTTCGGGTCCAGCTGGTAGGCGGTCCTGCGCTGCTGGAAGTCGCTCTCGCCGATGAGCCGCCCGGCGGCGTCGTAGCTGTACTCCCACCGCTGGCCCAGGGCGTTGGTGACGCCCACCAGCTGCATATGGGCGTCGTGGGTGAAGGTGAGCCGGGCACCGTCGGGGCCGGTGCGGGCGGCGAGGGTCTCGAAGTGGGTGTACTCGAAGGCGCTGACCTGGCCCAGCGCATCGGTGTGGGTGAGGAGGTTGCCCTCGCCGTCGTAGGTCCAGGTCTCGGTGCTGCCGTCGGCGGCGGTACGCGAGGCCGGATGGCCCTCGACGGTCCAGGTGAACCGGGTGACCGCGCCCGAGGGGTCGGTGACGGCGGTGAGGCGGCCGAAGGCGTCCCGCTCGTAGCGGGTCGTCGCCCCGGTGGGGTCGGTCATCTCGACGGGGAGGCCGGCCGGGTTGCAGCGGACCAGGGTGGTGTGGCCCAGGGCGTCGGTGACGGCGGCGAGATGGCCCAGTTCGTCGTGGCGGTAGCGGGTGACGGCGCCGTTGGGATCGGTCAGCGAGGTGCGCCGGCCGCCGTCGTCGTAGCTGAGGCGCCAGGTCGCCCCGCCCGGTTCGACCACCTCGGTGGGCAGGGCGAGCCGGCTGCCGTACCCGATGGTGGCCTGCTCGCCGTCGGGTCGGGTGACGGACACCAGGTCGCCGGCGCCGTCGTAGGTGTAGCGCGTGGTGTGGCCGAGCGGATCGGTCTCGGTGAGCAGGCGGTCGTGGTCGTCGCGTTCGAAGCGGGTGGTGTTTCCCAGCGGGTCCACCCGGGCGGTGATCTGGGCGTGCTCATTGACGTGGTACCGGGTGGTGTGGCCCAGGGCGTTGGTCTCGGAGTGGACCTTGGTGCCGGTGGCGGGATCGGGGTCGCCGTAGGTGAAGTGGAACCGCAGCGGGCCTCCCCCAGCCTCCGGCCGGGGGTGCCCCCATGCACCGCCTTCGTCGACGACCCGGCCCAGGCTGTCGTAGAGATAGGTGTAGTGGCTGCCGTTGCGGTCGGTCCAGGAGAGGACACGGCCGCTGCTGTCATTGGCGAAGTGCATCGGCAGCCCGGAGGAGTTGTACACCTCCGTGAGATGGCCGCCTGTGTAGCCGTAGCGCATCAGCAGCAGGTCGGAGCCGTTCTCGCCGGCACCGGCCAGATGCAGCGCGGTGATCCGGCCGCCCTCCACGGTGACCAGCAGCCGGTAGCCGCCGCTGTGGGCGATGCTCAGCGGCGTGCCGTCCCTGCCGTAGACCAGGTCGTAGTGCCGCCCGGAGCCGTCCCGCACCCGGGTCAGCAGCGCCGTCTCCCCGTCGGGCTGGAGGGTGAACTCCCGCACCAGGCCCCGGGAGGGATCGGTCAGGGTGTAGCCGCCGCTCTCGGCGCCGCCCTCCAGCTCCCAGCGCGCGCCTGCGTCCGCCTGCACGGCCTCGCCGGGTCCGGGGTGCGGGTAGGCCTGGGCGGTACGGTCGGTGCCCAGGTACACCACACCGTCGGGGTCGATCTCCAGCCGCTCGTCGAAGGTGCACACCCAGCGCGGGCCCATCCACCGCCCGGCCTGGTAGCCCGACTCGAAGGACCGGGTGAACGCCAGCGGCAGCGAACCGGGAAGCGCGACGTCCACCTGGTCGATGAACATCCGCCCGGTGGCCATGTCCACCGGCTCACCGCCGCCGCAGATCGCCTCCTCGCGCCGCCCCGCCTCCCGCGGGTCCGCCACCTGCTGACGGCCGCGCCCACCGCCGCCGCCCTCGCCGCCCCTGCCGGTACGGCCGCCACCGCCGGGCAGCCGGGGCGAGTGCTCGGCGTCCTTGCCGCCGCGCTCCAGGATCCTGGTCAGCTCACCGGCGTGCTTGGCGTCCGCCTCGCGGGTGTTGTGGGCGACCTTCTTCAGGTTGTCCCCGGCGGAGCGGTAGAGGTCCTTGACCGCCTTGCCCGCGTCCTCGGCCAGCGTCTTGCCGATCTTCTGCGCGCCGTGCTCCAGCGCCTTGACGATCTGGTTGCTCACTCGAAACTCACCCCTGCGAGCCTGGCCTGGAAGACCTGCGCATGTCCGGCGACCGTCTCCGCGTGTGCATGCATGATCTGTGCGTGCGCCTCCAGCGCCGCCGGATCGATCCGGAACCCCGTACCCACCGCAGCCCCGTCCACCGACACCCCCAGCGCCGACTCGGCGGCCTGGAACACCAGCCCCGACACCGCCCGCCCCACCACATCCACCAGCGGATCGATCGCCGCCTCGATCACCTGGCCGATGATGTACTGCTCCAACTGCTGCTCAAGGAAGTTGATCAGCTTCTCGGCCGCCTCCTCGATCAGCACCACCGCCGCCTCGGCCGCGCCCAGCGTCGCCACCGCCGCCGCCTGGTCCGCCACAAACGCGGCCGCCAGCGCCACCAGCTCCGCGATCGCCTCCACCTTCATGGCCACGATCACATCCGCCGCCACGTCCAGCGCCGTCGCCACCGCCCGGCACGCCTGCACCAGCTCGGTCATGTGACTGTCCGACAGCTGCGCCCACTTGGCGAGCAGAGCCTCGTACGACGCCCCCTCGTACGCCTGCCCCAGCTGTTTGATCGTCGCTGTCGAATCCTGATGCGTCGACTCCACGCTCTGCCCGAACTCCCGCACATGCGAGGCGAACTCACGCACCTTGTCCTCGTTCACCGAAGGCCACCTGATCCCGATGAACTGCAGGAACGACACCACCTCACCGGGCAGCTCGATCGCCACAACACCCTCCCCGTCCAGATCTGCGCGTCCGACCGTAGCCCACGATGCACGGCAGCGGAACGGCGGTTCCCACAAGCCGCCCGTGATTGCGCATGCCACGGCGCGCCCCCTCACCGCGGGCGTCGCCTCCGGGGCCGGACGCGCCCCCTGGAGCTGCAGGCCGGAGGCCGGAGACCGGGGTCCGCCCGGGGCCGCACAACCTCCGGGGGCGAGGCGCACCCCGTCCGCGCGACGCCCGGGCAGCGCCGCCCGTCGAGTCCTGCGGTGACCGCTCCCACGGGCTCGCCGTCCCGAATGGTCTAACCCCGATCGCCGGAGGGCCCCGACCCCCCCGAGGCTGAGACGTGGAACGCCTCACCCAGCCGTCCGGGCCCCGGTGGGCAACCCGCGCAAGGCCGTGCCGAGCACCCTCTGCGCGTCGCCCGGGAGGCTGGGATCACCTCACATCGATCGAGATGAGGAGTCATGTCCAAGAAGGCGATCGAGAAGCACATACCCAGGCTTGCGGCCGCTGCCGCCCTCGCGGCCGCGACGCTGCTCGCCGGTGCGGCACCGGCACTGGCCAAGGCCCCCACCGCCGCCCCGTCCGGCGGGCTCAGGCCGGGTCCGGGCACCGGGCAGGTCACGCCCGGCACCACGACGGCGTCGGGCAGGAACGACATCGTCGTGAGCCAGGGCGACACCCTCTACGGGCTGGCGATGCGGTACCGCACCAACGTGCGCAGCCTCCAGCAGCTCAACGGGATGGGCACCTCGACCCGGCTCTACACCGGTCGCGTGCTGCATGTCCCCGAGACCGTCGCAGGCTCGCAGCCCAGCACCGTGCCCGCCACCGTCCGGGCCGCGACCGACGCCAACTTCGCACAGGTGGTGCTCCGCAGCCAGAAGCCCGTCCTGGTCTCCTTCTGGGCGGAGTGGTGCAGCGCCTGCCGGCAGATCGACCCGGCCCTCAAGCAGGTCGCGGCCGACCACCCCGAGGTGCGCGTCGTCAGGCTGAACATCGACGACAGCCCCGCCTCCGCCGCCTCGGCCGGTGTGACCTCGATCCCGACGCTCAAGATCTACCAGAGCGGCACGGTGGTGAAGACCATGACCAGTGCCAGATCGAAGGCCGCGATCGAGCAGGGCCTCACCAGCCTGTTCAACCACAAGCCGTGAGCCCGGCCGGGCAGCCGCACCCCGACGGCCCGAACGGCTCGTAGCGGACAGCGCCGCCTGTGTCCACGCCGTGGTCCACCCACGGCGTGGACACAGCGCTTCCGCCTCCACACGGCCGCGGCCCGCCGGCGCACGGCCCGCCCGGCACCGGGCCGGGGACGGCCGGTGCCGCCGTGGTGCCCCGCCACGGTGCACCACGCGGGCGCCTGCCCGGTGCCCCGGCACCATGGCCTGACGTCGCGTCAGCCCTGGAGCGCAGCCGCCTGCTTCTCGGCCTCCGTGCGGTACATCCGCCGGACGCGGACGACACCCAGGTCGTGCTGGTAGAGGTTCTCGGCCTGGTCCGCGTCGGCGGGCAGGCCTTCCAGCATCACCCGGTCCTGCTCCAGCACCTGCCAGTGGCGCTGCTCGATGAGTGTCTTGTAGAGGAAGCGCCAGGTGTCGCGCTGCCATCCCGTCACCCTGCGGTAGCGCCAGAAGAAGACACCGCAGCTGCGCTCGTCGATCGGGGTGGCCATACCCACGATCCCGAAGGGGCCGCCGGGGCCGGCGGACGGCGGATAGGGGATCTCCAGGTCCATCCAGTCGACGCCGGTGCGGCACAGCTCGACCCAGTCGAAGTTCACTCCGCGCTGGTCGGTCTTCTCGAAGAAGAAGCCCCGCCCGGTCTCACGGATGCGGAACCGCGCCTGGGTGTCGCCGTCCGCCATGGTGTGCGACTCATGGTGCAGAAAGGCGCCGTGCATGGGGTCGAGGACGTTCTCGACCGCGAAGCGCCAGGGCACGTTCCACTCGGCGTAGCACAGGATGGCGTGGGTGTCCTCGGAGGTCAGCGGCTCCGGCAGCACCATCTCCACCGGCTCGGGGTGGCGGGCGTCGCCGAAGTAGGCGAACACCGCCCCGCCGGCCTCCATCACGGGCGGGTTGGCCACCAGGGACTTGCCCTCGATGGTGCAGCCGGGGAGCGCGGGCACGGAGGTGACGGTGCCATGGCCGTCGACCTCGACGCCGTGGTACCAGCAGGCGATCCGGTCGCCCAGGTGCTTGCCCAGGGAGAGGCGGGCACCGCGGTGCGGGCAGCGGTCCTCGAGCATGTGCAGGGTGCCGTCGGAGCGGCGGAAGAGCAGCCAGTCTTCGCCGAGCCGGGTGACCCGGCGCATCCCGCCGGGCTCGACGAAGTCGGAGGGACAGACGGCGTACCACTGGTTGCGCAGACCGGTGGAGCAGAGCTGGTCGGCGGTGCGGCCGTGCTTCACGGCTGCCGCCTCGGTACGGGGGGTGGTGGTCATCGTCGTCACGCGCCCAGGCGCTTCATCTCGGCCCGGAAGGAGTCCTCGGTCCACGCCTGGCCGTCCGGTGCGTGGACACTGCGCTCGTTGAGGCCGCGCACCACGTCGGACAGCTCATGGCCGACCTTGGTGAACACCTCCTCCAGCACATGGGCGAGCTTGTACTCGTACGGGCTCGGTTCATGGGTGCGCGCCTGGTGCACCTCGAGGTACTGCGACACGGGGGGCTCCTTCCTGCGGGGGTCGGGGGTCGGGTGGCGGGGTCGGGGTCAGAGGTCGAGGACGAGGCGCCGGGAGGAGCAGCGGGAGACGCAGACCATCATGGTCCGGCCGGCGGCGTGCTCCTCCGCGCTGAGCAGCATGTCCCGGTGGTCGGGCGTGCCGTCGAGGACGGCGGTCTCGCAGGTGCCGCAGATGCCGTCGCGGCAGGAGGTCTCCACGGCGACACCCGCGCGTTCCAGGGCGTCCACGATCGACTCCTCGGGTCCGACGGTGAGGGTCACCCCGGAGCGGGCGGCCTCCACTTCGAAGGACTGCTCGCCGCCTGCGGGCTGCGGCACCCTGACGGCGGCGAACCGCTCGATGTGCAGCCGCTCGCGCAGACCGAGTCCCTCGCAGGCGGCCTCGATGGCGGCGAGCAGCGGTTCCGGGCCGCAGCAGTAGACCCGGGTCCGCGGTCCGGCGTGGGACAGGATCGCGGGCAGGTCCAGATGGCCGTGCTCGTCCTGGGGGTGGAAGGTCACCTCGCCGCCGTCCCCGGCGAGCTGCAGCAGCTCGTCGCCGAAGGCCATCGACGCGCGAGTGCGGCCGCCGTGCCAGAGCCGCCAGGAGGCGCCCCGGGAGCGGGCCGCGCGGGCCTGGGAGAGGATCGGGGTGATGCCGATACCGCCCGCGACAAACAGATAGGAGTCGGCCTCCACCAGCGGGAAGTGGTTGCGCGGGCCCTTGACGGTCACCACCGCGCCGGGCCGCAGCCCGCTGTGCACATGTGCCGAACCGCCGCGGGACGAGGGCTCCCTGAGGACGGCTATGCGGTAGCGGGTGGTGTCGGCCGGGTCGCCGCACAGGCTGTACTGGCGGATCTGGCCACCGGTGTGCAGATCGATGTGGGCACCGGGCTCCCAGGCCGGGAGGGGCTTTCCTGCCGGGTGGACCAGGTCCAGGGAGACAACGCCCTCGGCCTCCCAGGTCATCCGGTGCACCAGCAGCTCGAGTTGCTGCTCCTGCTGCTTGCTCACGTTGTCCTCCTTTGCGACTGCCGGCTTTGCGACTACTGGCCGGGGATGGTGACCGGCGGGGTGAACGGTGTCTTCATCGGGCCGAGCGAGGCCAGGTCGACCTCGACGAGGGTGGGGCCGTCGGAGTCGACGGCGTCCCGGATGGTCCCCGCCGCGTCGGCCGCGTCGGCGATCCGCGCGAACGGCAGGCCGCAGGCGCGGGCGAGCGCGGCGAAGTCGGGGGTGGCGAGGTCCACGCCGGAGCGGCGGTCGAAGTAGCGGTCCTGCATATTGCGCAGGACGCCGTAGCCTCCGTCGTTGAAGACGACAACGGTCAGGCGGGGCTTCTCCTGGGCGAGGGTGAGCAGTTCGCCGAGGTGGACGGCGAGTCCGCCGTCGCCGGCCATCACCACGGCCGGCTGCTGCGGACGGGCGAGTGCGGCGCCGATGCCCATGCCGAGGCCCTGGCCGATGCCGCCGCCGCGCGGGAAGACATTGTCGCGGGGGTCGAGCACGGGCAGCAGCCGGTTGCCCCAGCTGCTGGACGCGATGGTGACATCGCGGGCGACCACGCCCCGGCCGGCCAGGGCGTCGCGGATCGCGTCGCAGACGGCCGCCTGGGGCCCGATGCTGTCGTACAGCGCAGCGCGGGCCTCCTCACGGGCGGCGCGGACCCGCTCCGTCCAGGCGGCGTCGGCGGTGACGCCGAGTTCGGCGCGGCGGCGTGCGACCCGGGGGGCGAGGGCGGCGAGGGTCTCGGCGGTGTCGCCGTGCAGGGCGGTCCCGGCGGGGTAGACCCGGCCCAGTGCGGCCTCGTCGATGTCGATCTGGAGGTGGGTGGCGGGCAGCCGCAGGCTGTAGTCGCCGGTCTCGTTGGAGCGGAAGTGGGTGCCCAGGGTCAGCAGCAGGTCGGCCTCGGCCAGGACGGCCCGGCCGGCGGGGCTCATGGCGAAGTTGCCGATCACCCGGTGCTGGTCCTCCGGGACGGTGCCGCGGCCGGAGTTGGAGGTGAGCAGGCCGGCGTTGATCTGCTCCAGGAGGGCCGCCACCTCGTCCCCGGCGTGGGTGGCGCCGCCGCCGGCCCAGACCAGGGGGCGGCGGGCGGCGGCGAGCAGCTCCGCGGCCCGCTCCAGCTCCGCCTCGGCGGCCCGGGGGGCCGCCGGGGGTGCCGGGAGGGTGTCGGGGCCGAGGTCCTGGGCCGCGTACTGCAGGTCGATGGGCCATTCGACGCTGGCCGGTCCCGCGGGGGCGGCGAGGGCCTGGACGGCGGCGGTGCGCAGCACCTCGCCGGCCTGCTCGGCGCTGGTGACCGTCGCCGCGTGCTTGGAGACGGCCCGGAGCATGCCGAGCTGGTCCTTGGTCTCGTGGATGAAGCCGCGTCCCCGGCCCAGGTGGGCGCTGTCGATCTGCCCGGTGATGTGCAGGACGGCGGTACCGGCGGAGAGCGCCTCGATCAGCGACCCGGCCGCGTTGCCCGCGCCGGTGCCGGTGGAGGTCAGCGCACAGCCGATGCCGCCGCGGGCGCGGCCGTAGGCGTCGGCGGCGCTGACCGCGGTGGCCTCGTGCCGTACGGGGACGAAGCGCAGATCCCGGTCGACGGCCTCGACCAGGGGGAGGTTGTGGACGCTGACGATGCCGAAGACGGTGTCGACGCCGAGCGAGCGGAGTGTGCGTACGAGCAGGTCGCCGCCGTTGGGAGTGGTCATCGGTGGTTCCTTAGGCGATGCCGCGGCCGACGCCGCCGCACACGTCGATGGCGGTGCCGGTGATGTAGGAGGCACGCGGTGAGAGCAGGGTGGTGATGGCATAGGCGACCTCCTCGGCGCGGCCGAGGCGGCCGAGGCTGATGCCGCGGTCGGCGGCCAGCTCCGCCTGCCAGCGGTCGTAGGACAGGTCGCTGCCTGCGGCGTGGTAGCGGCGCTCCCACTGGCCGGTGTCGATGAGCCCGAGGCAGACGGAGTTGACCCGGATGCCGTCCGCGGCCAGTTCCATGGAGAGGGACTTGGAGAGGTTGAGCAGTCCTGCGCGGGCCGCGCTGGTGGTGATCAGGCGGGGCTCGGGCTGCTTGGCGAGCACGGCGTTGACATTGACCACGGAGGCGTTGCCCGAGGTGCGCAGCAGCGGCAGCGCGGCCTTCAGCGGGTTGAGCACCCCGTCGAACTTCAGCTCCAGCTCGTCGCGCCAGTCCTCGGTGGTGCACTCGGCGAAGGGCTTCATCCGGGACTGGCCGGCGTTGTTGACCAGCCCGTCGAGGCCGCCGAACCGCTCGGCCACACCGTCGACGAGCCGCTGCGCCGCCGCGGGGTCACGGACGTCGCACACCGCGGTGTGCAGTCGCTGGTGCGCCCCGATCCGTTCGAGGGCTTCGGGGCGGCGGCCGCAGGTGGCCACGTTGGCGCCCTCGTCGAGCAGTGCGCGTACGGTCGCGAGACCGACGCCGGAGCTGCCGCCCGTGACCAGCACGGTGCGGCCGGCGAAGCCGAGGTCCATCGGGTGTCTCCCTGGGGACGGGTGAGCCGGAGGCTCAGTGCATGGTGAAGCCGCCGTTGACGGCGAACAGTTGGCCGGTGACATAGCCGGACTCGTCCCCGAGCAGGAAGGCGATCAGTCCGACCAGGTCGTCCGGCTGCTGCGGCCGCGAGATGGCCCGGTTGAGGCGGTACAGCTCGTGCCGTTCGGCGGGGATCCGCTCGGCGGACTCGCCCTCGGTCAGTCCGGGGGCGACCGCGTTGACCGTGACGCCGTGGTCGCCGACCTCACGCGCCATGGCCCGGGTCAGGGAGATCACGGCGCCCTTGGAGGCGATGTAGTGGGCGAGCCGGGGTGAGCCGTAGAGGGCCGCGTCCGAGGCGAGGTTGACGATGCGTCCGTTGCCTGCGGCGACCAGCTGGGGGAGCAGGGCACGGGCCACCAGCCAGGGGCCGCGGGCGTTGACCGTCATGATGCGGTCCCACTCGTCGACGTCGATCTGGTGGAAGTACTTGCCTCCCACGGCGTCGGCGAGCCCGGCGTTGTTCACCAGGCCACGCAGCGGGCCGAGTTCGGCGACGGCCGCGGCCATCGCGTCCACCGACCGGGGGTCGGCGACGTCGCACCGCACGAAGTGGGCGTCGACGCCTTCGGCGCGCAGCTGCTCGGCGGCCCGGCGGCCGCGCTCGGCGTCGACCTCGGCGACGACGATGCGCCTGCCCTCGGCGCCGACCCGGCGGGCCGTGGCCAGTCCCAGGCCACGGCCGGCGCCGGTGATGACGACGGTGTGCACGCTGTCGGCCATCAGTCGCGGGTGATGCCGTGCATCGCGGAGGTCTCCGGGTAGGTGGGGACCTGCGGCTTGCGGGTGCCGATGACGACGCAGAACAGGGCGTCGGTGTCGCCCTCGTTCTTGAGGCTGCGGGCGACGCCGGCCGGGACGACGATCATGTCGCGGTAGCCGAGGGTGCGGTACTCCACGTCGGTGCCGCGGTGGATGCCGACGCGGACCTGGCCCTCCAGGACGAAGAAGGCCTCCTCGGCGTCGTGGTGGGTGTGCTCGGGGCCCTCCGCGCCGGGGGGCAGCAGCATGTTGGAGAAGGTGAAGCCGCCGGACGGCAGGATCCGGGAGTCGTTCTCGTGGTTGCCGGTGGCGCCGGAGCCGACATAGCGGATCTGCGCGCGGCGGAACTGGTCGCCGGCCTTGGCCTGGAAGCCCAGGGCGTCCCAGTCCGGCTCACGGGAGGCGCGGGTGGCGATGAGGGCGTCGGTGAAGGAGGCGAGGTCGCCGTCGGTGTAGGCGGTGGTGTCGATGGGCATGGGCGTTTCCTGTTCCGGTGAGGACCTTCGAGCGGTCGGGTGGGTCAGGCGGTTCGGATGGTCGGGCGGTCGGGCGGTCGGGCGGTCAGGAGGTCAGGCAGTCAGGCGGTCTCGGGGATGAGGGCCGTGATGCGCAGATGCGCCCGGACCCAGTCGTTGAAGGCGTCGGGCTGCTCCTGGTTGGCCAGGTGCCCGGCGCCGGCGAGGATCACAAAGACCCCGCGGCGCAGCGCGCCCGCGATGGCCTGGGCGGCGTCGACTCCGGTGACGGTGTCGTGCTCGCCGCAGAGGACCAGGACGGGTACGTCGATACCGGGCAGCTCCGGCCCGAGGTCGGTGGCGGCCATCGACTCGGTGGACCAGCCGTAGCCGGGCAGACGGATGGCTGCGGCCATGGTGTCGACGGCGGTCTGCACCAGGTCTGCGGGCGCGTCCGGGGAGAGCAGCCGCGGGGCGCGCTGCTCGGCGAAGGCCCGCGGGCCGTCCTCGGCGAGCCGGGCCGCCCGGGAGCGCATGGCGGCGGCCCTGTCCGGGTCGCTGCCGGAGCCGAAGCTGCTGTCGGCGACGACCAGGCTGTCGACCAGGTCCGGGTGGCGCAGGGCGAGCCGCATGGCGATCACCCCGCCCCAGGAGACTCCGATGACATGGGCGCTGCGGTCGCGTTCGCGGATCACCGCGGCCGCGGCGTCGGCGTAGGCGTCCAGGTCCAGCGGCTGCGCCGGGTCGGCGGAGCGGCCGTAGCCCGGCGCGTCCCAGGCCACCACCCGGGCGACGCCGGACAGGCCCGCCAGCTGGGCGGCGAAGGCGGCGGAGGAGGAGCCGATGCCGTGCAGGCACAGGATCAGCGGCCCGGCGGTGCCGGCCTCCTCGACATGGACGTCGGCGCTGGTCACAGGATCTGCCCGGGCCGGCCGACGATCGCCGCGAGGCTGCGCAGCACCGCGTGGGGGACGATCCGGCTGGTGGCCGGGTTGACCGGGTCGGGCACGTGGTTGACCTCGAAGCGGTAGCTGCCGTGCTCGCCGTGCGCCTCGATGAGGTGCCGGGTGAGGGTGGCGGAGGGGTCCGCCACCACGCTGACCTCGACCTGGTCGGGGTCGCCGACGGCCAGCGCCACCGAGGCGGCGACATTGGTGGAGCGGGGGAACTTCACGGGGACGTCGCGGGCGGTGCCGCGCATCACCTCGACGGGGCCGGTGGCGGTGCGCAGGCGGTGCAGCAACTCCTCGTCCATCCAGGGCTGTTCGAGGGTGCCGGGGAGTTTGGTGGTGGTCAGCCGCACCCGGTGCGGCCTGCCCAGGGAGCGGGCGGCCTGCAGCAGGTCGAGTCCGCCGACGGCGCCGCCGGTGAAGTAGACCCGGCCGGGCCCGGTGCCGGTGAGGGTCCGGGCGAGGGCGTCGTCGGTGAGCGCCCCGGTGGAGGCGACCAGCAGATCGGCGCCGGCGGCGAGGATACGTGCGCCGTGCTCGCGGACGAACGCCTGCCCGGCGGCCTCGACGACCAGGTCGCACTCCTCGACGGCCTGGTCGATGGTGACCTGGGGGGCGCTGATGCCGACCACGGGGCGGTTGTCGACGACGCAGGCCAGTTCGGCGCCGGGGACGGCGCCCTCGGCGATCGCTGTGGCGACGACCCGTCCGATGGCGCCCAGGCCGACGACGCAGACCCGGCGGACGGCGCGCGCTCCGGCGCGCACGGCGGGGGTGCCCTGGGTGGCGGTCATACGGTCGCCTCCTGGGGTGCTGCGGCGGCGGGCCGGGTGGTGAGCGGGCCGGGGTCGGGGACGCCGGCCATGTGGCGCCGGATGTCGGCGGACGGCGCGCCTGCGGTGCCCCACAGGTCGGAGAGTTCCGGGACCCGGCGCCAGACCTTGGCGATCCAGGCGTCCTCGACGATCTGGGCGACCTCGGAGGTGTACTCGCAGACCAGTCCGGCCGGGTCGGTGAAGTAGGAGAAGGTGTTGTTGCCCGGCCCGTGGCGTCCCGGTCCCCACTGGGGGGTGATGCCGTGGTGGCGCAGCCGTCCGAGTCCGCGCATGAAGTGGTCGACGGAGGTCATCTCATAGGCGACGTGGTTGAGGGAGGCCCACTCGGCCTGGTTGAAGGCGATGCAGTGGTGGTCGGAGTTGCAGCGCAGAAACGCCATCTGGTGCTCGGACCAGTCGGAGACGCGCATCCCGAGGACCTGGCAGTAGAAGGCGACCGAGGCATCGATGTCGGTGGTGTTGAGGACGGTGTGGGTGACGCCGACCGGCAGGGCCGCGTCCCGTCCGCGGGGGGCCACCGCTTCGACGTTGGCGCTGAGTTCGATCAGCCGCCCCTCGGGGTCGGTGAAGCGCAGCCCGTATCCGCCGCCGACCTGGTCCAGCGGTCCCGGTCCGAAGACCGGGGTGATGCCGCGGGCGACCAGCCGGCGGGCCGCCTGGTCGATCTCCGCGGGGGTGCCGACGGCGAAGCTGATCCGGCCGATGCCGTTCTGCTCGGCCCGGCTGAGGGTGAGCACATGGTGCTCGTCGCCGGTGCCGCGCAGCCAGCTGGTGTCCCCGTCGGCCTCGACGACCTCCAGGCCCCAGGCCTCGGCGTAGAAGTCGGCGCACACGGCCGGCGTGGGCACGCGCAGCTCCACCGCGCGCAGTCGCCGCAGCCGGGCGATCGGCTCATGGTGCACAACGTCCTCCTGATGAGTGGTTCGCGGGTGGGTGCGCGCCGGTCACAGCGCCCAGGGCAGCGGGGTGCTGCGGGTGCCGAAGTAGAGGGACTTCTGCCGCTGGTAGCCGCGCAGCCAGCCGATGCCCTTCTCGCTGCCGAGCCCGCTCTCCTTCATCCCGCCGAAGGGGGTGGAGGAGCTGAACTGCTTGTAGGTGTTGATCCAGACGGTGCCCGCCTCGATCCGCCGGGCGACCCGCCAGGCGCGGCCGAGGTCGCGTGTCCAGAGGCCGCAGGCGAGTCCGTAGACGGAGTCGTTGGCCTGCTCGACCAGGTCGTCCTCGCCGTCGAAGGGCAGCGCGACGAGCACCGGGCCGAAGATCTCCTCCTGGCAGGTGCGCGAGGTGTTGGGCAGGCCGTCGAGCACGGTCGGCAGGTAGTACGCGCCCTTGGCGTACTCCTCGCCCTCGGGGGCGGCTCCGCCGCAGAGCACCCGGGCGCCCTCCTGGCGTGCCAGGTCGACATGGGCGGCGACGCTGTCGCGGTGCCGGTGGTGGACCATCGGCGCGACCTGGGTGTCGGGGGACGTGCCCGGCCCCACCCGCAGCTTGCGGGTGCGGGCGACGAGTTCGCCGAGGAACTCGTCGTAGCGCTCGCGGGCGATGAAGAGCCGGGAGCCGGCGATGCAGCTCTGCCCGCTGGAGGAGAAGATGCCGAACATCACGCCGGCCAGCGCCTGCTCCAGGTCGGCGTCCTCGAAGACGATGGTGGGCGACTTGCCGCCGAGCTCCAGCGAGACCGGCATCAGCTTCTCCGCGGCGACCCTGGCGATGCCGCGGCCGGTCGTGGTGCCGCCGGTGAAGGTCACCTTGCCGATGGCGGGGTGGCGGACGATGGCGTCGCCGACGACGCGGCCGGGTCCGGGGAGGATGGACACCAGTCCGTCGGGGAGTCCGGATTCGGTGATGAGGCGGCCCAGTGCCAGCGAGGTCAGCGGGGTCCAGTCGGCGGGCTTCAGCAGCACGGCGTTGCCGGCGGCGAGCGCCGGGGCGATCTTCTGGGCGTCGCTGGCGACGGGCGAGTTCCAGGGGGCGATGGCGCCGATGACACCGATCGGCTCATGGGTGCTGACGGTGACGTAGTCGCCGCGGGACGGGGTGACGGCGTCCTCTGCGGTCTCCAGGACCGCGGCCGCGTAGCGGAAGGTTCCGGCGGCGCTGGCCACCAGGGCGTGCGTCTCGGACCGGCTCTTTCCGGTGTCCGCGGTCTGGACGGCGGAGAGGTGGTCGGCGTCCCGTTCGACGAGGTCGGCGATCCGGTGCAGACAGCGGGCGCGCAGATGGGGGGCGAGGTCCCGCCAGGCGGGGTCGGCCGCGGCGTGCCTGGCTGCCTCCGCCGCGGTGTCCACGTCCTCGGCCGATGCCGTGTGGAGGCGGGCGATCACCTCGCCCGTGGCGGGGTCGGTGATGTCGCCGGCCGGACCGCCGCCGCGCGTCCAGCGACCGGCGACGAGTATCTCGTCCTGGGGCAGCTCGGGCATGCGCGCACTCCTTCGACGGTGTCGGGGCGGGGTCTGCGGTCCCTGCCCCGAGAGAACCTCAAGCACTAAGAACCTAAGTGCTTAACTATTTGCATGCAAGAGGGCTTTGCGGATTTCTGTACGCGGGAGCCGCCCCCGGACAGGAGATGAGGGCAGCTCAGAGGCCCCGGACCGGCCGGCGCTCAGCCCTCGGGGTGGCGGGTGTCCTCCAGGGAGCGCTCCAGGGAGCCCAGCAACTGGGCCAGCCGGTCGCGCTGGGCCTGACTGAGCCCGGCGAGCATGTCCAGCTCGTTGGCGAAGTGGTCGCTCACCGCCTCGTCGACCACGGCCAGGCCCTTCGGGGTGAGCCGGAGATAGACGATACGGCGGTCCTCGTCATCGCGCTCACGCACGATCAGCCCGGCCTTCTCCAGCCGGTCGGCGCGCAGCGAGATCCCGGCGGTGCTGATCAGACCGGCGGCGGCCAGATCGCCCGCGGTACGGCGGTACGGCTCGCCCGCCCGGCGCAGCGCGGCGAGCACATCGAAGGCGGCGATATTGATGCCGTGCTGCTCCAGCACCCGGCCGATCTGCCCCTGGTAGCGCAGGAAGCACCGGTGCAGCCGCCCGAACACCGCCATCGCGGAGGCGTCCACATCGGGGCGCTGGACGCTCCACTCGTGCAGGATGCGGTCCACCGCGTCCGGCCCGACCTGCCCGTTTCGCGCCATGAATCGTCCACTCCGCTGCGACTGCCAGGATCCCCCGGATCGTCAATATCTTAGTGTCAAGACGTTCGCGGGAGTCCACCGCCGTCGGAGCCGTGCACGGGGCCGTCCAGCGCGGCGAGCGGCACCCCGCTGCCCCCTCGGCGCGCCGCGACCAGTTCCGCCGCGATCGACACCGCGGTCTCCTCGGGGCCGTGCGCCCGTAGGTCCAGTCCGATCGGCGAGCGCAGCCGGGCCAGCTCGGCACGGGAGAGGCCTGCCTCCCGCAGCCGGGCCATCCGCTCCTCATGGGTCCGGCGGCTGCCCATCGCCCCGACATACCCGGCCCGGCTGCGCAGCGCGGCCGCCAGCAGCGGGACGTCGAACTTGGCGTCATGGGTGAGCGCGCAGATCGCGGTGGTCCCGTCGATCTCGGCCGCAAGCTTCTCCAGATGGCGGTGCGGCCAGTCCACCACGACCTCGTGCGCCTCCGGGAAGCGCTCGGCGGTGGCGAAGACCGGGCGGGCGTCGCACAGCGTCACCCGGTAGCCCAGGAAGGCCCCGACCCCGGTGAGCGCCCGGGCGAACTCCACCGCGCCGTAGACCAGCAGCCGGGGCGGAGTGGCGAGGGACTGCACAAAGACCTCGCACTCCCCTGCGGCACAGCGCCCGTCACCGGCCGCGACCGGCGCTCCGTCGCCCCCCAGGCGGAGGATCCCGGTGGCCCCGCGGGAGAGCATTCCGCGCGCCGCCCGCGCGGCGGCACGGTCCAGTCCGGCGCTGCCGAGGCCGCCGCCGAGCAGCGCGTCGGAGGTGACCGCCAGCGCCCGGCCGGGCAGGCAGTCGCCGTCGAGGGTGGTGACGAGCGCGACCGGGCGGTCTGCTGCGGCGGCGGCCGCCAGCTGCGCCCAGGGCTCGTCCGGGTCCACCGGGCGCACCAGCACCTCGATGGTCCCACCGCAGCTCAGCCCCACCCCGAAGGCATCGTCGTCACCCACCCCGTAGCTCTCCCGCGCGGGCAGCCCGGTCGCCAGCACCTGCTGTGCGAGGTCGAAGACGGCGGCCTCCACACATCCGCCGGAGACGCTTCCGGCGACCCGCCCGTCCTCGGAGACCAGCATGGCGGCGCCCGGGGGCCGCGGAGCCGAGGACCAGGTGCGCACCACGGTCGCCAGTGCGAAGCGCCGGCCCGCACTGCGCCATGCGGCGGCCTGTTCCAGAATGCGTCGCATGGCGCTCACCTCTGATCCGACCTGGGCCCTTGCCAAGCCGAAACCTTAGCGTAAATCATCTAAGCTATTAGATATATGCACGGCTGCCGCTCCCGGACCAGAGCGCGGTCATGATCCGAGAGCCCAGGTGGTTGCCGCGTGAAACCCCCACCCTTCGACTACACCGCGCCCGGACGGGTGGCCGATGTGCTCGCCCTGCTGGCCGACGAGGAGCGCGAGGCCAAGGTCATCGCCGGTGGCCAGTCGCTGATCCCGATGCTGAACATGCGGCTGGCCCGCCCCGAGGTGCTGGTGGACATCACCAGGATCCCGGAGCTTTCCCGCAGCCATGTCGACGCCGACGGCGCACTGCACCTCGGAGCCGCCGTACGGCAGGCCGCCGCCGCGGCCGACCCCGTCGTACGCAAGGGCTGGCCCCTGCTCGCCGCCGCGATCCGGCACATCGGCCACCCCCAGATCCGCAACCGCGGCACCGTCTGCGGCAGCCTCGCCCACCACGACCCCGCGGCCGAACTGCCCTCCGCCGCCCTCGCCCTGGACGCCCGCTTCGAGATCGCCGGTCCCGGGGGAACCCGCACGGTCGCCGCCGAGGACTTCTTCGTCAGCACCTTCCAGACCGCCCTGGAAGCGGACGAGCTGCTGACCGAGGTCGTGTTCCCGCCGCAGGCCGGGCCGGGCTGGGCCTTCGAGGAACTGACCCGCCGCCACGGGGACTTCGCCACCGTGGGCGTCGCCGTGCTGCTCGGCCGGAGCGCTGCCGACGGCACTGTCGAACGGGCCCGGGTGGTCTTCTGCGGCGCCGGCCCGGTGCCCGTACGCTGCACCGCCGCCGAGGACGCCCTGACCGGCACCGACGGCGGCGAGCAGGCGCAGGCCGCGGCCGCCGAGGCGGTCCTGGCCGGCCTGAACCCGCCCTCGGACGTCCACGCCGGCGCCCGCTACCGGCGGGAAGCCGCCGCCGTCCTGCTCACCCGCGCCTGCACCGCCGCATTGGAGCGCCGCCGATGACCCCGCCCCAGCACCAGGCCGCCAGGTCCGCGGCCGCTCCCCCGCTCACCGAGCCCACCGCCTGGCACGAAGTGCAGCTCTCCGTCAACGGCGAGGCCGTCCACGCCCAGGTCGAGTCCCGGCTGCTGCTCAGCGACTTCCTGCGCACCCGGCTCCGGCTGACCGGGACACACGTCGGCTGCGAGCACGGCGTCTGCGGCGCCTGCACGGTGCTGCTGGACGGACAGCCCGTGCGCTCCTGCCTCACCCTCGCGGTGCAGTGCGAGGGGGTGGAGGTGCGCACAGTGGAGGGCCTGGCCCCGGACGACGCCCCGCTGACCCCCGTGCAGCAGGCGTTCACCGACTGCCACGGCATGCAGTGCGGCTTCTGCACCCCCGGATTCCTGATGACCACCACCGCGCTCACCGAGTCCGCGGAGCGCCCCGGCGAGGAGGACGTCGCCGACCACCTCAGCGGCAACCTCTGCCGCTGCACCGGCTACCGCAACATCCGGCGTGCCGTCCGGCAGGCACTCGACGACCGCTTTGGAGAGTGACGGCATGTCCCACCGCAACGGTGCGTCGCAGTACATCGGCCGCCCGCTGCCGAGGGTCGAGGACGACCGGCTGCTGCGCGGCAACGGGCGCTTCGTCGACGACATCGCCCTTCCGGGAGCCGCCGAGGCGGCCTTTCTGCGCAGTCCGCACGCGCACGCCCGGATCGTCTCCGTCGACGCGACCGCGGCCCGCGCGCTCCCCGGGGTGATCGCGGTCCACACCGCCGCCGAGATCGCCCAGCTGCCGGGGCTGCTCAACAAGGAGGAGCTGCGGACCCCACCGGGCCTGCGCGCCACCATCGACCCCATGGTGCGGTTCGAGCCCATGCCGCTGCTGGCCGGCGACAAGGTCGTCCATGGGGCCAGCCGGTGGCGATGGTCCTGGCCGAGAACCGCTATCTGGCCGAGGACGCGCTGGAGCTCATCGACGTCCGCTATCAGGCCCTGCCCGCGGTGGTCGACCCGGACGAGGCCACCGCGCCCGGTGCGCCGCTGGTCGAGGAGGCCTGGGGGGACAACACCGCACTGTCCGTCACCGCCTCGGTCGGCGACGCCGAGGCGGCCTTCGCCGAGGCCCATGCGGTGGTCAGCGAGGAGTTCTTCGCCCACCGCTATGTCGCCTCCCCGATCGAGCCCCGGGGCGTGGCCGCCGCGGTGGACCCCTACAGCGGGCAGCTGACCGTCTGGTCCTGCACCCAGACCCCGCACCGGATGCGCGACGCCGTCGCCGCCACCCTCGGGCTGGACGCCGAGGCGGTCCGGGTGATCGCCGCCGATGTGGGCGGCGGCTTCGGGCAGAAAGGCATCCTCTACGTCGAGGAGCTGCTGGTCCCGCACGCCGCCCGGGAGCTGGGCCGCCCCGTGGTGTGGCGGGAGGACCGCAATGAGAACCTCATCGCCTCCTCGCACGCCCGCGAGCAGATCCACCGCATCGAGCTGGCGGCCGACCGGGACGGGCGGCTGCTCGCGGTCCGGGACCGGATCACCGTCAACATGGGGTGCAGCAACCTGACCGGGCTGGTGGTCCCCTACAACTCGCTCTGCCATCTGGTGGGCCCCTACCGGGTGCCCAACGTCCATGTCGACGCCGTCGGAGTGCTGACCAACACCACCTACAGCACCCCCTACCGCGGGGCCGGACGCCCCGAGGCGGTCTTCGCCATGGAGCGGGCCATGGACCGGCTGGCGGTCGCCCTGGACATGGAGCCCGCGGAGCTGCGTGCGCGCAATCTGGTACGTCCCGAGGAGATGCCCTACCGGACCGGGCTGGTCGACCGCTCGGGCAAGCCCCAGTCCTACGACTCGGGCGACTTCCCCGAGTTGCTGCGGCGGGCGGTCGCCGCGGTCGATCTGGAGGCGGTGCGCAAACGGCAGCAGGCCGGAGCCGTCGACGGCCGCAGGGTCGGTGTCGGCTTCGCGATGTACATCGAGGCCACCGGCCTCGGCCCGTTCGAGACCGCACGGATCGAGGTCACCCCCGCCGGGCGGATCAGACTGGCCATCGGCACCCCCTCGCAGGGGCAGGGGCATCGCACCAGCATGGCGCAGATCGCCGCCGACGCGCTCGGTGTGCCGATGGAGTCGATCGATGTGATCGGCGGGGACACCGCGGCGGTGCCCTTCGGGGTGGGGACCATCGCCAGCCGCGCCCTGGTGAACGCCGGCAACGCCACCCACCGGGCGGGCCGGCTGGTCCGGGAGCAGATCATCGATGCGGCTGCCCGGCGCCTCGGCGTCCCCGCGGACACCCTGGACCTGGCCGGCGGCGTCATCGCGGCCAAGGCCGGGGAGGGCCCCTCGCTCACCCTCGCCGAACTCGCCCGCAGCGCGCCGCTGCCCGGCGTCCCCGAGCCCACCGACGGGCGGCACGGCTCCGAGCTCAGCGAGACCGTGCACTTCCGCCCGCCGGGGTTCGCCGTCGCCAGCGGCGCCCACGCCGTGGTGGTCGAGGTCGACGAGCGGACCGGCGAGGTCGCCATCGAGAAGTACGTCGTCGTCCACGACGCCGGCACCATCGTCAACCCGCTGATCGCGGAGGGCCAGGTCACCGGCGGCATCGCGCAGGGCATCGCCGGGGCGCTCTACGAGGAGATGGTGTACGGCCCGGACGGGCAGCCCCGCACCAGCACCTACATGGACTATCTGGTGCCCACCTCGTCGGAGATCCCCGATCTGGAGCTCGACGAGATCCACAGTCCGAGCCCGATGAACGACCTGGGCGTCAAGGGCCTCGGCGAGGGCGGTGCCATCGCCCCGCAGGCCGTGATCACCAACGCGGTGGAGGACGCGCTGCGCCCCCTGGGCGTGGTGATCCGGCGCGGCCCGCTCTCCCCTGACCGGGTACGCACCCTGGTGCGCGACGCCGATGCCTGACCTCCCCCTCCCCTCACACCGTCCCGCCCTCCCCTCACGCCGTCCCGACCCCTTGGACAACCCATGCAACTCGACCACAGCTTCACCGTCCCCGCGAGCCCCGAGGAGGCCTGGCAGCTCTTCCTGGATCTGGAGCGGGTGGCGCCGTGCATGCCCGGCGCGGTGCTCGACACCCTCGAGGGCGACGCCTTCACCGGCCGGGTCAAGGTGAAGGTCGGCGCCGTCCAGATGAGCTACAGCGGCGCCGGTACGGTCAGCCGCGACAAGGAGGCCCGGCAGATCGTGCTGGACCTCACCGGCAGCGAGACCCGCGGCGCCGGTACCGCCGCCGCCACGGTCACCGCCACCATGACCGAGGACCCGGGCGGGACGCGGGTGCGGGTGCGTACCGACCTCGACATCACGGGCCGGCCCGCCCAGTTCGGGCGCGGCATCATGGCCGAGGTCGGGGACCGTATCGTGCAGCAGTTCGCCGACCGGCTGGAGGAGCTGCTGCGCCGGCCCGCGACCGCGGACGGCGCCGCCGCTTCCGTGGCGCCGTCCGTTGCCGACCGGCCCGAGCCGGAGGCTGTGGACCTGGGCGCCGCCGTGCTGCCCGTGCTGCTGAGGAAGGCCGCCGCACCGCTGGCGGCCGCGGTGGCGGTGGTCCTGGTGGTGACTGCGGTGCGCCGCTCCAGGCGGTCCGGCACGGTCTGAGCCGCCACCCGGGAGGGCACGGTCCGATGCGCCGGCATCGGACCGTGCCCTTCGCCGCCTCCGGGCGCGCCCTGGCCCACCTGCACAAAATAACTAAGCACAAAACCATTGACCGCTTAGATAACTCCTTCTAGTGTCTGCGCAACCCCTCTGCCACTGGAAGGAACCGCATGTCCGCTGTGGCCACCAGTACCGCTGCAGGCTCCATCGCCGCCCGGATCGAGCGTCTGCCCAACTCACGCTGGCACGCCAAGGTCCGGACCGTGATCGGCGCCGTCACCTTCTTCGAGGCCTTCGACCAGCTGCTGACCGCCTCGACGCTGCCGGTGCTGAGCCGCCAGTGGCATCTGAGCACCGGCCAGGGAACCACCATCATCACCAGCAGCTCGGTGGGCATGCTGCTCGGTGCCGTCGCCGCCGGCTGGCTGGGCGACCGGATCGGCCGGGTCCGCACCGTGGCCCTCGGCGTCCTGGTCACCGCCCTCGCCAGCATCGCCGTCGCCGTCTCACCGGGCTACGCCCTCTTCCTCGCCTTCCGGTTCGTCCAGGGCCTCGGCATCGGCGGCGTCGTCCCGGTCGCCGCGACCTACATCAACGAGATCGCCCGCGCCGACCGCCGCGGCCGCTTTGTGCTGATGTACGAGCTGATCTTCCCCGCCGGCCTGGCCGTCGCCACCCTGGTGGCCAGCTGGGTGGTCCCCGCCTACGGCTGGCGGCTGCTGTTCGTCATCGGCGCCCTTCCGGCGCTCCTGGTCGCATCCCTGCAGCGGCAGGTCCCGGAGTCACCGCGCTGGCTGCTGTCGCGCGGCCGGGCCGAGGACGCCGAGCGGGTGCTCGCAGCCATCGAGCGGGAGGTCGAGCAGTCCACCGGCGACACACTGCCCGCCCCCGCCGCGGACACCGCGGCCGACGACGCCCGGGGCGGTCTGCGCGACCTGTTCACCGGCCGGTATCTGCGCCGCACCGTGGTGGTGTCCGCCCTGTGGTTCGTCGCCTACTACGTCAACCACGGCATCTCCAGCTGGCTGCCCTCGCTCTACACCAAGACCTTCGGGCTGAGCCTGCACACGGCCCTCGACTACACGCTGCTGAGCAACGTCACCGGACTGCTCGGCTGCCTCGCCGTCGCACTCCTGGTGGACCGGCTGGGACGGCGGCTGGCACTCACCGCGGGCCTCGGCGGTGCGGCCGTCGCCCTGTTCGTCCTCGCGCTCAGCGGAGCCGGCTCCGGCGGGCAGGTCGCCGTGCTGGCGTCGCTCACCACCCTGTTCGTCTACGCCACCAACGTGAGCCTCTACCTCTACACCCCGGAGCTCTACCCGACCCGCAGCCGGGCCCTGGGCTCCGCCTTCGGCGGTGTGTGGAACCGGCTGGGCATCATCGTCGGCCCCATCGTGGTCGGCGCCGTCCTCGACGGGGGCGGCAGTCTGGCGACCGTCTTCACCGAACTCGGATGCGTCGCGGTGGTCGGCGCGGTGATCGCGCTGTTCGCCGTGGAGACCAAGGGCCGCACCCTGGAGCAGCTCAACTCCTGACCGCACGGCCGGTACGGCGCCGCCTCCGAGGGGCTGCGCCGTACCGGCCGCTCTGCCGCCCGGCTGCGTCCGCCCCCGAGCGCCGCTCAGCCGGAGCCGACGGTGAGGACCATCCGGAAGCGGGCGGCTCCCGAGAGCATCCGCTCGAAGGCCTCGTTGACGTCGTCCAGCGGGGCGGTCTCGGTCATCGGGCGCACTCCCGTCCGGGCGCTGAAGGCCATGGTCTCCTCCACCTCGGCGGCGGTGCCCGAGGGATGCCCCTGCAGGGACAGGCTGGCGCCGATCAGCTGACCCGGGGTGACTTTCACGGGGTCCTGGGACAGGCCGATCACCACCAGCCGGCCCCTCGGTCGGAGTCCGTCGACGGTCGCGGACATGGCCTCCGCGTTCGCCGCCGTGGCCAGCACGGCCGCCGCTCCACCCAGTGCCTGCAGGGCCTGGGCCGGGTCGGCGGCGGTGCTGTCGATGTAGTGGTCCGCACCCAGCTGCCGGGCGAGGGCCTCCTTGTCGGCGCCACGTGCGATGGCGACCGTCTCAAAGCCCATCTTTGCGGCGTACTGGACGCCGAGATGACCCAGACCGCCGACCCCGAGCACGGCCACCAGGTCGCCTGCGCGTGCACCGCTGGTCCGCAACCCCATGAACGAGGTCACCCCGGCGCAGCCCAGCGGGGCCGCGTCCACTGCGGACAGGCCGTCGGGGATGCGGGCCAGGGCCTCCACGGGGGCCACCATGTGGGTGGCGTAGCCGCCGTCGTAGGCCCAGCCGGGAACCCTCAGGTTGCGGCAGTCGATGAAGTCGCCCTGCCGGCAGGGGCCGCAGTACCCGCACTGCCCCCCGAACCATCCGACCTCGACCCGCTCGCCGACCTTCCACCGCTGCACGCCGTCACCGACCGCATCGATCCGCCCGGCCACCTCATGTCCGGTGACCAGCGGGAACGTCACCCCGGGAAACGGTGTCTCAACGAAAACCGCGTCCGTGTGGCAGATACCGCACGCCTCCACGGCGATGCGCACATGGCCGGGGCCGGGCTGCGGCAGCTCGCGCTCGACCACCTCGAACCTACCGCCCGGCTCGGTGACCTGGGCGACCCGCATGACGGTCATGGTGGGTCCTTCCGAAGGGTTCGGCTGGGGTGGGGGGAAGTCCTCCCCATTCTGGTCCCGGCGTTCTCACCGCGCGCGCCGAGTCCCGGTGCCGATCCGTCCGGGCACGGCAGGGGAGCGGCCCTCACGCGCCGGGCCGGGACGCGGATGCCGCCCGCCACGTGCACGATGGAAGGGGTGGGTGGTGTCGTCCGAGCCGCTGCGGGTCCGGGAGCTGCGGGGCTGCGCGGGCCCGGCGGCGGTGACCACCGAGGAGGCCGAGGATGAACCCTGCATTGCTGGTCCGCGAGGCGATGGCCACCCGGCTGGTCACCGTCCCGCCGTACACCTCGCTCACCGACGTCGCCGCCTGTATGCGCGACGCCGACGTCGGGTGCGTCCTCGTCGCCTCCGGCGACACCCTCCATGGCGTGATCACGGACCGTGACATCACCGTCCGTATCACCGCGGAGGGTCTGATCGCCGGCGCTGCCACAGCCCACCAGGCAGCCTCCGGGAGCCTCGTCACCGTCGGGCCCGACGCCAGCATCTGCGAAGCGTCCGCGCTGATGTGCGCCCATGCCGTGCACCGGCTCCCCG
The DNA here is from genome assembly GCF_042466665.1 of Peterkaempfera podocarpi. GTDB lineage: Bacteria > Actinomycetota > Actinomycetes > Streptomycetales > Streptomycetaceae > Peterkaempfera > Peterkaempfera podocarpi. The sequence goes on from NZ_CP162102.1 coordinate 1,479,465, forward strand.
TGGTGGAGGAGGGACGGCTCATCGGCCTGCTCTCCCTCTCCGACATCGCCGACACCCCGCATGCGCAGGAGATACTCGTCGCCCTCGTCTGCGCGCATGCCAACCACTGACCGGCGCACCGGAGGCCCGGCAGCACTGCGGCAGCCCGGGGAGAGCCTGCTTCCACGCTCCCGGGCAGCCCTCAGCGGACGGCGAAGACATAGCCGCTGAACCAGGTGGGGAAGGCCCGGCACAGGTCGGCGGGCCCCTCCAGACTCACGGCACCCGACCGCAGCAGCCTCGGCCACTCGACCTCGCCGAGCCAGTAGCGGGTCATCGCCTCCAGGTCGGCGCGCACCCGGAGGTCGACCGGATAGCCGGCCTGGTCGCGGCAGACGGTGACGGCCGGCCGGTCCACATGCAGATACAGCCGCTCCGGGTCGGCCTCCGGGAAGACGAACTCGACCACGGTGCGCCCGGCAGGGAGGTTCTCCACGTGGGTTCGCCGCCTCAGGTCCCAGGTGAGCACCTCGGGGTCGAGATGCTCGGGGAGCAGGCCGCGGCGGTCCCACTCCATGGCCCACGCCCCCAGCTCCCTGACCACCGGCTGGAGGGCGCGCCCGGCTTCGGTGAGACGGTAGCCGTCCGCCGCGGTGCGCTCCACCACACCTGCGGCCTGCAGGGTTTTGAGGCGGGCGGAGAGCATGGTGCGCGAGATACGCGGCAGCCCGCACTGGAGATCGGTGAAGCGCCGTGCGCCCAGCAGCAGCTCACGTACGACGAGGAGGGTCCAGCGCTCCCCCAGTACCTCCAGCGCCCTGGCAACCGCGCAGAACTGTCCGTAGCCCGTCATGCGGCCATCGTAGTGGTACGGAATCCGTACTGGAATGCCGCTGACCGGGGACTCCACAATGAGGCCATGAGCGAATCCGTCACCCGTACGCACAGCTGGGTCCCCCCGACGCCTCCTGCAGAGGTCGCGCACCTCTCCGGCGAGGAGTTCCTCCGCGCCATCGTGGAAGGGCGCATCGCCCCTCCCCCGATCGCCGGCACGCTCGGTTTTGAACTCACCGACGTCAAACCGGGCTCCGCGGTCTTCGAGGGGCAGACCGGCGAGCACCTGTACAACCCGCTCGGCACAGTCCACGGCGGCTATCTGGCCACCCTGCTGGACTCCGCGCTCGGCTGCGCGGTGATGAGCCTGCTGCCCGCCGGCATCGGGTACACAACGGTGCAGCTCAACGTCAATATGGTGCGCGCCGTCCACGCCGGCGTCGGACTGCTGCGCTGCGAGGCGCAGACCGTGCACGTCGGGCGCACCATCGGCACCGCGGAGGCCCGGGTCGTCGGCCTCGAGACGGGCAAGCTGTATGCGCACGCCACCACCACCTGCGCGATCTTCCCTTTGAAGTCCGGCTGAGCACCGCCCCACGGGGCCGCAACCGGCCGCCGCCGGCCAGGCCCTGCTGGGCCGCGCGGTCCACGCCGGTGCGGTACGGCCGCCGCAGCTGCCCTCGCCGGCGCCCGGGGACGACTTTCCGCGCACCGAGGACGGACTTCTCTCGCTGCTGCCGTCAGCCGGCCTGCGGGACGCCGGCTGCGAGACCCTGCGTTGGGACCACCGGGCGAGCGCCCAGGAGTGGTGGAGCGGCCCTGCGGCCTGGGTGGCCTCGATCGGCCAGATCGTGGTGGGTCGGCCGCCCGGGACCCGCACGGAGATCAAGCGCCACTTCGATCTGCTGAGCGCGGAGTCCGCCGGGCCCGACGGCCTGCCGGCACTCCCGCACGCCGCTCTGCCGGCCCAGGCCCGGCACTGACCCCCGGCCGGGACCGGGACCCGAAGCGGCCGCCCGGCACCACAGGTGCCCGGGCGGCCGCTCAGTCGCCCCTCAGCCGCCGCTCTTGCGGCGGAACGACCGCTGGCTCGCTGCCGGTCCATGGGCTCCATGGATCTTCGACGGGTCGGGGCCCGTACCTGCCGCATCGGCGTTGCCGCGGACGCCCTGCTTGCGTGCCAGGGCCTCCCGGAACCGGCGCTTCACGTCGTCACCCGTGTCGGCGCCGTCCGCCGGCCCCTCATGGTCGGACAGGACGGACTCGGTGCCCTCGTGCGATTCGGGCTCCACAGCCATGGTGGCCTCCTGGGTTCGAACGATTGGAACCCCAGCCTGTCACGCCGGACGCCTCGGGACCGCATCGCAACCCCGCACCCGCCCACCACGGCCCCGCGCCAGGACCCCGGTCGGGCGTCCGAAAGCGCGGCGGCCGGGTCAGAGCATGCCCGTCCGGCTGGTCCGCAGCTGCCCGGGGACACCCTCGATCCGGGGGGCCTCGGCCGAGTGGTGCAGCCGGTCGCGCTCCAGGGCGATCACGGCCATGTCGTCGCCCAGCGGGGCCGCCACATGGGCCAGCAGGTCGTCGGTCATCGCCTGCACCAGGGAATCCGGGCGGAAGTCCACCCAGGCCTCGGCGCGCTCCAGAAGCGGGTAGAAGGTGCCGCGGGAGTCCCGCGCCTCGGTGACCCCGTCGGTGTACAGGAGCAGCCGGTCGCCGGGGGCGAAGCGGAACGTGCTCACGGTGTAGGAGGAGGCCGCCAGTCCGCCGAGGCCCAGCGGCGGCGCGGGCTCCGCGACCTCCAGAGCGGTGACGGCTCCGTCGTGCAGCAGCAGCGGGGGAAGGTGCCCGCAGTTGACCACGTGCACCCATGGCTCCCCGTCCGGGATCTCCACCACTGCCGCGGTCACGAACCGCTCGCCGACATCGGCCTCCGGTTCGGCGTCGAAGGCGCGGGGCTCCGCCAGACCCCAGCGGACGCTGCCCTCCAGGGAGGCCACCAGCTCGGGCAGCGGGGACTGCCGATGGGCCGCGGCGCGGAAGGCGCCCAGCACCAGCTCGGTGTCGCCGATCGACCCCAGGCCCTTTCCCCGTACGTCACCGATGAGCAACCGTGTGGAGTCGCTGGTGCGGGCCACCGCGTAGAGGTCCCCGCCGACGCGTGAGCAGGCCTCGGCGGCCCGGTACGCGGAGGCGATGGACACCGCGCCCGAACGCCGCGGCAGTGGTCTCAGCACCACGCGCTGCGTCGCCTCGGACACCCGGCGCAGCCCTGCGGCCTCGATCCGGTCGCGCTCCCGCCGCCGGCTGACCAGGACCAGCGCCACCGAGAGCAGCAGCAGGGAACCCAGCTGCATCAGCACGTTCTCGCTGGTCAGCGCGTGCCGCTCGGCGGCCGCCGCGACCAGGGCCAGCACCGCCATCAGCGCGGTCACAGCCGCCAGGCGGGCACCCGCGAAGGCGGCGACAAAGGCGATGGGCACCACCAGGACATGGGCGAGGTGGACGTCCGGGGGCAGATAGAGGTCCGCGACCGGCACGGCGACGATCAACCCGGCCGCCCCCGTGATCAGGGCGCAGCCCCGCAGCCCGATGAGCTCCTGCCCAGGCTGCTTCTGCTGCGTCGGCTGGAGCCGAGCTGGGAAGCGCATGCCGGTTCTCCCTTCCCGCGCCCCGGATGCGGCGCGCCGGCGAGAATCCCCGTTCCGTTCAGTGTACGAACGCGGCGCAACAACCCATCTCTTCCCCGACGGCGGGCGGGCTCGGGCCGCCGCGGGGAACAGCCACCGGAGACGAGCGCTGTGCACAAAAAATCACGGCGGTGGGTCCCGGCTGCGCTCCCGGACGGCCAGCCCCCGGCCCTTGAGGTCCATCGGGCTCCTGGACGCGCGCAACGGCAGCCACTCCGGCCAGCACGGAGCGACCGCCCGGGCCGCCCATGTGGACGTCCATGCCCTGCCTGCGGCCGACGTTCAGCAGCAGATCGGCCGTGAAGGCGCCCCCGAGCAGGAGCAGCCCTTGCCGTTACCAGCGCCGCCCGGGGGCGGCACTAGCGGTCCTGGAGCACGGACAGGATGTTCCCCGAGGGGTCGGTGAACCAGGCGATGTAGGGGCCGCCGCCGCGGAAGACGCCCTTCTCGTCGGCCTCCAGGCCCGGGTAGCGCTCGAAGCGCACACCGCGCCGGCCGAGTTCCTCGACGGCCTGGTCGATGTCGTCGACCGGGAAGTTGAGGATGGTGAACGTGGCCGGGGTGTGGTCGGGCTTGGGGTAGGCGAGCACCTCGGTGCCCCCGGCCAGGTGCAGTCGCAGCAGGCCGTACTCCTCGGTGACCTCCACCCCGAGGGTCTCACCGTAGAAGCGCTTGGCCTCCTCGACGTCCCTGACCGCGAAACCGCTGAACGCTCGGGTGTTGCGGAACATCTCCGCTCCCTTCTCCCGACAGGGCCCTCCCGGCCGGTCGCCCCGCCGGAGCGCATCCGGGCATGGCGTGCGTCCAGCCTAGGCGCGGCGCCTCCCCGAGCCGAGTGCTCCCTGGACGACAGGCGTGTCGTGCCATGGCGCGGCCGCCCGAGGACCGGCCCGGGCCGCGTGCGGGCGTCGGGCGAGGCGGAGCCGATGCCCGACACCTGTCGGATGACCCCGGGTGACGCCCCGTGACACCGTGTCGGGGCCGCCGCCGCGGCAGTCCGGCAGGAAGGACATGCGATCCATGAACCGTAGGTCAACCCTCCTCACTCTGGCCGTGGCCGGGGCTCTGGCGGCCACCCTCATCGGTGTGTCGGCGCTGAGCTCGGCTCTGGGGGCTCGGCGTTCGGCTGCCACGACGAACCGGGCCGAGGCGAGGAGCGCCGCCGCGCTCGCCGGGCACTGGGTGGACACCTGGGTGTCGATGCCCCAGCTGACGGAGCCCAGCAATATGCCACCGGCACCGTTCACCCAGGACAACCTGGTCTTCGACGACACCACGGTGCGGCAGACCGTCCATGTGTCGGTCGGCGGGCAGAACATGAGGCTGCGGTTCTCCAACGCCTTCGGCGGGGCGGCGCTTCCGATCAGCGCGGTCTCCGTGGCGCTGCCCGCCGGTGGCAGGTCCGGTGTGAGCGCCATCCAGCCGGGGACGCAGCGGCCGGTGACCTTCGACGGCCGGACGTCGGTGTCCATCCCGGTCGGCGCGCAGATGGTCAGCGATCCGCTCGGCTTCGACCTGAAGGCCGGGTCCGACATCACCGTGACCGTCTATCTGGCCCACGGGCAGGCGTCCACCTCGATCACCTCGCACCCCGGCTCCCGGACCACGACCTATATGCAGACCGGCAACCATCTGACCGACGCCGACCTGCCCGCAGCGCCGCATGTCGACCACTGGTACTTCCTGAGCGGCGTCGAGGTGTGGTCCAGGCGCACCACCTCGGCGGCCGTGATGCTCGGTGACTCGCTGACCGACGGCCGGGGCTCCACCACCAATGGGAACGACCGCTGGCCGGACCAGCTGCTCGAACGGCTGCGGTCCCGTCCCGAGACGTCCGGGACCGCGGTCGTCAACCAGGCGGCCGGCGGCAACCGGCTGCTCAACGACGGCCTGGGCCCCAGCGGGCTCGCCCGGCTGGACCGCGATGTGCTGGCGCAGAGCGGTGTGGACTGGCTGGTGGTCTTCGAGGGTGTCAACGACATCGGTACGGCCGAGGCCACCGAGGCCGCACAGCAGCAGGTGACCGCGGATGTGATCGCGGCCTACGGGCAGATCGTCACCCGTGCGCATGCCCAGGGCATCCGGGTGTACGGGGCGACGCTCACTCCGTTCGGCGGAAACAGCTACGACGACCCCGACGGGTACCGCGAGGCGTCCCGCCAGGCGGTCAACACGTGGATCCGCACCAGCGGCCGGTTCGACAGCGTGATCGACTTCGACCGTGCGGTACGCGACCCGCAGAACCCCCGGCAGCTCTCCGCGGCATTCGATGTCGGCGATCATCTGCATCTGAACCCGCAGGGCTACGGGGTTCTCGCCGCCGCCGTACCCACCTGGCTGTTCAAGCAGCAGCCGGCGCCGCTGGACCTCGGCCTGCGGTAGTCGCAGGGGCTGCTGCCCGCCTGTGGCGCGGGCAGGAGCGACGCTGCCCCTGATGTCCCGCCGGGCATCAGGGGCAGCGCACGTTCCGGGCCGGGGTCGGCGCTGCGCGAAGGCCTGTCCGAGCGCCCGGGTCAGCGCCTCCAGGGAGGCGTCCGCCGAGGCGGCACGGTCCGGGCAGGTGCTGTCGGAGGTCATGCTGCGGCTGCCCGAGATCGCCGGTGTCCTCACCGCGGCCGAACTGACCGGCCTCTGCGATCCGGCGCGGTACACAGGGGCCGCCGGGGCACTGGTGGAGCAGGCACTGTCGGCTCCGGACGACGCTCCCGAGTGAACCGCCGGACCCGGAGGCCAGGACAGCCGTGAGCCGCGGCGTCCCGGAGCCGTATCGTCCCGTCGTTGGAGGCCGGGGCCGGGGTGTCGCCGTCGGAGCTGAAGTCCACCCCGGTCACGGTGGAGTTGTGGCCGGACAGGGCCGGCCCGGGGCTGTGGGCGTACGGATGCTTCGGATCGCAGAGCCGTACGTGCATACCGCCGGTGGGGGCCGCCAGGGCGTCGCCCGGCGGGTCGTGGCACGGGTACCCCGCCGTGCCACGACCCGCCGGGCGACGCTCCTCGGGGCGCTCAGCCCTGCCGGGCCTTCATCCGCGGATCACGCCGGTTGATGACAAAGACACGGCCGCGGCGCCGCACGACCTGCGAGCCGGGCTGCTTCTTGAGCGCGCGGAGTGAGTTTCGGACCTTCATGCGGCGTCCTCCCTCTCGGTGGACAGAACTTGTATGTGCTCCAACAGCGTCACCCCCGCAGGGATTCCGGCAGACCGTGGAGCAGCGGCCCGGCCGCGCCGGCCGGGGTGCTCGTCGGGGCGGCGCCGCGCCAGGTGCGCGGGAGCTCCTACGCCTGCCCCGCGGTGACCAGTTCGGCCCAGGCGCGGGCGAGGATGCGGTGACCCAGCGGGGTCGGATGGACTCCGTCGGCGGCGATCTGCGCCGCACCGCCGGCGGTGCGGGCGGCCTGGTTGAGCAGCCCGTCGGCGGCCAGCAGCAGGGTGTCGAACTCGTCGGCGAGACGGCGCACGGTGTGGATGCGCGGGTCGAGGTCCTCCCGCCACTGCCACTGCGCCGTGCTCACCGGGATCAGAAAGGGTTCGATGAGCATGATCCGTGCCGCGGTCTCCTCGCGGACCCGGGTGAGGATGTGGCGGTAGTCCTCCTCGTAGGCCTCGACCGAGGTGGGGTCGCCGGCGTCGTAGCGGCGCCAGGTGTCGTTGACGCCGATCATCACCGAGATCAGGTCGGGCTTCAGCGCGATGGCGTCCTCGTCCCAGCGTGCCCGCAGGTCGGCCACGCGGTTGCCGCTGATCCCCCGGTTGAGGAAGGTGATCGTGGCGTCCGGGTGCGCCCCGGCGACGATCTCGGTGGCCCGGCGGGCGTAGCCGTCGCCGAGCCCGCCGTGCGGGTCGTTGCGGCGGTCCGCGTCGGTGATGCTGTCGCCCTGGAAGAGGACGGTTGCCCGGGCGGGCAGCTTGAGGGGCATCGGGGACTCCGGGGGACGCTCTTGGGTGGTGGCGCCCCGGGCCGCGGGGCAGCGGTCGGCAGGAGCCTATCGAGCGCGCCCCGCGGCGGCCATGGCCGTTCGGGGCACATACGGGACGGGACTGGGACGGGCCTCCCCGGCCGACCGGGGAGGGTGGGGCGTGCGCTCACGGGCGGGGCCTGGTCGGCGGGCCTCGGCCTGCCGGGCGGCGGCCTGCTGCGGCTGCCGCGCTGTCCGGTCCGCACAGCGCGCCGTCCCCTCGGGGTGCCCCGCACGACAGGGGTCAGCCGGGCAGCCTCCGGAGCTTGACGGTGTTGTCGGCGCGGGTCACCGGCCGGCCGTCGGGCCCGGTCCTGACACTCTCGTACTCGTCGATGCGCAGCACCTCCCACTGGCCCTCCGGCAGGTCGAGTGCCGAGATGACCTCCTGCGGCGCGGGGAAGTGGACACCGGCGTGCGTGGCGTGTTCCCCGGCCGGGAAGCCCGCGTGTCCGACGATCAGCAGCATGCCGCCGGGCACCACGGCCGCGGCCGCGGTCCGCAGGATCCGCTCCCGCGGCAGGTCGCCGTGCGAGTGCAGGAAGTGGGCGGAGACCAGCTCGAAGGTGCCGTCGGGGAAGGCCGAGGCGAGGTCGAGCCGCTGGAAGTCGATGCGGTCGGCGACCCCCTCCGCCGCGGCGTGCCCGGCGGCCCGGTCGAGGGCGGTACGGGAGATGTCCACGGCGGTGACGCGCCACCCCTGCCGGGCGAGCCAGATCGCGTCCGCACCCTCGCCGCAGCCCAGGTCCAGGGCCCTTCCCGGCGGCAGGTCCGCTGCCTCCCGGACCAGGGCGGCATTGGGCTCCCCGCTCCAGATCCGGTCGCCCTCCGCGTAACGGGCCTCCCAGAACTCCTCGCCCGAGACGGTGCCGTCGCTCATCGCTGCGCTCCTCGTAGGTGGTCACCGGGGCCGGGTGTGCCGGCCGCCCCGTCCCCACCATGGTCGCGCCGGGGTTCGGCCGTCAGAACGGCGCCCCACCGGTGTACCGGGTACCGGGCTCGGCGCAGGCGCCGCACCCGTCGCTCATGACGGCCGGGGCGCGGTGTCGCCCGCGGAGGGGGCGCACCGTACGGCGAGGGCCGCGATGTCGTCGTCGAGAGTGCCGTCCCCGTGGCGCAGCAGATCGCGGTGGAGCCGTTCGAGCAGGACCCGGGGCGGCGGGGAGGACTGCTGCCGCGCCCAGTCGGCCAGCGGGAAGAACTGCCCGAAATGGTTGCGTGTCTCGGTGACCCCGTCCGTGCAGAGCAGCATCTGGTCGCCGGGGGCGAGGGGGACGGTGTCGACGCGGTAGCCGTCGCCGATGAGGGCCGCCAGGGCGAGCGGCGGCGACGCGGCGGTGGGCTCCAGCACCAGCACGCCTCCGCAGTGGAACAGCAGCGGCGGGGGATGCCCGCAGTTGAGCAGCCTGACGAGGCCGCCGCCCTGCGGCACCTCGGCGAGCAGCGCGGTGGCGAACCGCTCTCCGGAGTCCCGGTCGGGAAGCGCCCCGCTGTAGCGGACCATGCTGGCCTCCAGGCGGCCGGCGACGCGCCGCAGGTCGGGCTCGTCGTGTGCGGCCTCCCGGAAGCAACTGGTCACTGCGGCGGCGACGCCCACGGCCGAGAGGCCCTTGCCCCTGACGTCGCCGATCAGCAGACGGACCCCGTGCGCGGTGTCGACCGCCTCGTAGAAGTCACCGCCGATCCGGGCGTGTGCCGCCGCGGCCAGATAGAGCGTCTCGATCTCGACGTCGCCGAGGCGGCCGGGCACAGGGCGCAGCAGGACCTGCTGGGCCACATCGGCGACGGAGCGCACCTGGGTCAGGGTCCGCTCGCGTTGCAGTCGGACGTGGCCCGCGTATGCGGCGGCCACGGTCACGGCGGTGATGGCCCCGGCGGTGAAGAGGGGCCCGGTGTCGGCGAAGGCGATCGCCAGACCGAGCACTGCCAGGATGCAGACCAGCCCGAGGACGACGGTGGCGGCCACCGACCACATGGAGGAGGCGAGGGCGGGCGCGGCGGGGAGCAGGCGGCTGATGGCGACATCCCTGGGCGTGGCGAAGGCCAGCGCGGCGATCAGCACGGTCAGGATCACGGGCGACAGCAGGGCAGGCTCGCAGGGGCGGCGGAGGAGCCGTCGGCGTCGTATCCGCCATGAGCTGGTCACAACTGGGATCATATCGTGACGTAAACAGACATGTAGTGCGTATGCCACCCATCCGAGCCGAAGGCCCGAGGGCCGCGGCATGGACCGGGCGAGGGGCGGCCACAGCCGCAGCCGGCGTTTCCACCGGTCGGGCCACAGGCACCGGCCGGACCGCAGCCGCACGTTTCCGGCCCGGCCGGCGTCTTTCGCGGAGAACGGCTGCGGATGTTTCCCCCGCGGGATAGGACCACACATCCAAAGAGCCGGGAAATGCCGGGGCGCACTTGACCGGTTGTCATATCCATGATTGGCGCGCCTCCGGGCGGAGCGGCCGCGTGCAAAGCCGGGCCGGCGCCCAGGTCAACGGGGGTCAGATTCCGGGGGATGCCCCGGTGAACGTCCCCGGCAGCCGCTGTACACACCGGCCGGCCGGGACCGCGAACCGACTCGGGAAAAGGAAGTACATTGGCCAGTGCTTTCACCTACGAAGAGGCTTTCGACCGGAATCTCGGCCTGCTCGACGCCGAGGACGTCGCACGGGTCAGATCGGCACGGATCGGTATAGCCGGGCTGGGCGGCTGCGGCAGCAACCACCTGCTCACCTTGGCCAGGATGGGCTTCGAGCGGTTCGCCATCGCCGATCCCGACACCTTCGAGCAGGCGAACCTCAACCGGCAGGCGGGCGCCACGGTGAGCGCACTGGGGCAGCCCAAGGTCGATGTGATGACCCGCATGGTGAAGGACATCAATCCAGCGGCGGACATCACCCTCTTCCGCCGGGGCATCGACGGGAACTCGGTGAAGGACTTCGCCGACAGCACCGATGTCGGCATCAATGCCATCGACTTCTTCAGGGCCGACCTGTATCCGCTCTTCCATGACACCTACCATCTCCAGGGCAAGCACTCGGTCGTGGGCGCATCACCGTTCGGATTCGGTGCGGCGATGACGGTGATCGGCCCCGGCAGCCCGTCCTTCTCCGAATTCTTCGGCATCACGGAGGGCGAGGGCGCCGATGAGGTGCTGCTGAAGTTCGTGGACCGGATGACTCCGGAGAAGTTCACCCGGCACTATCTGGAACCGCAGGTGAACGCGATCAGGTCCCCGCTGCGCGACACCCGTATCTCCTCGTCGGCTGCGGCACTGCAGCTGTGCGCGGCCATGACCGCGGCGGAGGTGCTGTTCATCGTCACCGGACGGCGGAAGCCGTCGCTGGCACCGCGGATCCTCCAGGTCGACCTGCTGCTGCAGTCGCTCTCCGGAGCCGGCGAGGCCGAGCACCGGCCCTCCTGACCCGCCCGGCACCCCAACCCGGGCATCCCGGCGCGGCACTGCGGACGTCGACGCGGCGGCCCGTCGCCTGACGGACCGCCGCGTCCCCACGTCAGGCTCCCGCGTGCCTCGCCGGCTGCTGCCTCCGTACGCCCAGCCGGGCCGGTTCAACCGGCCCCGGGCCGACGCGCTCCGGTACTCCTCGGCCCTGTGGACCGGTCACCGCCGGACCACCAGCACCCGGCCACCAGCAAGGAGACCCGGGGCGGCTGCACCCCCACCGTGGACAGCAGCGCCTGGGACGCCCCGGTCGCCGTCATCGCCAGGTAGCCAGATAGCCGGGTAGTCCGACCGCAGCAGCGCGGCCCGCCCCTGCGACGGCACGCCGCACATCAGCGGGCTCCGGCCGCGGCGGCTTCCTATGATGGCCGCCGTGGGCCGGCGCCGCTGCGGCGGCGCCCGTCCGACGGACCATCGACGACAGGACGGATGCCATGCCTCTCGAGGGCGAGTACGAGCCGAGTCCGGAACAGTGGGTTCGCGACCAGGTGGAGCTGTACGAGAGTTCCGGCGGTACCGAGGGGACGACCCTGCGGGGCCTGCCGGTCGTGGTCCTGACGACCCGTGGCGCCAAGAGCGGCAGGATCCGCAAGTCCCCGGTGATGCGGGTGGAGCACGAGGGCAGCTACGCCGTCGTCGCCTCGCTGGGCGGCGCGCCCAAGCACCCGGTCTGGTACCACAACATCGTGGCCGACCCCCGGGTCGAGCTCCAGGACGGCCCGGCGCGCCAGGACATGACGGCGCGTGAGGTCACCGGGGACGAGAAGGCCCTGTGGTGGAGCCGCGCCGTCGAGGCCTATCCCGACTACGCCGACTACCAGAAGCGGACGGAGCGGCAGATCCCGGTCTTCGTTCTGCAGCCGGCGCTCAAGGAGCACTGACCCGGTGTCCGTGGGCCGCCGGGGTCCGGCGGCCCACGGACCGGGGGTCACGGGGTGACGGCGATATTGGTCAGTCCGGTCACGGCGTTGGTCACCGTGTTGGAGGAGTAGACCACATTGAGGTTCCCCGAGCACTTGGACGTCGAGGTCACATCGACGGCGTAGCTGCCGACCCCGCCCAGGTCCGAGGTGTTGCCGCGCCAGCTGTTGCCGCAGCCGTTCTGGAACGTCGGTGTGGTGGCCGGGTTGTGCGTCTCGTAGCCGTTGGCGAAGGTGCCGGGCGCCGCGAAGGTGCCGGTGTTGCCCTCGATGAGGTAGCCGATGCCCTTGACGTCGATCCAGGAGTCCGCGGAGTTCTGCCCCGAGATGCCTCGGCCGTCGAAGGTGTTGCCGCGGATCACCCCGTCGAAGGTGCCCTCCTTGACGTCGATCTCCTCGGCCGCGACATACGGGCCGATCCGGTTGTTCTCCACCAGTACCCGGTCGGAGCGGTCCGCACCGGCCGAGTTGCCGTAGCAGGCCCAGTTGGAACCGGCCGAGCCGATGTAGACGCCCTCCCCGTAACCGGGCTGCACCTGGCCGGTGTACTCCACGACCGAGTTGCGGATGACACCGTCGGAGGAGGAGCTGCGGAAGTGCACGCCCTCGTCCTCGGTGTTGTGCACATACAGGCCGTCGAGGGTGGCATGGGGTGAGTTGTCGAGCACCACGCCCTTCTTGGAGTCCTGCACCGTGAAGCCGGTCAGATTCCAGTAGGGGGCGTTGTACAGCCACAGGCCGTACCCCGAGTCCCAGCCGGCGGTGGGTACCGAGCAGGACGGTCCGCTGCCCGAGGGGCCGTCGTTCACCAGCACCGCGGTGCGCGGCCCGGTGAGGGTGATCGGCTGCGCCGCGCTGCCGGCCCGCTGCGCCACAAACGCCCCGTGGTACTCCCCGGGGGCCAGTTGGATGGTCTCACCGGGTACCGCGCCCGCCAGCGCGTCGGAGAGCTGGGCGGCCGTGGAGACGTTCACGGTCGGGCCCGGCGTCCCGGTCTGGGTCGGGCTCGGCGTCGGGGTGGGGGTCGGAGTCGGAGTCGGGGTGGGCGTCGGGGTGGGCGTCGGGGTGGGCGTCGGGGTGGGCGTCGGCGTGGGTGTGGGCGTCGGCGTGGGCGTCGGCGAGCCCGGGGAGGTCCCGCCCGCACACGGCGTGCCGTTGACGGTGCAGTTGTAGGGCAGGCCGAGGCCGCCGGCGTTGAACCCGAAGCCGTCGTGCTGCCCGGGTGCGATGGCGCCGTTGTAGCTCGCATTGGTGAAGACGTAGTGCTGCCCGGTCTGCGTCCTGGTCGACGACCAGGAGTTGGAAACGGTGGTGCCGGCCGGGAGATCGAACGCCACGGTCCAGCCGGTCGAGGCGGCGTCGCCGAGATTGGTGATCGTGACGTCGGCCCCGTACCCACTGCTCCAGGAGGACCCCTGCACGATCTGGGCGGTGAGCACCGCCCCTGCCGCATGGGCCGGCAGCGCCACCAGGGCGGCGGCGACCGCCAGCGCCGCGGCCATGAGGGCACCGATGACTGGTCTGCGCATGACACTCCCGCGAGTCGTCGGTCCGCCGTCCGATTACGGGGTGCATGGGGGGTGCGGCGTACCGGAGCCATGGTGCTGACGTCATGTCAGCCGGTCAATATGCCGACCGGGATCGACCGGCCGGCCGCCGGAAATGCGGGGGATGGTCCACCCCGGCACCGCGGTCGACCGGCACCGGGGTACGCCTGGCACCCATGACCGCCACGGCGCCGGGCAGATACGGCGGCCCGCACTCGGGACCGGGCGAAACCGCAGACCCGGCCGGCGCCGGCGGACTCCCGGCAGCGGCGCGGCCGGGGCGCCGGGGGCCCGGGAGCGCTGCACCGGCAGGCGCGGCGGATCTCCGCAGTGCGTCTTGACTGCGCCCGGCGGGGCGCCCTAGCCTCACCTTGCAGTAAGCGCTTTCTATCGGCCGCTCCCCAGGACGCGGCAAAGGAGATCCCGGATGGCCCGCAGGACAATCAGCGTGATCATGAACGGCGTGACCGGGCGGATGGGCTACCGGCAGCACCTGGTGCGGTCGATCCTGGCCATCCGCGAGCAGGGCGGCGTCGTGCTCGACGACGGCGACGTGCTCTGGCCGGAACCGGTACTGGTGGGCCGCGACGAGACCCGGGTCAGGGCCATCGCCGAGCGCCACGGCCTGGAACGCTGGACCACCTCCCTCGCGGAGGCCCTGGCAGACCCGGAGGCCGAGGTCTACTTCGACGCCCAGGTCACCCAGGCCCGCGAGAAGGCGCTGCGCGCCGCGATCGAGGCGGGCAAGCACATCTACACCGAGAAGCCCACCGCCGAGTCGCTCGACGCGGCCCTGGGCCTGGCCCGGCTGGCCCGCGAGGCGGGCGTGTGCAACGGAGCCGTGCAGGACAAGCTGTTCCTGCCCGGGCTGATGAAGCTCAAGCGACTTGTAGACAGCGGTTTCTTCGGACGCATCCTCTCGGTCCGCGGCGAGTTCGGCTACTGGGTCTTCGAGGGCCACTGGCAGCAGGCCCAGCGCCCGTCCTGGAACTACCGCGCGGAGGACGGCGGCGGCATGGTCCTCGACATGTTCCCGCACTGGCGCTACGTCCTGGACCACATCATCGCGCCCGTCCGCTCGGTCTACGCCCACACCACCACGCACATCCCCGAGCGCGTCGACGAGCAGGGCCGCGCCTACCCGGCGACCGCCGACGACGCCGCCTACGGCATCTTCGAGCTCGAGGGCGGGATCGTCGCGCAGATCAACTCCTCCTGGGCCGTGCGGGTGGACCGGGACGAACTGGTGGAGTTCCAGGTCGACGGCACCGAGGGCAGCGCCGTGGCCGGTCTGCGCAACTGCCGCTTCCAGCACCGGGCGGCGACCCCCAAGCCCGTCTGGAACCCGGACCTGCCCGCCACCGAGGCCTTCCGCGAGCAGTGGCAGACGGTTCCCGACAACGCCGACTTCGACAACGGCTTCAAGACCCAGTGGGAGCTGTTCCTGCGCCATGTCGCCACCGGGTCCGAGTACCACTGGGACCTGCTGGAAGGCGCCAAGGGCGTGCAGCTCGCCGAGCTCGGCCTGCGCTCCGCCCGCGAAGGCCGCCGGCTGGACGTGCCGGAGCTGGAGATCCGATGACGACCCTTCAGCTGCCCGACGGCCCCTACCGGCTCCGCACCCCCGAGCCGCTCCCCCGCCCCGCCCGCCCCGCGGCCGGCCGCACGGCCTTCGCCGCCGCGCATGTGGTGGCCGACCCGCTCGGCGGCAACGCCCCCGGCGCACCGGCCGCCGTCGACTGGGACGCCACCCTGGCCTTCCGCCACCACCTCTGGTCGCTCGGCCTCGGCGTCGCCGATGCCATGGACACCGCTCAGCGCGGCATGGGTCTGGACTGGGCGGCGACCCGGGAACTGATCACCCGTTCCGGGGCCGAGGCCCGCGCCGTCGGCGGCCGGCTCGCCTGCGGCGTCGGCACCGACCAGCTCACCGCACCCGCCCGCAGCCTCGCGGACATCACGGCCGCCTATGAGGAGCAGCTCGCCGTGGTGGAGGCCGCGGGGGCCCAGCCGGTACTGATGGCCAGCCGGGCGCTGGCCGCACTCGCCCGCGGCCCCGAGGACTACCACGAGGTCTACGGCCGCCTCATCGCCCAGGCCCGGGGCCCGGTGATCCTGCACTGGCTGGGCGAGATGTTCGATCCCGCGCTGGCGGGCTACTGGGGCTGTGCCGAGGTGGAGCACGCGGCCGAGGCCGTACTGGCGCTGATCAAGGAGCACAGCTCCGGTGTCGACGGCATCAAGGTCTCCCTGCTGGACGCCGACCGGGAGATCGCCCTGCGCCGCGCCCTGCCCGAGGGCGTCCGGCTGTACACCGGGGACGACTTCAACTACCCGCAGTTGATCCGCGGCGACGCGCACGGGCACAGCGATGCGCTGCTCGGGGTCTTCGACCCCATCGCGGCCACCGCCGCGGCCGCCCTCCAGGCGCTGGACGCGGGCGACCTGGACCGGTACGAGGCCCTGCTCGCGCCGACCGTCCCGCTGGCCCGGCACCTCTTCGCGGCGCCGACCTTCCACTACAAGACCGGAGTGGTCTTCCTCGCCTATCTGTCCGGGCACCAGAACCACTTCACCATGGTCGCCGGAGCCCAGAGCGGCCGGTCGACCTCCCATCTGATCGAGCTCTTCCGGCTCGCCGACGCGGCCGGGGTACTCCCCGACCCCGACGTCGCCGCCGAACGGATGCGGCGTTTTCTGAGCCTCGCGGGAGTGGCGGCATGAACGGACTGGAGCGCCTGTCGCTCAATCAGATCACCACCAAGGGGTGGAGCCTGGAGGAGGCGGTACGCGGCTGCGTCGAGGCGGGGATCCCCGCCATCGGCCTGTGGCGGGACAAGGTCGCCGAGATCGGGACCGCCCGCGCGGCGGCGCTGGTCCGCGAGGCCGGCCTCGCCGTCAGCAGCCTGTGCCGGGGCGGCTTCCTCACCGCCCAGGGCGAGCAGGGCACCCGGGAGGCGATCGAGGACAACCGGCGAGCCCTGGAGGAGGCCGCGGAACTCGGCACCGACACCCTGGTCATGGTGGTCGGCGGGCTGCCCGGGGAGAGCCGCGACCTGGTCGGCGCCCGGGCCAGGGTCGCCGAACTGCTGGCCGAACTCGCCCCGTACGCAGGTGAGTTGGGCGTCCGGTTGGCCATCGAACCGCTGCATCCGATGTTCTGCGCCGACCGGGCCGTCGTCTCCACCCTGGGACAGGCCCTGGACCTCGCCGAGCAGCACCCCGCCGACCAGGTGGGAGTCGTGGTGGACAGTTACCACATCTGGTGGGATCCGCAGCTGTCGGAGCAGATCGCCCGCGCGGGTGAGCGGATCGCCTCGTACCAGGTGTGCGACTGGACCCTGCCGCTGCCCGCCGACGCCCTGCTGGGACGGGGGCATGTGGGCGACGGGTGCATCGACTTCGGGTCGCTGGGCGCCCTGGTCGCCGATGCCGGCTACACCGGCTGGATCGAGGTGGAGATCTTCAACCAGACCGTCTGGGACACCCCGGGCGAGCAGACCCTGCGGACCATGGCGGAGCGCCATCGCGCCCATGTGGCGGTGGGCTGAGGCAGCAGGCCGAGGACTGTCGCCGCTCCCCGGTCCGCTGCCGGGCGCCACCCACGCCCAGCGGCGGGCCGGGGCCGTTCAGCCCTCCCCCGGGGCCAGGTCGGAGGCATGGTCGGGGACGTAGCTCTGCAGGGACCGCGGCGGCCGCTGGTAGCCGGAGGCGACCGGGCGCGACGGCAGCTCCAGCGGCGGGCGGGCGATCTCCTGGTAGGGGACCGTGGACAGCAGATGGGCGATCATATTGACCCGGGCCCTGCGCTTGTCGTCGCTCTCCACGATGTACCAGGGCGACTCCGGTGTGTCGGTCCGCGCCAGCATCTCGTCCTTCGCCCGGGAGTAGTCCTCCCACCTGGTGATGGACTCCAGATCCATCGGCGAGAGCTTCCAGCGGCGCATCGGGTCCTCCAGCCGGCTGCGGAACCGCTGGTCCTGGACCGCGTCGCTGACGGAGAACCAGTACTTGCGCAGCAGGATGCCGTCCTCGACCAGCATCCGCTCGAAGTCAGGGCACTGCCGCAGGAACCGCCAGTACTCCTCCTTGGTGCAGAAGCCCATGACCCGCTCCACCCCGGCGCGGTTGTACCAGGAGCGGTCCATCAGCACGATCTCCCCGGCGGCCGGCAGATGCGGGGTGAGCGCTGGAAGTACCACTGGGTGCGTTCCCGCTCGGTCGGCGCGGGGAGGGCGACGATCCTGGCGATACGCGGGTTGAGGTACTCGGCGACACGCTTGATGGTGGAGCCCTTCCCGGCCGCGTCACGGCCCTCGAAGACCACCACCAGCCGGACGCCCTCGGCGCGCACCCACTCCTGCAGCTTCACCAGTTCCCCCTGCAGCCGGAACAGCTCGCGCTCGTACACCGCCCGCGGCAGCCGCCCCTCCGGTTGCTTCGACATCCCGCACCTCCTCGCCCCCCAAGGCCGCTCCGCGCTCCACGCTACGCGGGGCACGGAGGACACGCGTGGCGACCGGGGCCCCGGCAGCTCCGAGGCCTCCGCCACGGCTACTCGCCCTGGTCCCGGCTCCGACGGCTGCACCTCCCGGTGCCGCCCTGGTCCCGGCTCCGACGGCCGCACCTCCCGGTGCGCACGGAGTCCGCCGCACGTCGGGGAAACGCCGGTGCGGCGTGCCAGCGGCAAGGGTCCTCCCTCCGGCGACGCGCCCCGCGCCGTCACCGTGTGATGATGTCCGACCGTGGAAGCTGTGAACACCTCTGACGACGACGGCTCACCAGGACGGGCAGGCTACCGGCGTTCGGCCGGGTCGCCGCGCGGCGAGGCCAGGCGCCGGGAACTGCTCGCACGCGTCACCGACGACCTGGTGGCCAACGGGCTTGTGGACTTCTCGCTCCGGCGCGCCGCGCGGGCGGCCGGCACCACGCACAAGGTGCTGCTCTACCACTTCGACGGAGCCGACGACCTGCTCGGCCAGGCGGTCGCCGAGCTGCGCGGGAGGCGTGTCGGCAACGCACTGGCCTCCGTGGCCGAGCAGCCGTCCGGCCGGCCGCTGGCGGACGGGGTGCGGGCCGTGTGGCGCACTCTGCTGGAGGAGGAGACGGATCTGCGGCGGGCGCTCGACCAGGGCATCGGCCTGTCGATGTACGACCCCGACCGCTATGGCGCGCTCAGCCGGGACGCCTCGCGGCAGTATCTGCCGGTGCTGCTGTCGGTCTGCCCGGCGGACTGGTCCGAGCAGCGCAGGCACCAGGTGGCCGAGATGGTCCTCGCGACCCTTCGGGGCTTTCTGGTGGAGCTGTCGACCAGCAGGGACGACTCGGGTGTGGCGGCCGGGTTCGAGGCTCTGGCCCGGGCACTGGAGCGCGAGGAGGCCGCCGGACCCTGACCGGCGGCCCGCCCGGGACGCGGCATCGGCGGGGCTGCGTGGACGCTTTGCGAACCACGTGGTTCACTTGCTCCGGGATGAATCCGGTCCACAGGGGAGGTCGGTGCGCGCATGTCCGTGCAGCGGGAGAAGATTCGATTCATCAGTGGTGGCGCCGAGTGCGCCGCCTGGCACTATCCGGGAACCAACGGCGCCTGCGTGGTCATGGCCGGCGGCACCGCGGTGACCAAGGAACCGGGCACCGACGTCTTCGCCCGGCGGTTCCACGACGACGGGTTCTCCGTCCTCGCCTTCGAGCACCGGCGCCTGGGCGAGAGCGGCGGCATGCCGCGGCAGGTCGTACGGGTCAAGGACGAACTGGCCGACTGGCAGGCCGCGATCGCCTGCGCCCGCGGCCTGCCCGGGGTCGACCCGGCCAGGCTGGCGCTCTGGGGCTTCTCCCTGGGCGGCGGCCATGTCATCCGTACCGCCGCGCGGACCCCGGGGCTGGCAGCCGCGATCGCGCAGACCCCGCTCGCCGACGGCCCGGCCGCAGTCCGCAACGCGACACGCCACCAGACGCCGTCGGCGATGCTGCGCCTGACCCTCCGGGGCGTCCTGGACGCCGTCGGCGGGATCCTCGGCCGCCGCCCCCTGCTGGTGCCGCTGGTCGGCCCGCCCGGCACCGTCGCGACGCTGTCCTCGCCGGACGTCCTGATCAGCCCGCACCCCCTGGACCCCGGGGGCAGCCACCCGGACTGGCAGCAGGAGGTCGCCGCACGCTCCACCTTCGGCATCAGCGGCTACCGCCCCGGCCGTGACGCACCCCGGGTGCGGTGCCCGCTGATGGTCCTGGTGTGCGACCAGGACCAGGCGGCACTCGCCGAGCCCGGGGCCGTCGCGGCGCGGCAGGCACCCCGGGGCGAGCTGCTCCGGCTGCCCGGCGGGCACTATGCACCGTTCCTGGACGTCCATGAGCAGGCCGTCCAGGCCCAGCTGTCCTTTCTGCGCCGGCATCTGTCCGACGGAGGCCCCGCCGACCGTCCGGGCCCCGCCGTCGCGGGCACCGCCGCGCAGCCCGAGGGGTCGGCGTGAAGGAGATCCAGCTGTCCGCCGGGACGGTCGAGTACCAGGACACCGGCCGCGGACCCGTCGTCGTCCTGCTGCACGGCCTGCTGATGGACGCCTCGCTGTGGGACGGGCCGATCGCCGAACTCTCCGCCGACCACCGGTGCGTGGCACCGACACTGCCGCTCGGGGCGCACCGCCGGGCGATGGGGGCGGACGCCGATCTGTCGCTGCCCGGGGTGGCCCGGCTGGTGGTGGAGTTCCTCGAACGCCTGGACCTGCGGGACGTCACCCTCGTCGGCAACGACACCGGCGGGGCACTGGTCCAGTTGGTGATCCGCGAGGGCACCGCCCGGGTGGGGCGGGTCGTCCTCGCCTCCTGCGAGGCGTTCGACAACTTCCCGCCGGGGCTGACGGGCAGGACGCTGCTGCTCACCGGCAGGCTGCCGGCTCCGATGTTCGGACTGTTCATGCAGCAGATGCGGCTGCGGATGGTCCGCCGGCTGCCGATCGCCTTCGGGTGGCTGACCAAGCGCGGGGACGCCGCTGCCGCCGAATGGGTGAAGCCGGTGATGAGCCGGCCGGAGATCCGCCGCGACACCGTACGCATGCTGCGGGCGGCAGCAGCGGACACCGGCATCCTGCTCACCGCGGCCGAGAGCCTGCCGGACTTCGACCGCCCCGCGCTCGTGGTGTGGGCGCGCCAGGACCGGGTGATGCCGCCGGAGCACGGTCGGCGCCTGGCCGAACTGCTGCCGCAGGGAGAGCTGGTGGAGCTGGACGACAGCTATACGCTGCTGCCCCTGGACCAGCCGGTGGAACTTGCCCGGCTGATCCGGCAGTTCACCGGCGCGGCCCGCACCGTGTAGCGGTCGCAGCCGCACTCGGGCGCTCAGCCGCCCGCCCGAGTGCGGCCGGCCCCGGCAGCGTCCGGGGCCACCGAGCACACGGGACGTGCCGCCGGTCCACCGGCACCGAGCGCACCGGCCACCCCGCCCGGCAGGCTCCCGGCGAACCCGGTCCACCGCCGCACGGAACCGTCTCCCGGCCCGGGGCGGGGCGCCCTCGGATACCCGTGAAGCCCCGCGCCGAGACGTCCGCGGCGGCGAACCGGGGGCCTCCCCGGGCCGCCGCCCGGCGTGTCGCACGGCCCTCAGGGCCGCCGGCGGGTCCCGAAGCGCAGGCATACGGCCCGACAGCCGGCCGACCTCACGTCACATGGCCACCGCGGTGGGCACGTCGGCACCGCCTCACCCGATGGATCGTCATATTCGGATTCCGCACCCCCGCTGCGCCGCTCCAGCGGGCCCCGCCGGCAGCTCCGCCGCGCGGGACGGGCCGCCGCCGGCGGCCGGGAGGCCGCTGCGGTCACTCGGACGGCCGAGCCCCGGCCCTCCCGGCATCGGCCGCCGTGCGGGTGTTCCCGCTGGTCGCGCTCGACGGTCCGACCAGGTGACGGACTGTGACGGGCCCGGTGTGACTTGCACGCCCCCAGGGGCTGTGACTGTGTGGGGGTTGTGCTCTGAAGGGCTCCATGGACTCCGTCCCCCCGGACGGACCGATGCCGGAGGTCGTCACCGTACGCATCCTTCCGGCCACACTCCGGATATTGGGACGTTCCGCCGCCACGCGGCTTCGATCGGCACCAGGTGCCGCAGTCGTCCGGCGGACTCCATGCCTCACGATCAGAGGAGACCGACATGGCCACCGTGCAGGATGATCGCATCCGCATGGCCACCAAGCTGCGCGTGGTGTTCCTGGTTCGCGTTCTCGAAGGCGGCGAGCAGGGGTTCCGCGACGCATACGAGCAGATCCGCACCGCCGTAGCCAAGGTTCCCGGGCATCTGGTGGACCAGCTGGGCGAACCCGTCGACGGTTCCCGGCAGTGGGTGATCACCAGCGAGTGGGAGCAAGCCGAGGACTTCTACGCCTGGCAGAAGAGCGAGGAGCACCGGGCACTGGTCGCTCCGCTGCGTGCCTGGGTCGAGTCGACCGAGTCGCTGCGCTTCAACGTCGTCCGCGAGACCCGGGGAGGCCGCGGATGAACCGCTTCGACGGCCCCGTCGCCGTACTCGGCCTCGGCACCATGGGCAGCGGACTCGCCGCCCGCCTGCTCGACCAGGGCGTCCAGACCAAGGTGTGGAACCGCACCGCCGAGCGGACCGCCCCCCTCGTCGAGGCCGGGGCGGTGGCCGCCGCCCGCCCGGTCGAGGCGGTCGCCGGCACCAGCGCCGCGATCTGCACGGTCGCCGACGCCGACGCCCTCGACGCCGTGCTGAACGGGCCGGGCGGGGTGCTGACCGAAGCCCCGTACCCGGGGGTGCTGGTGTGCGCCGGCACCGTCGGCCCCGAGGACGTCGCCCGGGTCGCCGGGCAGACCCGTCAGCTGCTGGACGTCGGCATGCTGGGCAACCGGGAGCACGCCCGGGGCGGTGAGCTGCGGCTCTTCGTCGGCGGCTCCCAGGAGGCCTTCAGCACCGGGCGTCCGCTGCTGGAGCTGCTGGGCAAGGAGGTCGTGTACCTCGGCGCCCCCGGTTCCGGGATGCGGATGAAGCTGCTTCTCAACCTGCTCATGGGCATCGAGGTGCAGGCGCTGGCCGAGGCGGCCGAACTGGGCTCCGCGATGGGCCTGGACCGGCAGCAGGTCCTGGGCACCATCGCGGGGAGCGGATTCGCCTCCCCCGTGATGGCCTTCAAGTCCCGCCGGCTGGCGGCAGGGACCTTCGACAAGCCGGACTTCCGGCTGCGGCTGATGGCCAAGGACCTGCAGCTGGCGCTGGACGCGTCGACGGCCGCCGGTGTGCGGCTGCCGCTGGTTGCGGCCGCGGCCGACACCCATCTGAGCGCCACCGAGCAGGGCTACGGCGACGAGGACTGCGCGGCCGTCGTACGCGCGGTGGGTGCGGCCGCGGCGGCACCGCAGCCCGTCTGAGACCGAGGGCCGGGGCGGCACCTCCGCCGCCCCGGCCCTACCCCTCCCCGACCTCTCCCGACCTTCTGGAGTCCACACGTGATCATTGACATCCACGGGCATCTCTCGCCGCCCGAGGCCGCCAAGCACTTCCCCATGCCGCCCAGTCTCACCGATGTGGACGGCATGCTCGCCGCCCGCCGACAGGCCGGGATCGACCTCACCATCATCGGCAGCCCGGTCGGCGCGGGCGCGATGGCCCGCGTCCCGGGCGTCGACAACTACGCGCAGCCGCGGGACCGTCTGCGGGCGTTCCACGGCTGGATGTCCGGTCTCATCCGCCGGTTCCCCGACCAGCTTCGCGGCTATGTGTACGCCAATCCGTTCGGTGACGACGACCATCTGGACGGCGTCCGGGAGACCCTGGCCGACCCCGCCTTCGTCGGCCTGATCACCACCTCCAGCGTGCACGGCGAGCTGCTCGGCTCCCCGCGTGCGGACTCCTTCTTCGCGCTGGCTGCGGAGGCGGGCGTACCGGTCCTGGTGCACGCCCCGGCGGAGCCGGTCGGCACCGAGCAGGTCGTCGACTTCGGTTTTGTGGAGCAGATCGGCCGGTTCGGGGATGTCACCGCGGGACTGGCCATGATCGCCTTTGCGGGGTGGCTGGAGAAGTACCCCGAGCTGCGGCTGATCGGTGCGACCGGCGGCGGCGCACTGGCGCTGCTGCCCGACCGGCTGCAGACGGCGGCGCGGCCGCGCCACTGGGGTTCGCAGCCCCCCGGCGCCTCCGGAGAGGCCACTCCGGAGCGGTCGACCACCGCGGCGGCCGATCCCGGGGCGGCACTGCGGCGGCTGTATGTCGACACCAGCGCCTTCAGTGCGGCGCATCTGCAGCTGAACGCCGAGGTGCTGGGGCCGGAGCGGATGCTCTTCGGTACCGACTCCCCGCCGATGGCCTGCCCGCTGGAGGATGTGCTGCGTGCCGTGGAGAAGCTCCCGCTGGACGACGCGTCCCGGCAGCTTGTGCTCGGCGGCAACGCCGAGCTGCTGTTCGACCTGGAGGCACGGCCGTGACCAGTACCGAGTCATGGACGGTCGATGCCCCCCGCACCTTCCCCACGGCGGCCGCCGAGGCGGCGGCGCAGGGCTGTCCGGCGTTCCGCCGCGATCCGCACTCCGTCTACGCCGAGCTGCGTGAGGGCGCACCGGTCTGCCCGATGCGGCCGCCGCACGGCCTGGAGACCTATCTGATCACCCGTTACGAGGACGCGCGCAGCGCGCTGGCGGACCCGCGGCTGAGCAAGGACATGTTCGGCGCGATGGACTCCTACCGGAGGATCTTCGGCGAGGACTCCACCGCCATGGACGACCACATGCTCAACTGCGATCCGCCCAAGCACACCCGGCTGCGGCGGCTGGTCGGCTCCACCTTCACCCCGCGGCGGGTGGAGTCGCTGCGTCCCCGGGTGCAGCAGGCCGCGGTGACGCTGCTGGACGCCTGTCCGCAGAACGCACCGGTGGACCTGCTGGAGTCCTTCGCCTTCGCGCTGCCCGTCCTGGTGATCTGCGACCTGCTCGGCATCCCCACCGAGGACCGGGCCATGGTGCAGGGGTGGTCCACCACCGTGGCCCGGACCGGCTTCGACCCGCGGTCCCGGGAGGCCGGCCGGCGCGCCGAGGGGGAGCTGCACCGGTACTTCGCCGGCCTCATCTCGCGCAAGCGGGAGCACCCCGGCGACGACCTGCTGAGCGCGCTCACCCGGGCCCGGGACGGCAGCGGACGGCTGAGCGAGCAGGAGCTGCTCTCGACCGCCTGGCTGCTGCTCTTCGCCGGGCACAAGACCACGGCGTATCTGATCGGCAACGCCGTCCACCATCTGCTCTCCCATCCCGCGCAGCTCCGGCTGCTGCGGGAGCGTCCGGGGCTGATGGAGAGTGCGGTCGAGGAGCTGCTGCGGTTCGACGGGTCGGTGGAGAGCGCGACCTTCCGCTATGCCGCCGAGGACCTGACCATCGCGGGCACCCGTATCCCCAAGGGGGCGCTCGTCCAGATCTCGCTCAGCTCGGCCAACCGCGACCCGGAGAAGTTCGAGGCTCCGGACCGGCTGGACATCGAGCGGTCCGGGGGTGCCCACGCCCATCTGGGGTTCGGGCACGGCATCCACTACTGCCTGGGTGCGCCGCTGGCCCGGATGGAGACCCAGATCGCGCTGGCGACCCTGTTCGACCGCTTCCCCCGGCTGTCCCCGGCCGAACCGTGGGCTCCGGCGCGGTGGTTGGAGGTGCCGTTCCCCGCCTTCCGGGGTCTGGCGGCACTGCCGGTGGTGCTGGACCCGGACCGGTAGAAGCGACCCCGGCGCGGTGGTCGGCGCGCCGGGGCGGGCGTACCGGGGGCGAGCTGAGTCGCCCCCGGTACGCGAACCGGATCAGGTGTCCCGTTGACTGATGGTCCGTCAGTTACCGAAGAGCTGGCGGAGCTTCAGTGCCAGTTCGTACACGCCGTACCCGAAGGGCGCGGCCACCCAGAGCCAGACCAGGACCAGCAGGCCCCGGCGGCGGACCTGATCGGGCTGCGCCGTCATGTCCTGCGCCGTCTCCTCCTGCGCGCTCAACTCTGCGCTCCTCTCTGCGCCTCGGCCGCCGGTGCGGTCTCGGCCGGGGCGGGCTCGTGGTGGCGGGGGTGGACCGGGCGGATGCACTCGTTGGCCACCAGTCCGACCAGCAGCAGGGCGATCATGATGGTGACCGAGAGGGTGTAGAGGGCGGGCCCGCTGTGCCCGGCCCGCTTCTGGCTGTCGGCGACCGCGTTGACGATCAGCGGGCCGGCCACCCCCGCGGTGGACCAGGCGGTGAGCAGCCGGCCGTGGATGGCACCCACCTGATAGGTGCCGAACAGGTCCTTGAGATAGGCGGGGACGGTGGCGAAGCCGCCGCCGTAGAACGACAGGATCACCATCGCGCAGAGGATGAACACCGGCTTGGAGGCGTTCCCCACCAGGGCGATGACCAGGTACATCAGTGCCCCGGCGCCGAGATAGAGCCGGTAGATGTTCTTGCGGCCCACCAGGTCCGAGGTGGAGGACCAGACGATCCGCCCGGCCATGTTCATCAGCGAGAGCAGCGCGACAAAGCCTGCCGCCGCCGCGGCGCTGACCGGGGTGCGGGTGCCGGCGAAGAAGTCCCCGATCATCGGGGCGGCCTTCTCCAGGATGCCGATTCCGGCGGTCACATTGACGCAGAGCACCACCCACAGGCACCAGAACTGCGGGGTCCGCAGGGCGTTGCGCGCCGAGACCTCGCCGGTGGCCGCCGCGGTACGGGAGGCCGTCGCGGACCCCTGTGCCCCAGCCGGGAGCCAGCCCTCCGGCGGTACCCGGACCAGCAGCACGCCCAGGGACATGAAGACCGCATAGACCACGCCCATCACCAGGAAGGTCCGCGCGATGCCCGAGGAGTCGGTGCCGAAGGAGGAGAGCAGCTGGGTGGACCAGGGGGAGGCGATGAGCGCTCCGCCGCCGAACCCCATGATGGCGATCCCGGTGGCCAGTCCGGGCCGGTCGGGGAACCACTTCATCAGCGTGGAGACCGGTGAGATGTATCCGATGCCGAGGCCGATGCCGCCGACGAAGCCGTAGCCCAGGACGACCAGCCAGTACTGCCGGGTGGCCGCGCCCGCGGCGGCGAGCAGGAACCCCGCGGAGAAGCAGACCAGCGAGACCAGCATCGCCCGGCGGGGGCCGTTGCGCTCCACCCAGGTGCCGCCGAAGGCCGCGGAGAGGCCCAGCATCACGATCGCGACCTGGAAGGGCAGCGCGCTCTGGGTACCGCTGAGGTGCACGACGACTCGAGCGGCGGTTTGAAGACGCTCCAGGCGTAGGCCTGGCCGATGGCCAGATGGATGGAGAGGGCGGCCGGGGGGACCAGCCAGCGGCTCCACGACGGCGGGGCGATGGACCGGGAGCGGGAGAGGAACCCTGGGTACGCCGTTGACGTCATGCCGGCTGCACGTCCCTTCTCGACCAGATGAATGGTGAAGATTGAACGACTCTCCGGGGCCGGTGGCAAGGGATTGCGCAGCGATCCTGCTGATACGGACGGGGCGGCCGGGGTCACCCGGGGCCAGTCAGGGTCACCCGGGGTCGGTCAGGGAGCCTTGAAGAGGGCGGGGAAGGCAGGCGCCAGCCACGGCTTGCGGCCCCAGGACAGCACCTTGCCGCGGAGCATGACGGACTGCAGGCCGACCCGGCCCAGGGCCAGCAGGAAGAAGGCCACCGGTTCGATCAGGATGGTGCAGTCGGGCCGCCGCGGTGGCTCGGCGGTGACGACGGCCGTGCCGTCGGTGATGGTGACCGCGAAGCGGGAGCCGCCGCGCAGCCGCATCGCATAGCAGCCGTGGTGCCCGGCGGCGGCGCTCGGGTCGATGACCATGGGCATACCGGCCAGCAGGAAGGGCATCGACAGCTCCACCCGGTCGCGGTCGACCATGTGCGGGCGCCCCAGTGCACGGGCGATGTCGTACCCGTGGGCGAGCATATGGGCCAGCAGATAGCAGCTGAGGGTGCCCAGGTCCATGGGGCCCAGCGGGCTCACCACCGGCTCGGTCGCGGGCCGCCGGGCGGCGGCGCGGGCGAAGTCCCGGGCATGCCCGGCGGTCGCCTCGGCCAGCACGGCGGTGTCCCGCTCGGTGTAGTCGGCCAGCGACCTGGCGTTGGCCTCGGCGAGGCTGCCCGGGGTGCCGTCGCCGTAGGGGCGTTCACGGCCGTCGGCGATGTCCGCCATCAGCTCATTGGCCACGGCGAGATGCGCCGCCGCCTCGCTGACGGTCCACTCGGCCCCCGGGATGAGCCGCGTGGTGCCGTCGGGACAGGTCCGCAGCAGGTCGGCGATCTCCTCGGCGACGGCGGTGGCGGCATCGAGCAGTGGTGCGCCGACTGCGGCTGCGGCGTGGGGTGCGGTCATGGGGCTGAAGCCTGGGGCAGAGCAGGGGTCGCTGTCCAGACCTGCCGCGGGATCGCCGATGCACCTGTGACCTGGGCGGGTGCTCTCGCCGGCGCCGGAGCCGGGCGGCGGAGGTGCCGCATGCGGGGCGGTGGCGGGCCGTACGCGGGGCGGCAGGGGTGCGGTGCCGGTGCGGATCCGGCGGCCCGGAACGCGCTGTGCACGTGAAATTCACACGCCATGTCTACCCGCGTAGGCGCCGATCACGATGTCATGGACACAGCCACCGAACCAGGCCGGACCCCACCCCCGGACCGGCTGACCCACCGTCACCATCCGTCCGCCCGGCACCGGTCCCCCCACCGGCGCAGAGCCTGCCGCCCGCCCGCCGGGCGCACCCACGGGACATGCGTCCCGCCCCAGCACGCGACCGCGCGCGTCCGCACCTCCCCCGGTCGCGGACGCCTCCACACATCCGGAGT
Organism: Peterkaempfera podocarpi; assembly: GCF_042466665.1. Taxonomy (GTDB): domain Bacteria; phylum Actinomycetota; class Actinomycetes; order Streptomycetales; family Streptomycetaceae; genus Peterkaempfera; species Peterkaempfera podocarpi. Next base: position 1,507,618 of record NZ_CP162102.1, read on the forward strand.
CTGGAGACACCCATGCGCATCAGCCCCCCGCGACGCGTGGCTCTGGCCATCGCCGCCATCGGCACCGCAGCGGCCACCGCGCTCACCCCCGTCGCTGCCCGGGCCGCCACCGGCGGCTACTCACTGCTGGTCTTCCCGGACCAGAGCCACAGCAGCGTCTATGACTTCATCAACTCCGCCACCTCCTCCATCGACGTCACCATGTACGAACTGCGCGACACCACGGCGGTCACCGACCTGGTGAACCGCAGCAAGGCAGGGGTCGCCGTCCGGGTCGTCCTGGACGGCGCGCACACCTCGGTGAACGGCTCGGCGTACTCGACGCTCAAGGCCGCCGGAGTCGGGGTGGTCTACTCCTCGACGGCGTTCGTCTACACCCACCAGAAGACCCTCACCGTCGACGGCGCCAGGTCGCTGATCACGACCGGCAACCTCGACTCGACCTACTACGGGAACGACCGCGACTACGGGGTCTTCGACAGCGACTCCGCTGATGTCGGCGCCATCGAGCGGGTGTTCGCCGCCGACTACGCCAAGACCTCCGTCACCCCCACGGACGGGGACACCCTGGTGTGGTCCCCGACCGACTCGCAGAGCCGGCTGCTGGGCCTGATCAACGGCGCACAGCACAGCCTCGATGTGGAGGAGCTGGAGTTCGGCGACTCGGCGCTGGTGAACGCGATCGTCGCAGCCGAGAAGCGCGGGGTGGCCGTGCGGGTGGTCGGTATGGACCCGAGCAGTTACCAGAGCTACTTCAAGCAGGTGAAGACCGCCGGCGGAGCGGTGGTGACCTACTCCTCCAGCAGCGGCCTGTACGTCCACGCCAAGGCCGTCGTGGCCGACCACGGGACCTCCACCGCCAAGGTGTTCGCGGGCTCCGAGAACTTCTCCGACAACTCGCTCAACCACAACCGCGAACTCGGCCTGATCACCACCGACACCGGTGTCGAGAACGGCATCGAGTCGACCTTCACCGCCGACTTCGCCGGCGGCACGCCCTTCTGACCGCGGTCCTGCACCCCTGCGGGGCGCGGGGAGGCGGTACGGCCCGCCCTCCGCCGGACCCACGGGGACGCAGGCCCTTCCCTGCGCCCCGCCGCGGCGCCGGACGGGCCCCCTGTACCCACAGGTGGCCCGTCCGGCCGACGCCTGCCGCAGCAGAGCCGGGCCGAACATCGAGGAGGACGTCGCCACCGGGTCTCCACGCCCTGCCCGGTCGCCCGGCCGAGCCCCAGGCCGGCGGCCGGGCCGGCGGCCGGGGCAGTGGGCGGTTGCTCAGGCGGTCCGGTCCCAGGCCTCCGGGCGGATCGGGTCGAGGAAGGGGACGCCGCGGGTCCAGCGCTCCAGCTCGTCCAGGGCGAAGTCCCCCATGCGACGCAGCTCGCCGCCCATGGAACCGGCCATGTGCGGGGTGAGCAGCACATTCGGCAGGGTGTAGAGCACCGACGAGGCGGGGAGCACCTCCGGCGAGGTCACATCGAGCACGGCGTCGATCCGGCCGGAGACGAGTTCCTCCTCCAGGGCCTGCTGGTCGACCAGCGCGCCCCGGGCGGTGTTGATCAGGGTTGCGCCGTCGGGCATGGCGGCCAGCAGGGAGCGGGAGACCAGGCCCTCGGTGCCGGGGAGCCAGGGGGCGTGCACGCTCACCACGTCGCTGCCGGCGAACAGTTCGGGCAGTGGGCTGAGCCGGGCGCCGAGCCCGGCGGCCTCGTCCGGCTCCACATAGGGGTCGCTGAGCAGGACCTCCAGGTCGAAGGGGCGCAGCAGTTCCATCACCCGGCGGCCGATCCGGGAGGCGCCGATGATGCCGATCCGTCGGCGGTAGTTGCCCGCGGTGGCGAGCCTGGCGTGCCAGTCGGTGGCGCGGTCGCGGTGGCTGCGGTAGGCGTCCCTCGCCGCCAGCACCCGTTTGTTGGCGAAGAGGATCGCGGCGAGGGTGTACTCGGCGACCGGGACCGCGTTGGCGGCGGCTGCCGAGGTGACCTGGATGCCGCGTCGCCAGCAGGCCTCGGTGACATGGTGCTTGACCGTCCCGGCGGTGTGGACGACGGCGCGCAGCCGGGGGGCGGCCCGCAGCACCTCCTCGTCGAGCGGCGGGCAGTCCCATCCGGTGATCAGGACGTCGGCGCGGGCGAGGGTGGCGCGGGCCTGCGCGGTGCTCAGGTCGTCCAGGACGAGATCGAGGTCGATGTCGACCAGGTCGAGGAGGCGTCGGCGGGCGTCGGCGTCGAAGATGGCGGAGGCGATCGCGGGGCGCATGGCGAGGACCGCTGTGCGGCGGGGTGTGCTGGTCACCGGAGCGCCACCCCGGCGTCGGCGGCTCCGCGGCGCTCGCCTGCCGTTGCCCCCGTGGAGTCCCGCACCACCAGCCGGGGCTGCAGCACGGTCTGCCGTACCGGTGGATCGTCGGCCGTGCCGAGGCGGTCCAGCAGCGCGGCGGCCGCCATCCGTCCCAGTTCGAACTTGGGTGGGGCCACCGCGGTGAGCGGCACTTCGGCGAAGGCGGCGACCTCGTCGTCATAGGCGATCACCGCGAGGTCCTCCGGGATCCGGACCCCGTGCGTCCGCAGCCGCTGGAGCAGCAGGATGGCCTCCCGGTCGGAGTGCACCAGGGCGGCGGTGGCACCGGAGTCACGGCAGGCCTGCGCGAAGTCGTCGATGCCCGGCCGGCCGGCGCTGCGCTCGGGCGCCACCACCGGAGCGGAGGCATCCAGGCCGAGCAGGCGCACCGCCTCGGCGTGCCCCTCCGCCACCAGGTTCGCGGTGGGGGTGGCGTGGGCGAACAGCGCCACCCGGCGGTGCCCCAGGGCGGCGAGGTGCTCGACCGCGCGGTAGGCGCCCTGGCGGTGGTCGCTGAGCACGCATTCGGCGTGGTCGAAGACCGCTGCCGAGCGGCGTTCGACCAGGACGTACGGGAGGCCGCAGCACTCCAGGAACTCCCTGACCCCGGCGGGGATCACCGGACCGTCGGCGGTGGTCACCAGGAGGCCGTTGCTGCCGGAGCGGATCAGGTCGTGCAGCTGGTCGAGGTCGCGGTCGTGGTCGTAGTCGGTGACACCGAGCACCAGCCGCGCCCCGGCGCGGGCGGCGGCACTCTGCGCGCCGCGGATGACCTCGGGATAGTAGTAGGTGGTGGAGGGCACGAGCATCCCGACGATCGCGCCGTCGGTCCGGGCCGCTGCCTCGGGGCGTTCGGCTCCTCGCGGGCCGGCGGGGTTCGCCACCGAGCCTGCGGGCAGCACCGCGCCGCCGCGGACTCTCGTCAACTTGCCCTGGCTCTCAAGGACTTCCAGATCACGGCGGACAGTCCCGTCGGAGACCCCGAGTCCGGTGACGACATCCGTGACCCGGACCGCCCCATGGGCGCGCAGTTGCTCCAGAACGTAGTCATGCCGCTGTTGTGCGAGCACGTTCCCTCCATCCCGTCCGGGGTCGATCCTGCTCGTTCCCTGCTCGGCCTTACGGCGCGTTTCGGAAACTAGCAGGTTTTTGCGGTTCTTGGTTGAACCCGTTGACTCGCTGCGGATCTCTGGGCATTGTGGGCGACTGTTCGAAAGGAGCCCTCTGATGCGCACCACCGGCACCTCGGCCACGAGCACCCCAAAGCTGATGCGGGGCGGGCCTGCTGACGATCCGGCACTCTCTCCGCACACCGGCTGGACCCGGGCACACTGGGAGCATCTGGCCGACGGAATGCTGGACGCCGTCCGCCCCTATGCGACCCCGCATCAGGCACTGATCCACCTGCCCGGACCGGCGAGCGGATCGGGACGGCACAGCGACGGGCTCGAGGGCTATGCCCGGACCTTCCTGCTGGCGGCCTTCCGCATCGCCGGAGCGGGCGGCACCGGTGGCACCGCCGCACTGGCCGAGCGCTACGCCCGCGGCCTGGTCGCCGGCACCGATCCGGCCTCGCCGGAGCGCTGGCCGCGGATGTCCGAGTGCAACCAGGCCAAGGTGGAAGCCGCCTCCATCGCGCTGGCCCTGCACGAGACCCGGCCCTGGATCTGGGACCGCCTCGACGGACCGGCCCAGGGCCGGGTCGTCGACTGGCTCTCCGAGATGGTCGGAGCGGAGGTCCCGGACAACAACTGGGTCTGGTTCCAGGCGATCGTCGAGGCGTTTCTGCGCTCCGTCGGCGGCCCCTGGGAGCAGGCCGACATCGAGCACACCCTCGCCCGCACCGAGACCTGGTACGCCGGTGGCGGCTGGTACGCCGACGGCGCCGACACCCCGCCGCCGCTGCGCAACTTCGACCACTACAGCGGATGGGCGCTGCACCTCTATCCGCTCTGGTACTGCCGGATCTCCGGCGAGGCCGCCGAACCGGGGCTCGCCGACCGCTACCGCTCCCGGCTGCGCGACTATCTGACGGATCTTCAGCATCTGGTCGGCGCGGACGGCTCACCGCTGCACCAGGGCCGCTCGCTCACCTACCGCCATGCCGCCGCGGCGCCGTTCTGGTCCGACCAGATCTTCGGCGCCCAGGCGCTCGCCCCGGGTCTGACCCGGCGGATCGGCAGCGGAATGCTGCGGTACTTCACCGAACGCGGCAGCCTGGACCGGCACGGGCTGCTCTCGCTCGGCTGGTACGGCGAGCACCTGCCGATCCGGCAGAGCTACTCCGGCCCCGCCTCGCCCTACTGGGCCAGCAAGGGATTCGCGGGACTGCTGCTGCCCGCCGACCACCCGGTCTGGACCGCCGTGGAGGAGCCGCTGCCGGTCGAGCGCGGCGACTTCGTCCGCACCCTGCACGCCCCCGGCTGGATCGCCTCCGGCACTCGCGCCGACGGCATCGTCCGCATCGCCAACCACGGCTCCGACCACGCCGACCAGGGCCCGGTCAGCCAGCACGCCTACGACCCCTTCTACTGCCGGTGGGCCTACTCGACCGCCACCGGCCCCGAACTCGGCGGCCCCGGGCCGGTCGCGGGCCCCGACGGAGTGACCCGGCCGTCCACCCCCGACCTCGACCTGCCCGGCGGCCCGCTCGACTCGCATGTCGCCCTGGTCGACACCGAAGGCCGCCCCTCCCACCGGCGCCCGCTGCACCGACTGGCCGTCTCCGGTGCGAGCGCCGCCTCACAGCACCGGGCCTGCCGGCCCGGACGCGACGGCGAGGACGGGCCCTGGCTGACGACCGGCTCGGTACTGCGCGGCTCCTGGGAGGTCCGTGCGGTCCGGGTGGACGGCGACGCCCCGGGGTCGCTGCTGCGCATCGGCGGCTGGGCGGTGGCCGGCCGGCAGCCCCCCGCGCAGCGGACGGGCGCCGACCGCGCCGTCGCCCGCACCGAGGACGGGCTGGAGGCCCATGCCGTGGCGCTGCACGGGCCGCTGCGTCCGGGCGTCCGCAGCTCCACCGGCCGCACCTCCTACGGCCCGCATGCGGCGACCGTCCACCTGGAGTCCCAGCGGGAGCCGCACCCGGGCGAGGTGTATGTCGCGGCGATCGCGCTGGGCCGGGCGGTGGGGGCGGTACCCGAGGCAACCGTCCACGAGGCCGCCGGCCAGCAGGGGGTCGATGTGCGGGTGGCCTGGCCGGACGGGCACACCGATGTGCTGCGACTCGACCGATTCTCCGAACCACCCACCCCTTCGAAAGGTTCCTGATGCCCAGATCCCCCTACCGCCGTCCCGCTCTGAGCGTGCTCGCCGTCGCCACCGCACTCCTCGCCGGCGCCTGCTCCAGCGGCGGCTCCGGCAACACCACCGGCGGCGGTGGACAGCAGACGATCACCTACTGGGCGAGCGACCAGGGCAGCTCCATCGCCGACGACGTCAAGGTGCTCACCCCGCAGCTGAACGCCTTCACCAAGCAGACGGGCGTCAAGGTCAAGCTGGAGGTCATCGGCTGGAGCGACCTGCTCAACCGGGTCCTCGCGGCGGCGAGTTCGGGCCAGGCCCCGGACGTGGTCAACATCGGCAACACCTGGTCCGCCTCGCTCCAGGCCACCGGCGCCTTCCTGCCGATGAGCAGCGATGTCATGAAGCAGATCGACGGCACCGGCCGCTTCCTGCCGGGAGCGCTCGCCGCCACCGGCGCGCCCGGCAAGGACCCGGTCGGCGTCCCGCTCTACTCGCTGGCCTACGGCCTGTACTACAACAAGGCCATGTTCCAGGCGGCCGGCATCGCCACCCCGCCCGCCACCTGGGAGGACTTCCTGGCCGACGCCAAGAAGCTCACCCACGGCAGCCAGTGGGGCCTGGCCGTCGAAGGTGCCAGCACCCCGGAGAACACCCACCACGCCTTCGTCCTCAGCCAGCAGCAGGGCGGCAGCTTCTTCGACGCCTCGGGCAAGCCGACGTTCAACACCCCGCAGAACGTCGCCGCCCTCAAGCAGTTCATCGACTTCATCGGCACCGACAAGATCGCCAACCCCAGCGACGCCGAGTACTCCAACGGCACGGAGGCGGTCCAGGACTTCGCCACCGGCAAGGCCGCCATGCTGATGTGGCAGGCCGCCGGCGCCTCGCTCGCCAAGTACGGCATGCAGGAGTCCCAGTACGGCGTGGTGCCCGTGCCCTTCCCCGCCAGTCCGCCCGCGGGCGGCAAGCATGTCGACTCCATCGTCGCGGGCATCAACATGTCCGTCTTCGCCAACACCAAGAACAAGGATGCGGCCCTGAAGTTCGTCAAGTTCATGACGAGCAAGCAGACCCAGATCGCGCTCAACAAGGCCTACAGCTCGATGCCCTCGGTCACCGACGCCTACACCGATCCGGCGTTCCAGACCGACACCGTCAAGGTGTTCCAGAACGTCCTCGCCACCACGGCGGCGCCGATGCCGGCCATCCCCCAGGTGAGCCAGTTCCAGACCGTGATCGGCACCGTGATGAAGAACCTGATCGCCGAGGCCGCCGGTGGCAAGGCCGTGACCGACCAGGCCATCGCCGACCAGCTCGACCAGGCCCAGCAGCAGCTGCTGGCGGGCGGCTGACAGCCCCGCCCCGGGTCGGGGCCGCGCCGGGACTCCCCCTGCGCGGCCCCGGCCCCCACCCGTTCGCACCGCTCCACCCGGAAGGACTCAGCCCGATGGCCGCCGTCACCGAAGCCGCCCCAGCCAGGGCCTCCGCACCGCCCCCCGTGCCACCGTGGCGCTCCTGGGTGCGCGTGCGCCGCGCGGGCCTGCCCTATCTGCTGCTGCTTCCCGCGGTCTGCTTCGAACTGCTCGTCCATGTGGTGCCCATGCTGGTGGGCATCTTCATGAGCTTCAAACAGCTCACCCAGTTCTTCATCCGCAACTGGGGCGCCGCCCCCGGCGCCGGGCTGAACAACTACCGCTTCGCCCTGGACTTCAACGGCGCCATCGGCCGCACCCTGCTGCACTCCTTCTGGGTCACCTGCGCCTTCACCGTGCTCACGGTGGGGCTGTCCTGGCTGATCGGCACCGGCGCGGCGCTGCTGCTCCAGGACCCCTTCCGCGGCCGCGGCCTGCTGCGGGCGTACTTCCTGGTGCCCTATGCGCTCCCCGCCTACACCGCCGCGATCACCTGGGAGTTCATGTTCCAGCGCGACACCGGTCTGGTGAACCGGCTGCTCGTGCACGACCTGCATGTCTTCAATGCGCCGCCGTTCTGGCTGATCGGCCCCAACAGCTTCTACGCCCTGGTGCTCACCGCCGTGTGGCGGACCTGGCCGTTCGCCTTCCTCGTCGTCACCGCGGGCCTGCAGAACATCCCCGGCGAGCTCTATGAGGCCGCCGCCATCGACGGCGCCGGGATGTGGCAGCGGATCCGCCGGATCACGCTCCCCCAACTGCGTCCGGTCAACCAGGTGCTGGTGCTGGTGCTGTTCCTGTGGAACTTCAACGACTTCAACACACCCTTCACCCTCTTCGGCAATGTCCCGCCGCCGCAGGCCGACCTGATCTCCCTGCAGATCTACGACACCTCGTTCCAGAACTGGAACTTCGGCTCGGGCTCGGCCATGTCGGTCCTGCTGCTGCTCTTCCTGCTGCTGGTCACCGCCGTCTACCTGATGATCACCAACCGGGGAAGGAAGGCCGATGTCTGATCACCGGGCCCGCTCACCGATGGCCCCGCCGCCGAGCTTCCTGTGGATCCGCAGGGTGGGCCTGTCCCTGCTGGGCCTGTTCACCGCCGTCCCGCTCTACGTCATGCTCAGCAGCTCGCTCAAGCCGCTGCAGGACGTCCAGGCGGCGTTCACCTGGATCCCCTCCCGGCTCACCCTCAAGCCCTACCTGGACATCTGGACCACCGTCCCGCTCGCCCACTACTTCGCCAACAGCCTGGTCGTCTCCAGCTGCTCCACCGCCGTCTCGGTGGTGATCGCGATCCTGGCCGCCTATGCGGTCAGCCGGCACCGCTTCCTCGGGCGCCGGCTGTTCAGCGTCACGGTGCTGTCCACCCAGATGTTCCCCGGCATCCTCTTCCTGCTGCCGCTCTTCCTCATCTACGTCAACATCGGCGCCAGTACCGGGGTCCAGCTCTCCGACTCACGGCTCGGCCTGGTCATCACCTTCCTCACCTTCACCCTGCCCTTCTCCATCTGGATGCTGGTCGGATACTTCGACTCGATCCCGAGGGAGCTGGACGAGGCGGCGAAGGTGGACGGCAACGGCCCCATCGGCGCTCTGGTGCGTGTGGTGGTCCCCGCGGCCCTGCCGGGCATCGTGACCGTTGCCGTCTACTCCTTCATGACCGCCTGGGGCGAGGTGCTCTTCGCCTCCGTGATGACCAATGACGCCACCCGTACCCTCGCCGTCGGACTGCGCAACTACGCCTCGCAGAACGATGTGTACTGGAACCAGGTCATGGCCGCGTCCCTCGTCGTCAGCGTGCCGGTGGTGGCCGCGTTCCTGCTGCTCCAGCGCTATCTGGTCGCCGGGCTGACGGCAGGCTCCGTCAAATAGCCCTGCCACTCGGCCTCATGGAGCTCCGCCGCTCCACCGTGCCGTCCTCACGGTCCCGCAGGGGCCCGGCAGGTCGGACGCCGCACCGCACCGGCTCAGTCACAGGTGCACGACCGTCCCGGAGGGGTCCGACCCGGTCGCGGCGTCCGGCTGCCGGGTCCCGGCCGCACGGCGGCGGTAGAGGGACCCGGTGACGACCAGCCCCAGGGTGAAGATGCCGGCCGACCACCAGAACGCCGTGGTGTAGCTGTGCAGTTGGGCCTGGGCCAGGCTCGCCGGACCGCGGCCGTGGCCGCTGACGTAACGGGCGGCGGAGCTGGTGGCCAGGGTGTTGAGCAGGGCGGTGCCGATGGAGCCGCCGATCTGCTGCATGGTGTTGACGCTGGCCGAGGCGGCGCCCGCGTCGGCGGGGACGACTCCGGCGGTGGCCAGGCTGATGGCGGGGGGCATCACATGGCCCAGTCCGAGGCCGAGAACCAGCAGCGGCGGCAGGATGTGTGAGGCGTAGCCGCCCTGGAGGCCGATGCCGGTGAGCCAGACCATCCCGGCGGCGGCCAGCGCCATGCCTGCGGGGACGGCGGCCTTGGCTCCCACCCGGGGGAGGGTGCCATTGGTGGCCAGCTGCGCGGAGACCACCAGTGCGGCGATCATCGGGAGGAAGGCCAGGCCCGTCCGCACCGGGGAGTAGTGCAGCGTGGCCTGAAGGTAGTAGGTCAGGAAGAGGAAGACCCCGAACATGCCGGAGGCTGCCACCACCACCGCGGTGAACGAGGCGCCCCGGTCGCGGTCCAGCACGATGCGCAGCGGCAGCAGGGGGTGCGCCGCGCGCCGCTGCCAGCCGGCGAAGGCGGCGATCAGTACGGCGCCCGCAACCAGGAATCCCCAGGTCATCGGGGACGACCAGCCGTGCGGTACGGCGTTGGAGAGTCCGTAGACCACGCCGAAGAGGCCGGCGGAGACCAGCAGGGCACCGGGCGGGTCGAGCCGGGCGGTGCGGTTGGGGGCGGTGCGGCGCAGCAGCGTGGCGCCGCCTGCCAGCGCCAGTGCGGCGAAGCCGAGGTTGACATAGAGCGTCCAGCGCCAGCTGAGGTGCTCGGTGAGCAGGCCGCCGAGCAGCAGCCCGATGGCGCCGCCGGTTCCGGCGATGGCGCCGTAGACACCGAACGCCTTGGCGCGCTCCCGGGCGTCGGTGAAGGTCGTGTTGAGCAGTGACAGCGCTGCGGGGGCCAGCAGCGCACCGAACATGCCCTGCAGGGCCCGGCCGCCGACCAGCAGGGAGAAGCTGCCGGCCGCGCCGGCGAGCGCCGAGGCGGCGGCGAAGCCGGCCACTCCGGTGAGGAAGACCAGTCGGCGGCCGACCAGGTCGGCCAGTCGGCCGCCGAGGAGCAGCAGGCTGCCGAAGGCGAGCGAGTAGGCGGTGACGATCCACTGCCGGTCGCCGTCGGAGAAGCCCAGTTCACGCTGGGCGGACGGCAGGGCGATGTTCACGATGGTGGCGTCCAGGACGACCATCAGCTGCGCGAGGCCGACGACGGCCAGGATCAGCCAGCGGCGGCCGGAGGGTCCGGGTGAGCCGTGCTGCAGCGCGGTCGCGCCCTTGGGTGCGGGCCGTGGAGCGGTGCTGGTCATGGGGACAGATCTCCCTCGGACGGGGGCTGAGACTTAAATTCAACGCTCGTTGATTATGTGTGCGTTGAATTTTTTCTGTCAACTCACCGGAACGCCCCGGGCACACACCGGAGGGGCGCCGCCGCACGGTGCGACAGCGCCCCTCCGGGACGGGTTCAACGGCTCCGCGCCCTCACCAGGGCACTCCCACCGCCTCGGGAACCGGGGCGGCGGCGGCGATCGGCTGCTCGGCCCAGATGGTCTTGCCCCGGTCGGTCGCGCGGGTCCCCCAGCGCTGGGCCAGCTGTCCGACCAGCGCCAGCCCGCGGCCCCCCTCGTCGGTGGTCCGGGCGTGCCGCAGATGCGGAGCCGTACTGCTCCCGTCGGAGACCTCGCAGGTCAGCGTGCGGTCCCGGATCAGGCGCAGCGTGATCGGCGACCCCGCGTACTTGATGGAGTTGGTGACCAGTTCGCTGACGATCAGCTCGGTGCTGAACACCTCCTCGTCCAGGGCCCAGACGGCGAGCTGACGGGTGGCGAGCAGCCGGGCGGTGGCCACGGCAGCCGGGTCGGCCGGAAGCTCCCAGGCGGCGACATGGGCGCTGTCCAGGACCCGGGTCCGGGCCACCAGCACGGCCGCGTCGTCACCGGCGTCCTCCGGGAGCAGGGCCTCGGCGAGGGCCACACAGAGCTCGCCCGGATCGCGGGTGCCGTCCGGGCGCGTCAGCAGCCGGACCAGTTCCGCACGGCCCGCGTCCTCCGGCCGCATCTGCAGGAGCCCGGGGGTGTGCAGCACCAGCAGACTGCCCTCGGGCAGCTCCACGTCCACCTTGCCGAACAGCGGCCCGGAGCAGCCGAGCGGCGGGCCGACCGGCACATCCGGGAGGTCGACCGTCCCGTCGGGGCGGACGACCGCCGGCCCCGGGCCGCCCGCGGTGGCCATGGTGCACTGCCGGGAGACGGGGTTGTACACCAGATACAGGCAGGTCGCACCGGCAACGCCCGCGACGGCCCCCGGCTCCGCCGGGACGTCGGCGTCCGGGCCGTCCCGGGAGAGGTGGCGCACCACCTCGTCCAGCCGGGCGAGCACCTCGTCCGGTGCCAGGTCCAGGGTGGCGAGGGTGTGCACGGCCGCACGCAGCCGGCCCATGGTGGCCACGGTGTGCAGACCGCGTCCCGGGGCGCTGCCCACCACCAGCGCCGCCCGCGCCCCGGGCAGCGGAATGACGTCCGCCCAGTCGCCCCCGGCGCCGGAGTGCACCAGGTGATGCGCCGCCACCACGGCGGTGGGGGCGGGCAGCCGGACCGGCAGCAGTCCTCGTTGCAGCGCCAGTACGGAGTTGCGTTCGCGGACGTAGCGGCGGGCGTTGTCCAGGGCGACCGCGGCGCGACCGCCCAGATCCACGGCCAGCACCAGGTCCTCCTCCTCGAACGGCCCCACCCCGCGCCAGCGATGGCAGGTGACCAGCCCGAGGACCGAGTCCCTGGCGACGAGCGGGACCAGCATCAGGGAGTGGGTCCCCGTCTCCAGCATCCGGTGGCCGCGCAGCGGATCGGCCCGCATCCAGGTGCTGTCCTCGGCCACCGAGCGGACCAGGCGCGGGAGGTGGTCGGCAAGAGCCTGGTTCGCGGGCGCAGCCGGCGGATAGCTGCTGACCTGGCCGACCGCGTACGCGCCGGCGGGGCCGGCTGTCCGGCGCGACCGGGAGGCGGCCCGCAGCAGCTCGACCCCCGGCGCGGCCGGCCCGGGGAAGATCTCCTCGCCGCCGAGCACCGACTCCAGGACGTCCACCGCGACGCTGTCCGCCAGCCGGGGCACCATGACCTCGGCCAGTTCCTGCGCAGTACGCAGCACATCCAGCGTGGTACCGATCCGTGCACCCGCCTCGGCGACCAGGGCGAGGCGGTCCTGGGCGCGCCGGCGCTCGGTGATGTCGATCGCCGCGTCCGCGATGCCGAGGACGCGGCCCTCGTCGTCGTGGAGCCGGAAGACGGAGGTCGAGTAGATGTGCTCATGATCCAGGTCACCCGGTGGGCGTCCGCGCTTCTCGAAGCCGATCACCGGCTCGCCGGACTCCAGCACCTGGCTCATCACCCGTTCGGCCACCTCGCCGCCGAAGTCGGGCCAGGCCTCGGCGGTCCGCCGCCCCAGCGCCTCCTGGATGGAGGCGCCGCGCATCCCCTCGGCGGCCGCGTTGAACCGCAGCAGTTTCAGCTCCGGATCGAGGACGAACAGGCCCACCGGGGAGCGTGTGAACAGCACGTCCAGCAGCGCGCGGTCGATCGCCCGGTCCGGCTCCGTACGCGACGCAGTGAGGTACACCGCCCAGCGGGACCCGTCGGCGGCACCGGCGGTCTCGGCACGCACCCGGACCCGGCAGCCGACCGGATGGCCGTCGCGGTGCAGCAGCCGGACGTCGCCCGGCTCGCCTGCGTCGGCACCGCCCGGTGCCGGAGCGAGCAGTTCCGCGACCGGCCGGCCGACCACACGGGCAGCGGGGTGCCCCAGCAGCCGCTGCGCCGCGGGACTCCACTCCACCACGACGCCCTGCGCGTCCACCACCAGATGGGCCCGGTCCTGTCCGCCGGGCTGCTGCCGACTGTTCTCCGGCCCCGATGCGTTCATGATCACCCGCCTGTCCTTGCTCCGGCGCGTGTTCCTCCCCCCAGTCTTCCGCACCGCGGTCGGATGCGCCGTACAGGCCCATGCCGGCCGCCCGCCTGCGGCGGCTTGCCTTCGAGCGCACTCCACGTCGTAGCGTGAGCCGCATGACAACACCTCAGCACAGGATCGGCTCGGGTTTCGACGCCCGGAGCACCGCGGACGACGTGCTGCACGGCATCGACCTCACCGGCAGGCTCGCCGTCGTCACCGGCGGCTACTCGGGCCTCGGGCTGGAGACGACCCGTGCACTGGTCCGGGCCGGCGCCCGGGTGGTCGTCCCGGCCCGGCGGCCGGCGTCCGCGAAGGAGGCGGTCGGCTCCCTCGACGGGGTCGAGGTGGACGAGCTCGACCTCGGGGACCTGGAGAGCGTGCGGGAGTTCGCCGAGCGCTTCCTCGCCTCGGGGCGCGGCATCGACATGGTGATCAACAGTGCCGGGATCATGGCCTGCCCGGAGACCCGGGTCGGCCCCGGCTGGGAGGCGCAGTTCGCCACCAACCACCTCGGCCACTACGCGCTGGTCAACCGGCTCTGGCCGGCGATCGCGGCGGGCGGGGGCCGGGTGGTCTCGGTGTCGTCCGGCGGCCACCGCCGCTCCGGCATCCGCTGGGAGGACGTGCAGTTCGAGCGCGGCTACGACAAGTGGGAGGCCTACGGCCAGGCGAAGACCGCCAATGTGCTGTTCGCCGTGCAGCTCGACGCGCTGGGCCGTGACGCGGGGGTCCGGGCGTTCGCCCTGCACCCCGGCGGCATCCTCACACCGCTGCAGCGCCACCTGCCCAGGGAGGAGATGGTGGCGGCCGGCTGGATCGACGAGGAGGGCAATCCGGTCAACCAGTCGTTCAAGACGCCCGAGCAGGGTGCGGCGACCCAGGTCTGGGCGGCGACCTCCCCGCAGCTGGCGGGGATGGGCGGCGTCTACTGCGAGGACTGCGACATCGCCGAGCCCGCCGCCGAGGACGGCTCGCAGCCGGGCGGCGTCCGGGCGCATGCGACCGACCCCGAGCAGGCGAAGCGGCTGTGGGAGCTCTCGGCCCGGCTGACCGGCGTCGACGCCTTCGCCTGACCGCCGGTGGTGCGGGAGTCCGCCGCGGGCTCCCGCACCCGGCACCAGCAGCCGCTCCACGGCGGTCGGCGGGCGACTCGGGCAGCCCCCGGAACCGCCGTTCCGCGAGCGTCCGTTCATCCGTTCGGTGTGAGAAGCGCCGCCGGGGGTAGAAAATCAGCTACGCGTCCGGTATGACATACCGGCCCGGCGACGAAGCACCGGATACCGGTGAGCCGGGAGGGACGTCCTCCCCGTCGCCGTCTCCCACACCGACTCCCCCGAGCGCCTTACCGCGTTCCGAACACGGTGGTGATGAGGATGACCTGGATGCGAACCCGCCGACTGCGGCGTGCGGCCACGTCCGGCGCACTGGCTGCACTGCTCACCGCAGCGATGTGCGCGGGCACGACCGGACTGCAGACGGCCTCGGCCGCGAGCACCCCGAGCGTCCTGGGCGAACAGCTCCCCAGCACGGCCGCCACCCGGCATGTGACCTACATCGACATGGGCAGCCACCAGCTGCGGGCCACCGTCGACGGCAGGACCGTGGCGGTCTTCCCGGCGGGCTTCGGCCAGTCCCGGTTCCCCACCCAACCCGGCACCTACCGGGTGCTCGGCAAGGACGCGTCGCTCCAGATGACCTCGTGCAGCGCCCGGATCACCTGCAACCCCAGCAGCCCCGACTACTACGTGGTGCACGCCACCTGGGCCGTACGGCTCACCGAGGCCGGGCTGTTCGTGCACGCCGCCCCCTGGGACCACACCATCGGCTCCACGGACATCTCGCACGGCTGCATCCACCTCCGCACGGCCAACGCCGAGTGGTTCTACAACTTCAGCCGGGTCGGGGACACCGTGATCGTCCAGGAATGATCCGGTGGCCACACTGACCTCCGTCAACGTCGGGCTGCCCCAGGACGTGGCCTGGCACGGCAGGACGGTGCACACCGGAGTCTGGAAACGGCCCGTCACCGGGCCCCGGATGGTCCGACGGCTCAACATCGACGGGGACGGGCAGGGAGACCTGGCCGGCCACGGCGGCGAGCACCGTGCGGTACTGGTCTACCAGACCGACTCCTACCGCTACTGGGAGCGGGAACTGGCCCGGGACGACTTCGAACCGGGCCAGTTCGGGGAGAACTTCACGGTCGACGGGCTGCCGGACGACGAGGTGTGCATCGGGGACCGCTACCGGATCGGCCGGGCGGTCTTCGAAGTCACCCAGCCCCGGGTCACCTGCTACCGGGTCGGCCTGCGGATGCGCGAACCCCGGATGGCGGCGCTGCTGGTCTCCCATCGGCGGCCGGGCTTCTATCTGCGGGTGGTCACCGAGGGCGAGGTGGCGGCGGGGCAGGAGATCGTGAAGGTGGCGGAGGGCCCGGGCAGGATCACGGTGGCCGAGATCGACGCGCTGCTGTACCTGCCCGGACACCCCCGCGACCGGCTGGCAGAGGCCCTGCGGGTCGACGCCCTCAGCCCGGGGTGGCGGACCTCACTGCAGGCGCTGCTGGAACAGCACGACAAGGGCCCGGGAGAGGTCGCCGGCAACGTCGGCCTCACCCCGGCCGCGGCCGGTCCCGCCCCGGCCTGGCCGGGTTTCCGGCCGCTGACCGTGGCCGGGATACAGCCGGAGAGCAGCAGTGTGTTCTCCCTCTCCCTGGCCGCGCCGGACGGCTCCGCGCTCCCGGCCGCGCTGCCGGGCCAGTTTCTGACGGTCCGTCTGCACCCCGATGCGGACCGGCCGCCGCTGCTGCGCAGCTACTCGCTCTCAGGCCCACCGGGCGACGCCCGGTACCGGATCAGCGTGAAGCAGGAGCCGCGGGGCGCCGCCAGCACCCATCTGCGCACCCGGGTGCGGCCCGGCGACACCCTGGAGGCGGCCGCGCCGCGCGGGACGTTCTTCCTGGGCGGCGGCGAGAGCCCGGTGCTGCTGCTCTCCGCGGGGGTCGGGGTGACACCGGTGCTGGCGATGCTGCACGCGCTGGCCGCCGCCGGCTCACGGCGCCAGGTGTGGTGGCTGCACGGGGCGCGCGACGGCCGGGAGCACCCCTTCGCCGAGGAGAGCCGCGCCCTGCTGGCACGACTGCCCCACGGTCGGGCGTGCGTCTGCTACAGCCGCCCCCGCAGCGAGGACCGGCCGGGGGTGGACTTCACCGAGGCCGGACGGCTGTCGGAGGCGCTGCTCGGCAGGCTCGGTCTGCCGCACGACGCCGAGGCCTATCTGTGCGGCCCCGAGGCGTTCATGCGTGAGCTCTCCGGGTCTCTGGTGTCCCTTGGGCTCTCCCCCGACCGGGTCCGCACCGAGGTCTTCGGCGCGGGCGCGGCCATCACCCCGGGTATCGCCGCGGGGGCGGCACGGGCTCCGCACCCGCCGGCCGGGGAGCCGGGGACGGGTCCGGCGGTGTCGTTCGCCCGCAGCGGGCTGACGGTGCCGTGGGACCCCGGGTACGCCAGTCTGCTGGAGCTCGCCGAGGCCTGCGACGTGCCTACGCGCTGGTCCTGCCGCACCGGGGTCTGCCACACCTGCGAGTCCGCCCTGCTGGCCGGCGGTGTCCGGTACTCCCCCGAGCCGGTCGAGCCGCCGGCCGACGGCAACGCCCTGATCTGCTGCTCCTGCCCGGACGGCGAGGTCGCACTCGACCTCTGACGATCCATCAGGTCATTGCGGCCGCTCCGCCAAGGGCACTCAGGCGAGGGCCAGGAAGAGCTTCTCCAGCTCCTCCTCGCTCATGGGCGCGGCCTGCCCGTCCACCGCGGTCATGCACTGGCGCATACCGCTGGCCACGATCTTGAAGCCGGCGCGGTCCAGCGCCCGGGAGACCGCGGCGAGCTGGGTGACCACGTCCTTGCAGTCCCGCCCGGCCTCGATCATGGCGATCACCCCGGCCAGCTGCCCCTGGGCCCGGCGCAGACGGTTGAGCACCGCTGTCACCGCATCCTCGTCCACCTGCATGGAGTCCTCCTTTGCAGCGCCGCCTGCCGCCGATGATACCCGGGCGGGTATGCCGACCAGCGGTGTCGCGGACATCGCTCCCGCCCTCTGCCAAGCGGCCCCGGCTCCCGGACATTCCCGTCCGCATCCGCCGCTGCATACCGGTGGGGGTATATGGCGGGGGCAGGGTCGATACCCCCAGGGGTATCGACCCAGAAGAAGGGACCCATGCACTTCGTCGAGACCCTGGCCGTCCCCGGGCTGGGAAACCGCAGCTATCCGGCCGGTGGCACACGGACCGCCATGGCCGTCGGCCCGCCCGGGACATCGAGCGGGTGCGGCCGCCCCGTACGCCGGATCATGCGGCTGCGGCGGGGCCGCCCCTGGTGCGGGCCGGGCCGTTCTGCCGCGCGAACGCGGCTTCGGCCACCGGGTCGTCCGCGGGGAGCACCAGGACGTCTCCTCCGGCCTGTGCCTCGGACAGCCGCCCGTACAGGGGCGAGGCGGGCGAGGCATAGAGCACCTGGGCGCGCCCGTCCCCGGAGCCGCGCCGGTCCACCGGGGCGACCGCCACCGGGTGGCCGTCCTGGTCGGTGACCCAGAGCACAAAGTCGTCCCGCTTGAAGAAGGTGATCTCGGCGACCGGGCCCGGGTAGTGGTGCACCCCTCCGCCGGCCGGCAGCTCGCCGGAGTGGACCGGGTGCGGCAGCGGGACACTGGCGTTGCAGATCGAGTCGGTCCAGCGGGCCACGCCGGCGGCGTCGGTGATGGGGGTGTCCAGCAGGTCCCGGATGCCCAGCTCCTCGACCGTGCCGGGGAAGGCCGCGTACAGACGGCGGGCGTTCTGCCGGAGCAGGTCGACCTTGGCGGGGTCGGCGCAGAACTGCGCCGACCACTCGATGCCCACCAGATTGCGGACCAGGAACCAGCCCTCGGCGTCCTTGAACCACAGCCCGCCGCCGTGGTGGTCCTCGACATGGCCGGTGCCGTAGAACGGCCGCTGGAGGGTGTCCAGGATCTGATGCATCCGCAGACGGGACTGCTGGTACTCGGGAGAGTCCTGGCGGGCCGGGTGACCCGGGATGTTGATCTCCCATCCCAGGTGCTCGGCCTCGGTGTGCGGCTGCTCCGGGCCCGCCGCGGACACTGCGGTGGGGCCGGTCGTGGGGCTGGTCATCAGACTGCGCCTTCCCGTGCTGTCGGCCCCGTGCGCGCCGACCCGGCCGCACGCGGGGCAGGGACTGCCGGGGCGCGGCCGCTCGGGCGCGCGCCGCCGCGTACACAGGCGATGCTGCGGCGGACTGCGTCACCGGGGCGCGGTGGCACCGTGACGTCCGCGTGACGGGCAGGTCCACCTATCGCGAGGCATCGGGGGTGGGGGTGGGGCTGGGGAAGGCGTGCAGCAGGGCGTCGAGGCCCGCGGCGAGTTCGGCCCGCTCGTCGTGGTCGGTGAGCAGCGGCGCGGTGGCGCGCAGCCGGGGGTAGTCGGCGGCGGGGAGCCGGTGCAGGCCCAGCCTCAGCATGGGGTCGGGCTCCTCGGGGTTGTCGACCGCCAGGCGCTTGTCGACCAGCAGATAGCCCAGCACCCAGGCGGTGACGGCGCGTTGGAGTGCCAGCGCTGCCCGGTCGTCGAAGCCCGCGCGGCTCAGCAGGTCCAGCACACACTCGTTGAGTTGCAGCATGGGGGTGGGGCGGCGGGCCAGCGGGACGGCCAGCGGACGTGTGGCCACCAGCGGGAACACCTCGGGGTGGGCCTCGGCGACCCGGGTGAACGCCAGGGCGTAGCGGTGCAGTTCGTCCCGCCAGTCGAGTCCGGACGTCCCGGCGGCCCGTGCCGCCCCGGTGTCCGCGGGCAGTTCCAGCCGGGCGGCGACCTCGGCGAAGAACGCCTCCACCAGCCCGTCGAGCAGCGCCTGCTTGCCGGCCGCGTACCGGTAGAGCGCCATCGGCTCCACACCCAGGCGGGTGGCCAGCCGGCGCATGGTGAGCGCGGCCAGTCCCTCGCGGTCCGCCAGCACCAGGGCCTCGGTGAGCACCAGCGGGCGGCTGAGCCGACCCCGGAGACTGCGCGCGGTCGCGGTTGCCTCCCGGGGGTCGTCGGCCGCTGCCGCGGCTCGTCGGTCTGCGGGCATGTCCGCCTCCTTGGCCCGTGCGCTGCGCTTCCCGGGCTCCTTGACCCCCGGCGGGCCGCAGTCACACACTGGGTATACAAGGTACATATCGCCCATATGTATAGGGAAGACACCGGGACTCCACCGTTCCTTCCCGGCCCGGCCGGGAACCCGGAGGTGATCATGTGACCGCGCTGCTGCCGACCGTCCGCACAGGCGGCCTCCCCGGAGGCACAGGAGGCATCGACCCCACGGTGGATGCCCCTTTCCACGGCCCAGGACCCGAGAGCGGCAACCCGTCCGACCGCACCGGTGCTCCGGTGCGCACCGCCGGCCCGGCCGGTGTCCCGGCCGTGGACCCGCACGGCGGCCACCGGTTCGCCGCACCCGCAGGCGGCCCCCGGACCCACCGGGGCAGGCAGGCGGTCGGTGGCCCGGCTGCGCCGCCCGGCACGGCAGCCCCCCAGGCGCCGGCCAAGCCGACGGAGCCGGCGCCCGCCGGCCCCCCGTGGGCCTGACCGCCATGGCACACCCAGCGGGAACCCGGCCCGGCAGGGCGACCCGCCACCCCGTGAACGGCGCCGCCCTCCGGCTGCGCCCGCCCACCACCTCCCAGCACGGCCGGGGCCGGGCGGCCCGGCCGGGTGCGCCCTCCGGCCGGCCGGGGGCGCACATCACCGTGCTGGGCGGCTTCGACCTGCGGGTCGGCCAGGTGCCGGTGGCCGTCCCGACAGGCTCGCAGCGGGTGCTCGCCTTTGTCGCCCTGTGCTGCCAGGCCGCCGTACCGCGGGCCCTGGTCGCCGGAACGCTGTGGCCCGAGGCACCCGAGCACTGCGCACACGCCAACTTCCGCTCGGCCCTGGCGCGGCTGCACAGCGAGGGCCGCCGGGCCCTGGAGATCGGCCCGGCCGAGGTCCGGCTGGCCGGCGGCACCTCCGTCGATCTGCACCACGCCCGCCGGATCGCCCACCGCATCCTGGACCCCGACACGGCGGCCGGGGACCCCGAACGCGACCTGGCGGCGGTCGACGCCCTCTCGGTGGATCTGCTGCCCGGCTGGTACGACGACTGGGCGCAGCTGGAGGCGGAGGACTGGCGGCAGCTGCGGCTGCACGCCCTGGAACGGCTGGCCGAGCAGCTGATCGGTGCCCGGCGGTACGCCGCGGCCGTGGCCGCCGCCCGGGCGGCCGTGCATGCCGACCCGCTGCGGGAGAGCGCGCAGTCCTGCCTGATCCAGGCCCATCTGGCGGAACGCAACCCCTCCGAGGCGCTGGACGCCTTCGCCCGCTACGGCCGGCGGCTGCGGGCGGAGCTCGGCCTTGATCCGACACCGGACCTGCGGCAGCTGGTCACCGGGCTCTCCCCCGGCGGCGCGCGGTGCCCGGGTCACGCGCCCGCCACGCGGCGGTGACGTGTCCACCGGGACGCTGGACGGGCCGGACCGCACCGGTCCGGCCCGTCCGCCCGGCGGGAGCCCGGAATGCCTGACGGCAGCCGGCACCCGCAGAACCCTGGGAGAGGAGAGTCATGGCCGTCCCGCTCACAGCAGACCAGTTCCTGGACGCGCTGCGCGCCGAGGGGCTCACCGTGGTCGAACACCCGAGGTGGCGCACCCACAACCGCAACCACAAGGGTCCCTGGGGACCGGTGAACGGGGTGGTGGTCCACCACACCGTGACCTCCGGCACGGCCGCCAGCGTGGACCTGTGCTGGGACGGCCGCTCCGACCTCCCCGGACCGCTCTGCCACGGTGTGATCGCCAAGGACGGGACGGTGATCCTGGTGGGCAACGGCCGGGTCAACCACGCCGGCAAGGGCGACGGCGCCGTCCTCCAGGCAGTGGTCCAGGAGAGCGCGCTGCCGCCCGTCAGGCATGCGGACACCGATGGCAACACGCACTTCTACGGCTTCGAGGCGATCAACCTCGGCGACGGCGTGGACCCCTGGCCCGCGGCGCAGCTGGAGGCGATCGAGCGGGCCTGCGCCGCGGTCTGCCGCTGCTTCCACTGGTCCGAACGGAGTGTGATCGGCCACCTGGAGTGGGAGCCCGGAAAGATCGACCCCAAGGGGTTCGCGATGGACGCCATGCGCCGCAGGATCGCCGCCCGGCTGAGCATCCCCGCCCCCCGGCCGCTGGTCCCGCACTGAGCGGCCGGACCGTGCGCCGGTGCGCGGCGGCAGCGGCCGCACCGCACCGGCGCCGTATGTCCGGTACAGGCCGGGCGCCGGGCTCCGTTCGGACATGGCGGCCCTGCGGGTGGACCATGGACAGGAGGCCCTCTCCGGGACCCCGCAAGTCCCGGCGGGCCGCAGCGCAGGCCGACCCGGCCACGCCGGGCCGACGTTCCGAGGGAGGTGGGCGCCATGGGCCGCCGAGCCGCGTCATCACTCCGTTCGTCCGCTTCGACGAGGTGGGGCATCCGGTTCAGCCGTGCCATCGGCCGGGACGGCAACCCGATGCGGCGTTCCGTGGACCGCACCCGCACCCGGCTGTCCCTGGCGGTGACGCTGCTGGCACTGGTGGCCACCGTGCTGTCGGTGGTCGTCACGGCTGCGCTCTACCGGGCGGATCTGCGCAGCGCCAGGGACCTGGCCGCGCACCGCCACCAGGTGACCGCGACCACTCTGGTGGCCGCTCCGGCCGGCAACGTCTGGCTGGAGGGCACCCCGCAGGCCAGGATCCCGGCCAGCTGGCAGTACCCCGCTGGTCGGACGCACACCGGGCAGCTCCCGGTACCGGCCGGCACGGCCCGGGGCGCGGCGGTCGCCACCTGGGTGGACGACAGCGGGGCCCTGGCGTCGCTGCCCCGGTCCGGCACCGATCTGGCCACCAGCGCCGCCCTGACCGGCCTGGCGATGGCCAGCGGCTCGGCCGTGCTGTGCGGGACCGTCCTGGGACTCGGCCGGCGGCGTATCGACCAGCGGCTGGCGGTGGCCTGGGAGCAGGAGTGGGAGCAGGTCGAACCGCGCTGGTCCGGACGGTCCCGTTCGGCGTAGCCGGCGGGCCGGGCGTGGGCGCGAGGCCGTACGGGCCGCCGGCTGGGCCCCTGGGGTCCGGCCGGCGGGAGGGGCGGCGCGGCGGCCGACCGGGCGGAGGACCGCGATGGCCCACCCCGTGATGGTCGGCGTCGACGGTTCCCCGCACAGTCTGCGGGCGGTGGACTGGGCCGCGGACGAGGCAGCCCGCCGCGGGACGTCCCTGGGTCTGGTGCACACCTCGCTGTGGGACCGCTATGAACCCGACCCCACGGACAACGACGAGCTGGCGGAGGCCCGCAGGGCCGTCGCACGGCTCATGGCCGAGGCTGCCGGGCGGGCGGCGGCACGGCGTCCGGCGGTCACGGTGGGTACCGAGGTGGTGGCGGACTCTCCGGTACCGGGCCTGGTGGAGGTGGGGTCCAGGGCGGCGCTGCTGGTCGTCGGCTGCCGCGGGCGGGGCGGTCTCGCCGGTGTGCTGCTGGGCTCGGTGTGCCTCCAGGTGGCGGCGCGGTCGCCGTGCCCCGTGGTGGTCGTCCGGGGCACCGACGACGCGGTGGGGCGGCGGCACGGACGGGTGGTGCTGGGGGTGGGCGACGACGCCAGGGGGCTGGTGGCGGCGTTCGCCTTCGCCCAGGCACAGCTCTGGGGTTCCCGGCTGACGGTGGTGCGGGCCTGGGGCTCCTCCGCCGGTCCGCTGCCGACGCGGGGGTCGGCGGGCTCCGAAGCCGCCGAGCAGGACCGGTACCGTGCGCTGGAGACCGCCGTCGCCGCGGCTGCCGCCGCCCACCCTGCGGTCGGGGTCGAGCTGCGGCCGCGCCACGGCGGCGTACCCGCGGCCCTGCTGGAGGCCGCGGAGGGCGCCGATCTGGTGGTGGCCGGTGCGGCCCACCGCAGGCACGTCCTGGGACCGCATCCGGGTCCGGTCGCGCACGCCCTGGTGCAGCATGCGCCCTGTCCGGTGGCGGTCGTCCCCGCCGGTTGACACCCGAGCAGGCCGTCGGGGGCCGTCTGCCCGGCGGGCGGCTGCCGGACGGGCGGCAGCCGACGGCCCACGGCCGGGCAGCCGACGGGTCCGGGCGCCGGTCCAGGGGCGGGGCCGACCGGGCCCCGCCCACCGAGACGTTCGGCCCGCCCCCGGGGACCTGCGGACCCTGTACCCGCCGCGCCCACGCGCCCATGCTCACGGTACGGATTCCAGCTCCCTGGACCGCAGCGTCCACGGGACCGGCGAGAAGGAGGAGCCATGCAGCAGCCGGCCGTCGACGCCGCCGCACTGGAGGACCTCCTCCGCGCTGCCGTGGCCGCACCCTCGATCCACAACACCCAGCCGTGGCGGTTCCATCTGGACCTCGCCAGTCGCACCGTGGAGGTCGGCGCTGCTCCGGCGCGGGAACTGGCGGTCGCCGACCCCGGCGGCCGGGCCGTGCACCTGTCGGTGGGCGCCGCGGTCTTCAACCTGCGCACCGCCGCGGCCCACCAAGGCTGGGAGCCGGTGACCCGGCTGCTGCCCGACCCCGCCCGACCGGAGGTGCTGGCAGCCGTACACCTCGCCGGACCGCCGGATGCGCCGCGCGCCACCGGAGGCCACAACGGCCATGCTGTTCACAACGGCCACAACGGCCATGACCTGTACGAGTCCATCTGGCTCCGGCACAGCTCCCGGTTGCCCTTCACCGGAGACCCGGTCCCGCAGGCGGTCCTCGACGAACTCCTCCGCGCCGCCGAGTCGGAACAGGCCCAGCTGCACTTCCCCGACGGGGGCGAGGCGTCCCGGCTGCTGGGCATCACCACCGACGCCGAGCGCCGGAACAACAAGGACCCCGCACGCCGCGCCGAGACCGCGGCCTGGTGCACCCCGGGCAACCGCCCGGACCAGGGCCACGGCATCCCGGCAGCCGCACTGGGGATGACGGACGCCGAGGCGCACATCCCGATGCGCGACTTCACCGGGCACCTCAACGCGCATCCCCGGCCCGCCGCGCACTTCGAGCACGACCCCCAGCTGCTGCTGCTCGCCACCCGCCAGGACAACCCGGCGGACTGGCTGCGGGCCGGGCAGGCCATGCAGAAGGTGCTGCTGGTGCTCACCGCCCGAGGACTGGTGGCGTCCTTCCTGCACCAGGCCCTGGAATGGAAGGATCTGCGCTGGCTGCTGCGCGACCCGCACGCCGGACTGTGCAATCCCCAGGCGCTGCTGCGCATCGGTTACGGGCCGGTGGGGGCCGCCACTCCGCGCAGGGCGCCGATGCACACGGTGAACGGCGCGGACCACCCACAGGTGTCGAACGGCTGCGATGCGGGGACTTACGGCCCTGTACTGACGCCGGCCGTGCAGTGACCGTGGAGCCGAGTGGGGTTCCGTCCCGCTCCAGCCGGCGTCCCGGGTCACAGGGAGGACGGGCCGATGACGGTGAACGACCCAGCCGCGGCGGCCGTACGGCAGCCGGTCCGCGTGGTGCTCGTCGACGACCACGAGGTGGTCCGCCGCGGTGTGCGCGACCTGCTGGAGGGGGAGGGCATCGAAGTGTCCGGCGAGGCGGCCACGGCTGCGCAGGCCATGGCCCGCATCCCGGCGCTGCGGCCCGATGTCGCCGTCCTCGATGTGCGGCTGCCGGACGGCGACGGGGTTTCCGTCTGCCGGGAGCTGCGCTCCCGGATGCCGGACCTGGCATGTCTGATGCTGACGTCCTTCGACGACGAGGAGGCGCTGCTGGACGCCATCATGGCCGGGGCTGCGGGCTATGTGCTCAAGCAGATCCGCGGCAGCGACCTGGTCTCCGCCGTACGCACGGTCGCCTCCGGACAGTCAATGCTCGACCCCGGGACCACGGCCCGGCTGATGGCCCGGTTGCGCGGCGACACGCGGCCGGCCGACGGCTCGGCTCCGCCCTCCCTCGCCGACCTCACCGCACGGGAGCGGGAGATCCTCGTCCTGATCGGCGAGGGGCTGACCAACCGCGACATCGGCAGACGCCTGTTCCTGGCGGAGAAGACCGTCAAGAACCACATCTCCCGGCTGCTGGCCAAGCTGGGTGTGGAGCGCAGGGTCCAGGCGGCGGTCATCGCCACCCGGGTCTCGGGCGACCTCCGCGGCTGCCCGTCCACCGACGGCCGTCCGCAGCAGGGCGGGCTGCCGGAGACCTGAGCAGGGCGTCCGTCCGCGCGGCAGCGAGCGCGGCGGCCTCTCGTACGCGGTGGCCGACGGGAGGGTCTGCCGGCGGGTGGGTCTGCCGGCGGATGGGTCTACCGGCCGACGGACCCGGCCTGGTCCGCCAGCGGTGCCTGCCAGGTGATGCAGGTGCCTCCGCCGGGGGCGGAGGCGATCTCCAGGGATCCGCCGAGCTGTTCGGCCCGCTCCGCCATATTGCGCAGTCCGCCGCGGCGGGTCAGGGGTTCCGGGAGGCCCACGCCGTCGTCGGTGACGGTCAGCGACACCATGTCGGGCTCGGCGACCAGCACGATCGCCGTCCGGTGGGCGTGCGCATGCCTGGCCACATTGGCCAGCGACTCGGCGAGGACGGCCAGCACATGGCCCGCGAGGTCCGTCGGCACCTCGGTGTCCAGCAGCCCTTCCATCCGCAGATGGGGTGCGAAGCCGAGGGCGGGGGCGGCCTCCTGGACGGTCGCGGCGGCCCGGGCCCGGAGGCTGGCCGCCGATCCCCCGATACCGGTCTCGGGCGTGCGCAGCCCGAAGATGGCGGTGCGGATGGTCCTGATGGTCTCGTCCAGGTCGTCGATCGCCTGGAGCACCCGCTGGGCGGCCTTGGGGTGGGTGATCAGCGGCTGGGCGCTCTGCAGCGTCATCCCGGTGGCGAAGAGCCGCTGAATGGCCAGGTCGTGCAGGTCCCTGCCGATGCGGTCGTGGTCTTCCAGCAGTGCGAGCTGTTCGGCGTTGCGTCGCCGCTCCGCCAGTTCCATGGCGACCGCGGCCTGGCCCGCGAACCCGGCCAGCGGGCCGATCTCGGCCTCGGTGAAGAGCGGACCCCCGGTGGCCCGGGCGAGCAGCAGCACGCCGTGCACACCGCCCTCCGCGGTGCCGATCGGGACGGCGACGGCGGGGCCCAGGCCGGCGAACCGCGGCGGCCCGGCGGTGATCCTGGGATCGGAGGCCGCATCGGCGCTGACCACCGGAGCCGCCCGGGTGTACGCGGTCCCCATCAGGCTGCCGACCATCGGCAGCACCAGGTCGCGGTGGCTGTCGGCCTGATTGCCGACGGCGAGCTCCACCACCAGTTCCTCGGCCCCCCGGGGCACCGCGATGGCGACCAGGTCAGACTCGGTGAGGGTCTGGGAGCGGTCGGCGATCAGCGCCAGAACCCGCTCCGTCGGACCCCCGGACAGCAGCTCCCGGGTGACCTCCGCGCCCGCGGCCAGCCAGCGCCCCCGGGTCACCGACTCCTCGTACAGCCGCGCGTTGTCGATCACCACACCGGCGGCCACCGCAAGGGTCGCCAGCAGCGACTCGTCCTCGGCGTCGAACTGGGCGCCGCCGTGCTTCTCGGACAGATAGAGATTGCCGAACACCTCGTCCCGGACCCTGATGGGAACCCCCAGGAAGGAGTGCATCGGCGGGTGGTGGGCCGGGAAGCCCACGGAGGCGGGGTGCCCGCCGATCTCCGGCACCCGCAGCGGCCGGGGGTCGCGGATCAGCTCGCCGAGCACACCGCCGCCGGAGGGGAAGCGCCCGATCTCGGCGGTCTGCTCGTCGACGCCCACCGTGACGAACTGCGACAGTGTTCTGCCGTCGGGGCCGATCACACCGAGCGCCCCGTACTCGGCGTCCACCAGGACGGTGGCGGTCTCGACGATGCGGTGCAGTGCCTGGCTCAGCCCCAGTTCGCGGCCGACCGAGAGCACCGCCTCCAGCAGGCTGTGGACCCGGTCATGGGTGCCGCGGACGATGGCCAGGCGCGCCTGCAGCTCGTCGAGCAGCTCATCGAGCCGTAGTCGGGGGACCTGTGACTCGAGCGGCTCGTCGGCCCGGCCCGTCTCCTCCTCGGGCAAAGCGCCCACCTCCCGAGCGCATCAAGGGCCGGCTTCGTCGAAGCCCTGGTTCTCACGGTAACGCCGGTCGGAGGATCCCGCCGGACAGGAGCGGCCCGGCACGGCGCGGCTCCCCGGGAGCGGGGACCGGCCGCAGGCAGGCGCCCCCTGCCGGGTGAGGGAGCATCGGCTCCGGTGGCCGGGCAGGGGGCGCCTGCGGAGGGTGGGAGGTGGTCAGCAGCCGCCGCAGTTGTAGTAGAGGACGTCCCAGTGGGTGCCCTCGTTGGCGTAGATGTTGCCGGCCCCCGACTGGTACTGGGGGGCGGCGTCGCCGGCGCGCGGGCCGATGTAGGTGAACACGCCGGTGACGTAGTTGTTGATGCAGGTGTTCCGGCTCATGTCGAGCTTGTAGCCGTTCCAGTGGCTGTAGGTGCCGCTGGCGTGGCCGGTCTCGGTGCCACCGGTGATGTTGATGGCGCAGCCGCTGGCCTTCTTGAGGGTGACCGCACCCTGGGCCGTGGCTTGGTTGAGCTGGTCGAAGGACGTACAGGTGGAGACGTTGCGGTTGCTGCATCCGCCACTGGACGACCAGGTGATCCCGGCGGCGCGGAACATGGACTCGGCCTGCGCCTGGGTCAGCTTGGTGACGGCGGAGGCTTGGGTGGCGGTCAGCAGCAGGGCTGCGAACGCGGCGACAAGGGCGACCAGGACTCTGCGAAGAGGCTTCGGCATGCGCACCAGTGAAGTGGAGCGTCCCGTCCATGACAAGTCTTGGGGCGAAGAGATCGCTGCTGCTGAACACGCATAGACCCGGACCCGGCGGGCACGGCGCCAGGCGCACGGAAACAAGGTCCGTCACCGGATTATCCGCCACGGATCTATGCTGGCGGGTATGACCGCCACAGCACCCGCCCGCACCGCCCCGGACCTCTCCTTCCTGCTGAACCGCACCGGCCATGTGCTGCAGACCCGGATGGCGGCGGCGCTGGCCGAGGTGGGACTGACAGCGCGGATGCACTGCGTCCTGGTCCATGCGCTGGAGGAGGAGCGGACCCAGA
Source organism: Peterkaempfera podocarpi (assembly GCF_042466665.1). GTDB lineage: Bacteria > Actinomycetota > Actinomycetes > Streptomycetales > Streptomycetaceae > Peterkaempfera > Peterkaempfera podocarpi. The sequence continues at coordinate 1,535,873 of NZ_CP162102.1, forward strand.
TCCAGCTCGCCGAGATCGGGGACATGGACAAGACCACCATGGTCGTCACGGTCGACGCCCTGGAGGAGGCCGGGCTCGCCGAGCGCCGCCCCTCCAGCACGGACCGCCGGGCGCGGATCATCGCGGTCACCGAGGAGGGCGCCCGGGTCGCCCGACAGAGCCAGCAGATCGCCGACCGGGTGCACAAGGAGGTCCTGGAGGCGCTGCCCGAGGACGAGCGGGAGGTCTTCGTACGGGCGATGCAACGCCTGGCCGGTGGACATCTGGCCACTCCCGCCGAGTGTCCGCAGCCGGTCCGCAGGCGCCGGCGCCGGCAGTAGTGCACGGTAGGGCCGAAATAAATCATCTACAACAAAACAATCTGCTACGGTTCCTTCTGTCGCCTCACCGGACAGGAGAGAACCCATGCCCGCTGCATCCACACCTCCGCCCACCGTCCCCCGGTCGCCCCTGCTCGCCCTGGCGGTGATCGCGGCAGGGCTGCTGATGGTCATCCTCGACGGCAGCATCGTCACCGTGGCGATGCCCGCCATCCAGCAGGACCTGCGCTTCTCCCCCACCGGGCTGAGCTGGGTGGTCAATGCCTACCTGGTGGCGTTCGGCAGCCTGCTGCTGCTGGCCGGCCGGCTCGGCGACCTGATCGGCCGCAAACGGATGTTCCTGGCGGGCACCGCGGTGTTCACTGCGGCCTCGCTGCTGGCGGCCGCGGCCACCACCCCGACGGTGCTGCTGGCCGCCCGGTTCCTGCAGGGCATCGGCAGCGCCATGGCCTCGGCGGTCGGCCTGGGCATCCTGGTGACCCTGTTCCCGGAGCCCCGTGAGCGGTCTCGGGCGATCGCCGTGTTCAGCTTCACCGGCGCCGCCGGCGCCTCCATCGGCCAGGTCCTCGGCGGCATCCTCACCGACGCCCTGAGCTGGCACTGGATCTTCCTGATCAACCTCCCGATCGGCCTGGCGGTCCTGGCCGTCGCACTCCCGGTGCTGCCCGCCGACCGCGGACTGGGACTCGCCGCCGGAGCCGACGTGCTGGGCGCGCTGCTGGTCACCGCGGGTCTGATGCTGGGAATCTCCACCGTGGTCCAGATCGACAACTACGGCTGGACGTCGGCGCACACCCTGGGACTTGGCACCCTGGCCGTCGTCCTGCTCGCCGGGTTCATCCTCCGTCAGGCCACCGCACGCACACCGCTGATGCCGCTGCGGATCCTGCGCCCGCGCAGCGTCTGGGGGGCCAATCTGGTGCAGGCGCTGATGGTGGCCGCGCTGTTCTCGTTCCAGATCCTGGTCGCCCTGCATCTCCAGCAGGTCCTCGGATACAGCGCCACCAGGACCGGGCTGGCGATGCTCCCGGCCGCGGCCGCGATCGGCGCGGTGTCGCTGGGCGTCTCCGCCCGCCTCTCCGCCCGCTTCGGCGAGCAGCGTGTGCTGGCCGCCGGGATCGTGCTGCTGATCGGGGTGCTGGGGCTGCTCGTCCGGGTCCCCGTACACGCGCACTACCTCACCGACCTGCTCCCCGTGATGCTGCTGGCCGCCGGCTTCGGGCTGGCACTCCCGGCGCTCACCGCACTCGGCATGTCCGGCGCGGGTGAGGGTGACGCCGGGCTCGCCTCGGGGCTCTTCAACACCACCCAGCAGATCGGCATGGCCCTGGGCGTCGCAACACTGTCCACCCTGGCCGCCTCACGCACCCGGGGACTGCTCGCCGCCGGGCAGAGCCGGGCCGCGGCCCTCACCGGCGGCTACCACCTGGCCTTCGCCACGGGCGCCGCCCTGCTGGTGGTCGCCCTTCTCGTCTCCCTCGCCGCGCTGCGCCGGCCCCGCCGCCCGCACCCCGCCCCGGATGACCACACCACCCCGGCAGCCACCCCCGCCCGGACCCGGTGATCCGCCCACTCGGCACCGTAGGCGAAGAGCCCGTCCCCGGACTCTTCGCCTACGGTGCCGACCGGCGGACGAACGGATGACCGCCGGCCCGGAGCGCAGGCCGGACCCGCTTGCTCCTGCGGCGCCGGGTCGCGTTGCTACCGCGGCGCCGGGTTGCGGTCACTGTCCGAACAGCATGTGAGCCGCGGAGCCGGAGTGGACCGGGCGGCCGCCCGGAGCGGCCGGTGGCGCATGCCCAGCCCCTGGTAGAGGCGCCGAGCGGGCAGATTGTCGCCGTCGACCATCAGGGCGGCCGCGCCGTGCTCCGCCAGCGCCGCGGCCAGCACCGTACGGCAGACCTCACGGCCGAGCCCCCGGCCACGCTCCGCCGGGCTGACGGCGACACCCGTGATCAGACCCAGCGTGGGGGCGGACCAGGCCAGCGCCGCCACAGCGAGGAGCCTGCCCGTGGCCTTGTCCCGCACCCCGGCCCAGCGTTCCACGCCCGGCACTCCCGGTCTGGCGTGCGAGGTGGGGAACGCCTCGTCCACCAGCGCCGCCACCTGGGGCAGTTCGGCGTCGGTGAGCCAGACCGCCGCCCCGGTGCCGGAGGGTGGCAGAGGGGTGGTGCGGTCCATCCAGCCGAAGGAGTCCACCAGCGCCAGCCCGGGGATGCCCGCCGTCAGGGCGTCCACCACCGCCGGGGCTCCCAGCGGGCGGTAGGTCGGCCCCACCTCGGCCAGGACCTCGCGGGCCAGCGGGACGGCGGCGTCCGCCGCTCCGTGCACCACCAGGCGGTCCCGTGCGGACAGTCCGGGGCCGGCGATCGCCACGGCCCGCGAGTCGCCGCTCAGCCAGGCCCGGCCGTGCCCGTCCAGGCCATGGGCGGCCCAGCGGCACAGGGTGTCGCCGCCGCAGCGGGCCATCAGTTCGTCGTGGTCGTCGATCTCCCTCACGACGGCGATCCTGCCGTACGGCCCCGCCTCCGCTCCCGCACGGGGGCAGGGCCGCAGGACAGGGATGTCAGCAGGTGGGGACGCCGGGGAGCCAGGACTGGGGTACGTCGATGTAGATGTTGGAGACACAGCCACCGTAGGCCGGGAGGCGGGCCCAGGCGTCGTTGCTTTGGTCTCCTCCCCGGGGTGAACGCCGCACGTCGAGGAGACCTGGCTGGTGGGCTCGAACCGTCCGATGCGCGCGGGTGCGGCTGTACCGGGCCGGATGCTTCGATGGCTGCGGCACCACCGTGCGGCCCTGACGACCAGGGCGTGTCCGACGAGGGGACAGCATGACCACTCTGAGCATCCGATATGTCGGGGGCCCGACCGCGGTGATCGAGACCGGCGGGCTCCGACTGCTCACCGACCCGACCTTCGACGAGCCCGGCGACTACCCGATCGGCGCGCGGAAGCTGACCAAGACCGCCGGTCCCGCGCTGCGGCCCGCGGAGATCGGCGCGGTGGATGCCGTCCTGCTCTCCCACGACCAGCACCCGGACAATCTGGACACCGCCGGTCGGGCCTTCCTGGGCGGTGTTCCGCTGGTGCTGTCCACCACCGCGGCCCGGGAGCGGCTGGGCGACCCGGTGCGGGCGCTGCCGAACTGGGAGCACACCGTGCTGGACCGGCCGGACGGCGGTGAGCTGCGGATCACCGGTGTGCCGGCGCAGCACGGACCGGACGGCTCGGAGCACCTGGTCGGCGAGGTCACCGGGTTCATCCTGGCCGGTGAGGGCCTACCGACGGTCTATGTGAGCGGCGACAACGCCTCACCGGCGGTGGTCGCCGCCATCGCCGACCGCTTCGCACCGGTCGATGTGGCCCTGCTCTTCGCGGGGGCGGCGCGGACCCCCCTGGTGCCGGACGGCAATCTGACGCTCACCAGCCGCCAGGCGGCCGAGGCGGCGGCGGTCCTGGGGGCCCGGAAGGTCGTACCGGTGCACTTCGAGCACTGGGCGCACTTCACCGAGGACGGCACGGCCCTGGCCGAGGCCTTCGAGCAGGTGGGTGCCGCGGACCGGCTGCACCTGCTGAAGCCCGGTTCGGCAGTGCGCTGGTGACGGCCCGCGGATGAGGCCCGCCGCCCCGGCCGGCAGGCACGGGGCGGCGGACCTCCGCCGCCGGGGCCCGCGGGCGAAGGCCCGCGCACCCGCGCTGGCGGCCCGTGCCACCGGTTGGGGTAACCAGGCGGGCGCTCCGGGGCCGGCCACCGGGCAGCCGGGCTAGTCTCGGCCGAGACCCCCGCATCGCGCCAAGGAGACGGGTATGACCAGTCGTCCCCCGCTGCCCCCGTTCACCCATGAGACCGCCCTGCGCAAGGTGCAGGGCGCCGAGGACGCCTGGAACACCCGCGATCCCCATCAGGTCTCGCTCGCCTACTCGCCGGATTCCGTCTGGCGCAACCGCGACCTCTTCCTCACCGGCCGGGACGCCATCGTGGAGTTCCTGACCGCCAAGTGGGAGCGCGAGCTGGACTACGCCCTGCGCAAGGAGCTGTGGGCCTTCGAGGGGGACCGCATCGCCGTCCGCTTCCAGTACGAGAGCCACGACCGGGACGGGCAGTGGTGGCGCTCGTACGGCAACGAACTGTGGCTCTTCGACGGCGACGGCCTGATGACCCGGCGCGAGGCCAGCATCAATGATGTGCGCATCGCGGAGAGCGAGCGCCGCATCCACGGTCCGCGCCCGGCCGACCAGTACGGCGTCCCCTTCCCGCTGCACTGATCGCGGTCGGGCGGCGGGAAGGGGCAGGGGGCGGGCGGACCCGCCCCGGCGGAGTCGGTAGCGTCTGTCACCGCCGCGCCGACCGGCGTCGCGTGCCCGAGCCCTGGGAGAGCCCGCCATGCCCACCACGATCCGCCGAGCAGTCATCCCCGCGGCCGGCCTCGGCTCGCGTCTCCTTCCGCTGACCAAGGCGACGCCCAAGGAGATGCTCCCGGTGGGCGACAAGCCCGTGATCGAGCACACGGTGCGTGAGCTGGTGGCGTCCGGGATCACCGACATCACCATCGTCGTCTCGGGTGGCAAGGGGCTGATCCAGGACCACTTCCGGCCCAATCCCACGCTGGTCGCCCAGCTGCGGGCGGACGGCAGGAACGCTTATGCGGACGCGGTGGAGGAGGTGGGCGACCTCTCCCGGCTCGGCCACATCACCTACCTCGACCAGCACGGCCCCTACGGCAACGGCACCCCGGTCCTCAACGCGGCCCGCAACTTCGGCGACGAGCCGATGCTGGTGCTGTGGCCGGACGACGTCTTCGTGGCCGACATCCCCCGCGCCCAGCAGCTGATCAAGGCGTACGAGGCGACCAACTGCCCGGTGCTGGCCCTGATGCCGATGGAGCCCGCCGACTCCCAGCGCTACGGCGTGCCCGTGGTGAAGGAGGACCTGGACGACGGTCTGCTGCGGATCACCGGACTGGTCGAGAAGCCCGAGCCGCACGAGGCGCCGTCGGCCTACGCGGCCATCGGCGGTTATGTCATCACCCCGGGCATCATCGACGAACTGCGCGAGCAGACCAAGCGCTGGTACGACCACCGCAGCGGCGAGGTCTACCTCACGGACGCCATCAACGCCTATGCCGCCGGCCGGGCCGTGTACGGGCAGGTCATCCAGGGTCGCTGGTACGACACCGGCAACCCCTTGGCGTATCTCACCGCGCAGTTCGCCGCCGCCCTGGCCGACCCCGAGTACGGCCCGCATCTGCGCCGGCTGGCCCAGGAGCTCGACGGCAGCGGTACCGCTGCACAGAGCTGACCGCCCGCCGCAGGGACGGCTGCCCTCCGCGCGGAGCGGGGGCAGCCGTTTCTGTCCGCCGGGCACTCGGCCGCAGCGGCGGGCCGTCGCCGGCGCCGGGCGTGGCGCGTGGCGACGGCCGGTCCCCTACTTGAGGGCGTAGGCCCGGGTGAGGGTCTGGACGGTGCGGTCTCCGGCGGTGTCCCGGACCTCGGTCCTGAGGGTCACAAAGCCGTTGGTCTCCGCCAGCCTGGGATGCTTGACCACGACCTGGAAGGAGTGGTCGCCCTTGCGCAGGACGGTGGTGGGCTGCCAGGTGGCGCCGTCGTCGTAGGAGACGGACACCGTGGCGCCGGCCATCGCGGTGGAGCCGCCGCTCCAGCCCGAGGGCCGGTCACCGTCCACGGTGAAGACGAACGCCCGGCCGGCGGGTGCCTGGTTGAGCAGGTCCAACTGCAGGTGATAGTCGATCATCACCGCGGGCATGGACTCGCAGACGGTGGGCTTGGGCAGGTACTGGTCGCAGCCCTTGACGGCCATGGTGGTCGGTGCGGCCGAGGTGACGTGCCACTCAGTGTGGATCTTCCCGCCCAGGGTGACGCCGGGGTGGTCCTGGGCCCGGGTCAGGTCCTGGACGAAGGTGTAGTCGGCCTGCTGCGGAACGAACAGCTGCTTGGTGTCGGTGATCTGCTGGCCGCCGCGGTAGTAGGTCCAGGAGCTGGCCGGTCCGGAAAGGAGCTGGTGTGCCGGGTCGCTGTCACCGCCGACGACGCCTGTGGTCCGCGCCCAGACATCGGTGCGGCAGAAGGCGCATGCTGTCGGGTCGAGCACCGACGGGTGCATCGGCCCGGCGAGCCAGACCTTGCGGTAGGTCCTGCCCGGCGTGGGGTAGGTGGCACGGGGCTCGGAGAAGTACGAGGAGGACATGGTGCTGGGGAACACATTCTGTGCATAGGACAGGTCGGGACTCGCCAGCAGGTAGTCATCCGTGCTGCCACCCATGGTGGTGTACTGCGAGGCCTTGAAGGATGTCGCCTGGTCCGGGCTCCAGACGTGCACCGCCGTGTAGCCCAGGTGCCGGGTCTGGTCGGCGTGGTAGGTGTTCTCGACCCTGACGAAGTCGCTTGCGTTCGCGGTCCTGGCCAGGCTGGTGGGGATCCGGCCGTCCTCGGCGAACTGTGTGGAGTAGGTGTAGCCGGACTGCAGGACACCCTGCAGCGCGATGGTGACCTTGCCCCGGGCCAGCATCGAGATCAGCTTGCGGCCGCTGTCGTAGCCGGTGTCGGCGACGGGGACGGTCAGATCCGCGGCGACCGAGCCGCTGGACAGCGGGTCCGGAGCGGTGGGCGCCACGATCACGGCCACGGCACCGGCGGCCGCGGCCCGCCGGGCCTGGTCGTCGACGGCACTCAGGTCGGCGGCGGAGACGAGGACCGCCTTGCCGGTGGCGTCGATGGCGGCGAAGTCCTCGGCCGAGCCGGCGCCCGCGTCCACCAGCTGGACGTTCTTGGTGCCTTGGAAGCGCCGCACGGATGCCGACTCGGTGACGGGGATGCTGGTGTGCTCCGGGCTGGTGACCGACAGCTGGAGCAGCGGCTGCTGCTGGCTGACGAAGTCGTACAGGTGCAGCGTGCCGGTGGTGGCCTGCTGGCTGGGGACGGCTCCGAACTTGCCGTCGGCGCCGTTGAGCAGGCCCGCCGTAGCGATGAAGTAGCTGTGGCCGCCGGCCCCGTCGTCGCGGGTGACCATGTTCATGTAGGTGGCGCGCTCCAGCGGCCGCTTCTCGCCGGTGATCTTCACGGTGGCGTCGGTCGCGGTGGTGCCGTCGACCGTGAACGTCCGGTCCTGCTCGGTGGCGTCGATATCGGGCAGGTCGAAGAGATCGGTCGCATAGGTGCGCTTGGGGTCGCCCGGGTACCCGGTGAACAGCTCACCCTCGATCGAGTAGCGACCGACCGGCACCGAGAGGGTCGTGCTCGATTGACCGCCGTACACCCACCCCGACTGCCAGTAGTTGTTGTCCATGCCGTGGATGGTCAGGCTGGCCAGGTACGGAGCGTTGCCGAAGCGGTCCTTGACGTCGATCGTCACGTCGTGGTGCAGGACGTCCATCGCGAAGGCGACCGGGACGTGCACCTGCTCGCCGCTGCCCGCAGTCGCGGTGACGTACCCGGTGTACTGACCGGACGCCAGCCCGTTGGGGTCCAGCGTCACGGTGACGTCGGCGCTGCCGCCGGCCGGCACGGTGAGTCTGCCGCCACTCAGGTCCGCCCCCGACAGGGTGAGCGCGCCTTCGGCCAGGGCCGCTCCGCCGCCGTCCTTGACCGTGGGGGCGACATCCAGCGTGGCGTCGGCCGAGCCGGCGTTGGTGACGGTCAGGGTGCGGGTCTGCCGGGGGTATGTCCCCTTCTGGAACGGGACCAGCCCGAAGTCGGCCCCGCCCGTCAGCTCCAGCGTGGAGTCGACCGCGGCCGGGACGTCGACCCGCCCGTAGCCCTGCTGGAAGGGGGTGTAGCTCGCCGAGGTCCTGGAGTGGGCGGTCAGCGCGTCCTTCAGCTGCCGGCCGGTCCAGTCGGGGTGCCGTTCGGCCAGGATCGCCGCTGCGCCGGCGACATGCGGCGTGGCCATCGAGGTGCCGCTGAGCGTGGTGTAGTAGTCGCCGACCGGGGTGCCGATGGCGGTGCCGGCCGCGCGGGCGGCGACGATGCCCACACCCGGCGCGGTGATGTCCGGCTTGATGGCGTTGTCGCCGAGCCGCGGGCCGCGGCTGGAGAAGGACGCCAGCACATCGGTCTTGTCCACGGCGCCGACGGTCAGCGCCGAGTCCGCGATGCCGGGGGTGCCGAGAGTGCTCTCGTCGGGGCCGCTGTTGCCCGCGGCGATGACGAACAGGGTGTGGGAGGAGGCGCTGAGCGAGTCCACGGCCTGGCTGAGCACGTCGCCACCCGCGACCGCGGGGCCGCCGAGGCTCATGCTGACGATGTCGGCGCCCTGGCCGACCGCCCAGTCCATACCGGCCAGGATGTCGGCGTCGCTGCCGGAGCCGGCGTTGTCGAGCACCTTGCCGATGAGCAGGTCGGCGGCGGGGGCGACGCCCTTGTACTTGCCCCCGGAGTTGGCCCCGCTGCCCGCGATGGTGGATGCGACATGGGTGCCGTGGCCATGACCGTCCTGGACCGACTCCCCGCTGACGAAGCTCTGGTCGGCAACGATGCGGGGTGCGATGTCGGCGTTGGTCAAATCGGCTCCGGTGTCCAGCACGGCGACCTTCACGCCCGCGCCGTCGTAGCCCTCCGCCCACGCCTGCGGTGCGCCGATCTGCGGCACGCTCTGGTCCAGCTGGACCTTCGCCCTGCCGTCGTACCAGACCTTGGCCACGCCTGAACTCCCGGGAACCACGGCTGCGGCACCGCCGGCCCTCCCGCCCTCCCGCTCGACGGGTTTGACGGCTTGCCAGAACTTCTTCGCCCCGGACTTGTCGATGTCCACCGCGGTCATGCCCAGCCTGGACATGACGCGCTCGGTGCGAGCGCTCGGCAGCGCCCTGGACTGCCGGTCCAGGACGGCCGGGCCGGGGCTGCCCCCGAAGTCGACGACGGCCGGCAGCTGGGCGTCCCCGGCGTCGCCGTACCCGTCCTTGAGCAGCTGGGTGACGTTGAACAGCTCCGGGTCCACCATGCCGGCGGCGACCGCCGGAAGTACGTCCTCGGGGTAGACGTACAGGTCGCCGTTCTTCCCACTGCTGATCTGGAACTGCTTGGACGTGCCCGCCTCGGAGACGATGTCCGCCGACTGCCTGCCGTCGGCCCCGGTCGTCACCGCGAGCGTGTCACCCGTGATCAGGGTCAGCCGCGACGGGGCCGGTGCCTGCTCCGCGGCGGACAGCACCTTCACCGTCTCCGCCGGCGCCGCGGCGGCACCGGGCAGGCCGGTCAGCGACAGGGCGACGGCGAGTGCCGCCCCGCCGGCGGCAGTGCGCCGTATTCGGCCACGGGAGATGTTCATCGAGGTCCTCTCGGGTGGAACTGACGGAGACGCACCCGGGCAGTGCCGGCACGGACACCGTCGGGGTAGCCCCTGGGGCGTGGTCGGTGGAAGTGAAGCCCGTCAGCCCTGCTACCGGAAGCTCTGTGTACGGCGCAACATCGTCAATGGCGATTTTTTGCCACCCGGGAACGGCAAGGATGGTGACCATGCTTGAAGTGCTGGGAGTCGACTCGGAGTCAGAAACCGTCTATGCAGCACTGCTCTCCGGGAGGCCTACCGCACCCGCCGACCTGGCCGGTGCCACCGGGCTGCCGCCCGGCCGTGTCCGTATGGCGCTGCGGCGGCTCCAGTCGTGCGGACTGGTGAGCCGCCGGGCCGGCCGTCCGGTCGTGTATGCGGCCATCGACCCCGAGGTCTCCCTGGACGGCCTGTTGCTCGCCAAGCATGAGCAGCTGCGGCGGGCGAGGGCCCGCGCGGGGGAGTTCGGCGAACAGTTCCGCCGGTCGATGACCACCCGAGACCCGGCCACGCTCATCGAGGTGGTCACGGGGGCCGAGGCCGTCCGCCAGCGGGCCGACCAGGTGGTGACGAGTACCCGGCACGAGTTCCGCGCCTTCGACAAGCCGCCCTACAACCCCGGACGCGAACTCGACACCAACCAGCCCGAACTCGAGCTCCTCGCCCGCGGTGTCACCGTTCGCGCGCTCTACGACGCGGGCGGCATCAGGCTGCCCAGCCGTCTGGACATCCTCCGTATGTGGACCACCGCGGGCGAGCAGGCCCGGGTGCTCCCTGAACTCCCCACCAAGATGGGGCTGGTGGACGACCGGTTGGCCATCCTCCCCCTGAGCCCTGGTTCAGGCCCGAACCCGAGCCCCTCCTTCGTGGTGCTGCACCGGTCGGCGGTCCTGGATGCGCTGTCCGCGCTGTTCGAAGCCCTCTGGGCCGTCGCGCTGCCGCTGGAGTTCGACAACGGGAGCAGCACCGACCCCGGCGATCTGTCCTCGGAGGAGCAGCTCCTGGTCGGTCTTCTGACCGCGGGCCTGCCCGACGAAGCCATCGCACGACAGGCCGGGCTGAGCTACCGCACCCTGCAGCGCAGGCTGCGCGCCCTGATGGAGCGGTCGCACGCCCAGACACGCTTCCAGCTCGGCATCCATGCCGTGGCGCACGGGTGGGTGAAGGCACCGACGTCCGGGCCTGTCGCCGCCGCGGACTCCGGGCGCGGGATGTGACCTCCTCCTCGGCCTGAAGACCATGGGATCCGGCGTCGTGGACGGAACGGGCGACCTTTCGCCGCAACGCAGCACCCCGCCGGTCGGGCACATCGGGGCAGAGCCGGGCGTTGCCGCCCGGTAGCACCGGGAACACCGCCGGCCGCTGCTCATCCGCCGTTTTCGCCGGTCCGGCTCGTACACCGGGGTGCGGCTGCCTCTGCTCCCGCGCCCGCGCCCGGCGCGCCAGGGTGGATGGGCCGCTGCCACCGGCGATGAGTTTCTGCGGTCGCGGCGGTCCACACCTGCGAGGACACCCCGTACGAGCAAGGAGGCTCCCCTGTGACCGCCACTGGATTCACCACCTGTCTGTGGTTCGACGGCCAGGCCGAGGAGGCCGCGGACCACTACCTGTCGATCTTCAAGGACTCCAGGCTCGGCAGGGTCGGCCGGTACACCGACGCCGGTCCGGGTCCGGCCGGCTCGGTGCTGGCGGTGGAGTTCGAGCTCAACGGCCAGCAGTTCGTCGCGCTGAACGGCGGCCCGGAGTTCACCTTCAACGAGGCCGTCTCCTTCCAGATCCGCTGCGCCGACCAGGCCGAGCTGGACTACTACTGGAACAGGCTCTCCGAGGGCGGGCAGGAGGTGGCCTGCGGCTGGCTGAAGGACAGGTTCGGGGTGTCCTGGCAGGTCGTGCCCAGCGAGCTGTTGGACATGATCAGCGATCCCGACCCGGAGAAGGCCACCCGGACCACCCGGGCGATGCTCTCGATGACCAGGTTCGACATCGCGGCGCTGCGCAGGGCCCACGCCGGCGAGTAGCCCCGCACCGCCGCCGGACACCGGCAGTATCCCGGCACCTGGTCGCTCCGGGCCGTCTGCTCCGAGCGGCCCCCCGGCCGCCCCGCTCGGAGCGGACGGCCCGGAGGACTACTCTGAAGACGCGGATTCCCCGACTCGGCCGATACGGCCGGAGGGAGGCCGGTGCGATGATCGCGCTGACGGATCGCGAGCAGGTCCCGACAGAAGGCTCCGGATACCTGCCGATCGCCGAACACGGGCTGATCGGCGACCTCCGGACCGCGGCCCTGGTGGGCAGCAACGGCACCATCGACTGGTACTGCTGCCCCCGCTTCGACGCGCCGAGTGTGTTCGCGTCACTGCTGGACGCCGAACGCGGCGGCTGCTTCGAGCTGACCGCGGATCTGCCGACCCGGGTGCGGCAGTTCTACTTCCCGGACACCAATGTGCTGATCACCCGGTTCTTCGCGGACGACGGCGTGGGCGAGGTCCAGGACTTCATGCCGATCGTGGGCGAGCCGCGCGAGATCGACCGGCACCGGCTGATCCGGCGGGTGCTCTGCGTCCGCGGGTCGCTGCCCTTCCGGGCCCTGATCGCACCGCGCTTCGACTACGGGGCCCAGCCGCACAGCGCGGAGCCGTCCGGGCCCAACCATGTGCTGTTCAGCTCGCCCCGCCTGTCGCTGACCCTCACCTCCGACGTCCCGCTGGAGTGCGACGGCCGGGACGTCCGGGCGAGGTTCAAGCTGCTGGAGGGCGAGGCGGCGGTGTTCGCCCTGGACCATCTCGGCGGCGGCCTCACCCAGCGGGCCTGCCCGGAGGCCGAGGCGGAGGAGGCGTTCCAGGCCACCGTGCGCTTCTGGCGCAGCTGGCTGGCCGGATCCGTCTACCGCGGCCGGTGGCGCGAGATGGTGCAGCGCTCGGCACTGACGCTGAAGCTGCTCACCTTTGCACCGACCGGCGCCATCGTGGCCGCGCCGACCGCCAGCCTGCCGGAGCAGATCGGCGGCGAGCGCAACTGGGACTACCGCTACGTGTGGATCCGCGATGCCGCGTTCTGTGTCTATGCGCTGCTGCGACTGGGTTTCACCTCGGAGGCCGAGGCCTTCATGGGCTTTCTCTCCGACCGGATGAAGCGGCGGGACGGCTGCGCCGACGGCCCCCTGCAGATCATGTACGGCATCGACGGGCGCAGCGGACTGCCCGAGCGGCAGCTCCCGCATCTGGCGGGCCACCGGGGGTCGACTCCCGTGCGGATCGGCAACAGCGCGGCCTCCCAGTTGCAGCTGGACATCTACGGGGCGCTGATCGACTCCGTCTACCTCTACGACAAGTGGGGGCAGCCGATCTCCAGCGCCCAGTGGGACGACGTCTGCCTGCTGGTGGACTGGGTCTGCGACCACTGGGACCAGCCGGACGAGGGGATCTGGGAGACCCGCGGCGGCCGCAAGAACTTCCTCTACTCCCGGCTGATGTGCTGGGTGGCGATCGAGCGCGCGGTACGGACGGCACGCAAGCGCGGTCTGCCGGCGGACCTCAACCGCTGGCTGTCGAGCCGTGACGCGATCTACCGGCAGATCATGCGCCGCGGCTGGAGCACCGAACGGCAGGCGTTCGTCCAGTGTCTGGACGGCCATGTGCTGGACGCCTCGGTGCTGATGATGCCGATGGCCAAGTTCATCTCCCCCACCGATCCCAAGTGGCTGTCCACGCTGGACGCCCTGACGACGGACCTGGTGTCGGACTCACTGGTGCACCGCTACGACCCGGAGGCCAGTCCCGACGGGCTGCGCGGCTCCGAGGGCACCTTCTCGATCTGCTCGTTCTGGTACGTGGAGGCGCTGGCGCGGGCCGGGCGGCTGGACGAGGCCAGGCTCTCCTTCGAGAAGATGCTCACCTACGCCAACCATCTGGGCCTGTACGCGGAGGAGATCGGCCTCACGGGCGAGCAGCAGGGCAACTTCCCCCAGGCGTTCACCCATCTCTCCCTGATCAGCGCGGCCTTCACGCTGGACCGGGCCCTCGACTGAGCGGGCTCCGAACCCCCGCTGCGTCTGCGGAAGTCTCCTGTCGGACGGTGTCTGGCCGTGCACACAGCGGGCAGGTGTCCCCTGCAGGAAGTCGGACAGGCTACTCGGCAGACGGGCGGAGGGACCTCGTGATCGCCCTCGGAATCATCCTTCTCATCATCGGCTTCATCTTCGGCATCTCCATCCTGTGGACGATCGGGATTCTGCTGCTGCTCATCGGCGCCGTTCTGTGGGTCCTCGGAGCGGCGGGGCACGCCGTCGGCGGACGGCGCCATTACTGGTGACGCTCCGTCGGCCTCGGGTGACCGCTGAGGGCCGCCCGGGGGTGTCCGTCCGCCGGTGCGCGGGCGGACAGCCCCGGGCGGTTGCGCGCCCGTGGCTGCCCGGTGTGTGCCGGGTCAGCCCGCGGAGTTCGCGATGATCACGGTGGCGTCCAGCTCCTCGCAGTCCACCACCCGGGCGGTCAGCCCGCTGCCGACGACGACCTCCACCGCGGCCGGCACCTGGCGGTCACTGGTCTCCACCAGCAGACAGCCGCCGGGGGCCAGCCAGTGCGGCGCCCCGGCGGTGACCCGCCGCAGCACATCCAGTCCGTCGGTGCCGCCGTCCAGTGCCACCTGTGCCTCATGGAGCCGCGCCTCGGCCGGCAGCAGTGCGATCTCCGCGGTGGGGACATAGGGAACATTGGCCACAAGGACGTCGATCCGGCCGCGGAGCGGCAAGGGCAGGGCCTCATAAAGGTCGCCCTGGTACACCCGGCCTCCGACGGCGGCCAGATTGCGGCGGGCGCACCGCACGGCCGCGGGGTCGATGTCCGCAGCGTACAGCTCGGCCGTGTCCAGTGCCGCGGCCAGGGCCGCGCCCAGGGCGCCCGAGCCGCAGCAGAGGTCGACCACGACGGGCCGGGGGCCGGCCAGCGCGGCGGCCTGGCGGACCAGGAACTCGGTGCGGCGGCGGGGGACGAAGACCCCGGGGTCCAGCTCGATCCGCAGCCCGCAGAACTCCGCCCAGCCGAGGACGTGTTCCAGGGGGAGTCCGGCGACCCGCTGCTCCACCATGGCGGCGAGCTCATCGGGGGTCCGGGCGGTGGAGCGGATCAGTTGTGCCTCGTCCTCCGCGAAGACGCAGCCGGCGGCACGGAGTCTGGTGACGACGGTGGCGAGGGGGAGCAGAGACGGAGTGACCGACATGGGAGCCTTTCGGGATGCCGTAAGGGCGCTCCCGCGGTCACCTGTCCCCGGTGGACCGCGCGTCATGGGAAGGGAGCACCCGACCTGGTACTGCGGTGATGGGGCTCACCTCCTCGGCGCGTCGCCTGCGTGGGTGCGCAACACTACCGGAGCGTGCTGCCCGTGCACACCTTCCTCAGTGGCGTCGGCGCTGCAGCACCCCCCGGACGAACGCGGCCTGGCCGGCGTGCTGCAGATCGTCGGAGACGACGCTGACGAGCCGGACGGCGAGGGTGACGGGCGGCGTCCAGGAGTCGTCCACCACCTGGTGCAGCGCGGCCGAGGTGAGCGGGGCGACAAAGCGGACCGTGTGGTCGTGCACCGCCTCGTGGTAGCCGAGCAGCAGCTCGGCGGGCACGTCCCTGACCTTGCCGACCTCCCGGCTGCTGTGCCCGTAGCCGGTGGCCTCCGGGGTGAAGGGCAGCCCGAAGCGGTCGTACCACCCCTGGGCGGTCCAGATCTGCTCGGTGCCGCCCGCGTCGGCGACATGGTCGTCCTGGATCCGGGTGAGGTGCCAGACCAGCCAGGCGACGGAGTTGCCTCCGTCGTCGACCCGGGCGGTGAGCTGCTCGGGGGTGATGCCGTCGAGTACCTCACGGACGGTCTCCAGCACCCGGTCGAAGGCGTCGGCGAGCAGTTCGCAGGCGATGGACATGG